>NZ_JBHSMS010000073.1:0-40358 GCF_042656795.1 Massilia jejuensis | reverse complement strand
ACGTGAGCAGTCGTACCTCACAGCCTGACGACGGATTGTTTGCAAACGAGGAGGAGTCCATATACGGTCGTTCAACACCTTGACAGGCCACAGTGAAATTTCCCAATGCTCTGTACCGTCCCGTACGCATGTCTCTGGCGTGTATTTTTCTATACACGATATAATTCCTTTTCTTCGTTGCCCGTGCCATGGCGATCCCGAACCCCCTTTGATTCCATTCCATGGACAACTTCGTTCACTCCAAAATTCCTGAGTTACTGACCCTCACTAATACCATTGTCCAAGCCGACATCGCTCCCTATGCGGAGCGCGTCGACAGAGAAGGTATCTGGCCGGAGCATTCCATGAGCGCCTTGGCGGCTGCGGGACTGTTTGGGCTGCAGGTTCCGGCGGCCTTTGGTGGACATGGTCAAGGCCTGCTTGCGCTAAGCATGCTGACTGAATCAATTGGCGCCGCCTGCCCATCCTCGGCCTTGTGTTTCGGTATGCATTGCGTCGGCACGGCGGTGATTGCAGCGAAAGCGACTGCTTTCCATGAGGAAGCCTATTTGCGCCCCATCGCGGCTGGTAGGCACATGACCACCCTGGCGCTGTCAGAAAGTGGCAGCGGTAGCCACTTTTACCTGCCTCAGACCAGCCTGCAGGTCGAAGCCGGTGAGTTCGTGGTGAACGGCACCAAGCAGTTCATAACAAATGGCGGTCACGCGGATTCGTATGTGGTATCCACAGTAGCCCAGTCGGATGAGGATGACACTGGAGACTTCAGCTGCTTGATCGTCGATGCGGACACGGCGAACACGCAGTGGTTAGCGCCGTGGGATGGTTTCGGCATGCGCGGTAACTCCTCGCGTGGGCTAGCTTTTCAGAATACGCGGGTTCCCCTGCAGAACCTGCTGGGCACTCAGGGGGATCAGGTCTGGTATGTGTTCGAAGTGGTGGCGCCGTATTTCTTAATGGCTATGGCCGGCACTTATCTGGGTGTCGCACAAGCTGCGCTGGACGCTGCCGGCGCGCACTTGCGCTCGCGCCGCTTCAGTCATTCTGGGCAATCGCTCGCCGAGATCGAGACACTGCAGACACGCTATGCTGACATGTGGATGTCGGTCGAAAAGACGCGAGCTTTAGTGCGCGAGGCCGCGCGCCGCGCCGATCTGGGGTTGGCCGATGCGCTTCCTTTTCTGCTGTCCTGCAAAGCTGATGCGGGCGACACCGCCGTGCGGGTTGCGAACGATGCAATGACTATCTGTGGCGGCTCGGCCTACCGGGAAAACAGCCGGGTCGCGCAGATAATGCGCGATGCGCGCGCTAGTCACGTGATGTCGCCGACCACCGACATATTGCGCACATGGACCGGCCGAGCCCTGTTGGGCTTACCGCTGTTGTAAAGGCCATCGGTGGATTTCAAAAGCGCACTCATCGTCGCCCACGCCGGCGCCCCGTCGACCGCCCAGCTCGAGCAGGTTGCTGCTCAATGCGATTTGCGCGCCACCATCGGTTCGGAAAAGGAAGTGCTCGAATGGGCGCGCGACGTCGGGGAGAAGGAGGGAGCGCCAGTAATCGTGATCCTCGGCCCGGACCTCACGCACCCCGTTGGCATCGGACGTGGTCTGCGCGCCATGTGGGCGGACACCCATATTCTGTTTGTCCAGCGCCAGGAGGGGATCGAGCAATTCCGCAAGGCGTTGAGTCATGCCCCGATGCTCGGCTTTCACTGGTCTTTAAGCGAGGACGGCGATGCCTCCCTGCCGCATCAAGTCGAAAACGCCGTTGCGGCGACGCGCAAGCGCACTAAACTGCGCATGACGCTTGATCGCGCCAACCTCAAACTGGCGGCAAGAACGGTTGCGGACGTCGACGAGTCGCGGCACATGATGTCCGAGCATTATTTGGCCAACTTCCTAGCTCAGGCAGGCGAAAGTATCATCGCTGCAGATAAAAATGGAAGGGTGCTGTATTGGAACGCGAGCGTGCTGCAATTGCTCGGCCTGGATGGAACAAAGCTGCTGGGTACGGAGCTTGCGCGCTTGCCGTTCTGGTCGGCCGAACTCGGTTCGGCTGTGGCCAGCGTGGAGCGCGCCGGTACGGTGCGGTGTGAGCTTGTCTACCAGTATAGGGACGAATCCATGTTCCTCGAGGTCGGCTGCTCGGCAGTGTACGACCGGCAACAAAGACTCGTAGGTGTGACGCTCGTGATCCGCGACACCTCCGAACGTCACCGCTTGCTTGAAGTCGAACGCGAAGAGCATCGCATGACCGGCTCGATGTTGATTCAACTCGAGCGCATGGTCGAGGAACGGACTGCCTCCCTCAGGAACGTCGAGCAAGCCTTGCATCAGGCGCAGAAGCTTGAGTCCTTGGGCAAGCTGACGGGCGGCGTGGCGCACGACTTCAACAATATTTTGCAAGTCATCGGCGGCAACCTCGATTTGCTGAAGGAACAGTTCCACGGCGCGACGACGGTGAGAGACCGATTAGAAATGGCTGCTACGGCCGTCGAGCGCGGCGCTAAGCTGGCATCGCAACTACTGGCCTTCGCGCGCAAGCAGCCACTCAAGCCGCTGCCAACGAACCTAGTGCGTATCGTGCGCGAAATGGATGGCCTGTTGCGCCGTGCGCTCGGCGAGACCATTGAGATCGAGACGGTGATCGGCGGCGGCCTGTGGACGGCAATGGTTGATCGCAACCATCTCGAAAATGTCATTCTCAACCTAGCGATCAATGCGCGCGACGCCATGGACGGCCGGGGCCGGCTGACGATTGAGCTGGGCAATGCGCTGCTTGACGATCACTATGCCCACACCAACGCCGACGCCTCAGCCGGCCAGTACGTCATGCTGGCCATCTCCGATACTGGCGGGGGCATGCCGCCAGAGGTAGCGGCACACGCTTTCGAACCCTTTTACACGACTAAACCCGAAGGTCAGGGGACCGGCCTGGGCTTAAGCATGGCGTATGGCTTCGTCAAGCAGTCGTCAGGCCACATCAAGATTTATAGCGAGCCGGGCATCGGAACTACAATCAAGGTGTACCTGCCAAGGATTCACCAAGTGGAGGCGGAGGTAACCGATTTGAGGCGCCTGCCTACGGTCGGTGGCAAGGAGACTATCTTGGTTGTCGAGGACGATCCGGCCGTACGCACGACCGTTGTCGACATTCTGTCCGAGCTCGGCTATGTTGTACTCAAGGCCAGCGATGGCCAGGGCGGATTGAATGTGCTGCAAAGCGGAATTCCGGTCGACCTCCTGTTCACCGACGTGGTAATGCCTGGCCCGGTGCGCAGCACCGACCTTGCCCGACAGGCCAGGGAACTTCATCCCGGCATTGAGATATTGTTCACCTCCGGGTATACGCAGAATGCGATTGTTCACGGCGGACGACTGGATGCGGGCGTCGAGCTGATCAGCAAGCCTTATCGGCGCGAAGATCTTGCAAAAAAAATTCGTTCGCTATTGGTGGTTCCGGGAGAGCCACTGAACCCTCCACAGGAACCCAAGCTGCAAGGGGCCAATCGTGTGCTTCCTGTGCTGACTGGACCGAAAACCATCCTAGTGGTTGAAGACAACGACGATGCGCGGCAAATGCTCTGCGAATTATTGCAGGCATTGGGTTACACGGCATTGAGTGCCGTATCGGGCGAAGAAGCCTTGAACCGAATGCGTGAGAAGCACATCGATATCCTATTGACCGACGTGGGGTTGCCCGGTATGAGCGGTAAAGAACTCGCACGGCAGGCAATCGCGTCAGATGCAAACTTGAAAATAGTGTTCACCTCTGGGTATGGCGTCGTGGAGCATTTAAGTTTTCCGTCGCACTCACTGCCAAAGCCCTATAAGCTTCAGGATTTGCAGGTCATTCTCGAAAGCTTATAAACCTCACGGCCTAACATGATCGAGAGAATGCTCGACTTTAATTATGCCAATTGTGAATTTAAAGATATGGTAAATTTACGATAACTTGCAGCCTCGATGCATTTCATGGGCACTAAATATATCGAACATTTATGAGCACAGAAAGCGCTACCCTGAAACGCCGCGTCCTGATTATTCACGACAATTTCGATGCCGCGTTGCTTCTATCGATGCTCATCTCGGCGCACGGACACAATACCGCTGTCGCTAACAGCGGTATGGAGGGCCTTCTTCTCGCCAAATCCTTCCAGCCTGAGATCGTGTTCCTGGATCTAGGCATGCCGCAAATGGATGGGTATGAAGTCGCCGTCGCACTGCGCGCCGAACCCGGCTTAGCTAAGATTTATATATCGGCGCTCACGGGCTGGAATGACGCTGAAACAAGGACGCGCGTTGTTGCAGCAGGCTTCGACAAACATTTGACCAAGCCGGCGAATGTCGGCGCTGTCCTACAGCTCGTGCATGACCTTCCTTTCTAGCCTTCCTGTGCATTTGCCGATTTACACAGCCAAGCGCTTTAGTTCGTCGAAAGCACACACGAGCGTAGCTAATCAGCGTGTCTCATCTTGGCGCGGATGCCCCGTCAGGATTCCACTATATTTTCCCAGCGTTTCGCCTAGCTGAATAGGTGGATGGATGCTGGTGCAGTCGTATCCCCCGTTTCAGCTGCCCACTCAATAGCAATGCTAAGCGTTCCCGTGAATCACTACGGGCGGGATCGAAGACCTCGAGGAAAGTACGGATTGACAAGACACCTGATGCTTCATACTCTAGCCCGTCATTATCCCGAAATCATCACAATCAAACCTTCCCATGGCCAAAATGCTCGAACTCTACAAGGTAGTGGCAGATGGGGAGACAGGTCTCTGGAGAGGGGTACCAGCCGCTACGGGTCAACAAGTCTCTCGTGATGAATGGATTAGCCTGACGAAGGAAGCGCCTGATCAATTCCAAATTGTCACGCTCACGGCTGAAGAACGTACTCGGTATTCTATGGCTGATGAGGACCTCACCGAACGCGCGGTTGTCGTTACCTGGTCACATGAACAGCCGCACTAGGGTCACCTCAAGAGTTCTGGCACAGCTTTAAATCACGGCGTGGCGCCAGGTCCAGCTCCTGTAGCCTCCGCGCATGACTCATAAAGAAACTGCAGATGCGTCTGAACAGTCATGAGTTACGCAGGTTCATGCCCCAAGTAACCGAGCACGATAGCGCGAGTCCTGAGAACAGCTGCGCCAATCCCCATCTCTGCAATCCACTTCGATATCTGGATCACATCATTCGCACCAAGTGCCGTACTCGCGATCTTGATGCTCTGCGTTATCGCAGGTGATGTCGTTGTAGACGAAGCATCGATGACAATGAACGGTATATCGCGTGCAGTTTTGTGGGCGCGCACGGTTCTGAGCAGATCAAACAAGGCCCCGTCGTCAAAATGGACGTTGCAAATAACAGCATCTACACCGTTGTCCAAGGCCGCTAAGGCATCCTCCAAGCGAACAACGCACACGAGATTAGTGTGTTCGCCGTACACGGTTCTCAGATGCTCCAAGGACTCTGTGACCGTAGCGGCAAGCAATTTTTTATGAGTAGACATCCCGAATGATACCGCAGCTATATCATCAACTGGTCGCCATTGGTGACACGCAATCGTCGATGCTGCCAGGGTGACGCAGGGGAAAGAAGTGCAATGCCCCCCCTGTCCCTGCTTCCTGCCCGATCAGCCCAGACTCGCCAAAGCCCGGTTCCTGCATCCTTGGCGGCTTTTTATTGCGTCGTCGAACACCGGCAAGACCATTTTCGACGGATGCAGGTATGTCACTACCTGACGTCCGCTATTGGCCTATTGCGTTGAAAAAGTCCGCTTGAGTTCGCGATCTCTCTAGCCTGTTGGTGTCTAACAGGTCAAGAATAAGGAGATTGCGATGATGGGACGCCAGGCAACGAAGCGGGAGCTGTTCGTGTCGGTCAGTCTAGACGAATATGTTCCCGAAGACCACTTGTTGAGGGCGGTAGACCGCTACCTCGACCTCAGCAAATTTCGCGCGAATCTTGCTGATTCATACAGCCATACCGGCCGGCCATCGATCGATCCCGAGCTGATGGCCCGCATGCTCATCATCGGCTACTGCTACGGAATTCGGTCGGAGCGGCGACTGTGCGAAGAAGTGAGCATGAACCTCGCGTACCGCTGGTTCTGTCGTCTCGGCCTGAAAGACAAGGTGCCGGATCACTCGAGCTTCTCGAAGAATCGGCATGGTCGCTTCCGCGATCACGACGCCTTTCGCCAACTGTTCGATTCGGTGCTTCGACGCTGCATGGCCGAAGGCCTGGTGCAAGGAGAGGGTTTTGCGACCGATGCCAGCATGATCAGGGCTGACGCCCACCGTCACCGCTCTTGCCCAGGAAATGCCAGTATCGACTGGGGTGATCCCGAGCAGGCAAGCCGGCCAGTGCGTGAATATTTGGCCGCATTGGAGCAGGCAAATCCAGTGGCGCCCGTGCCGAAAAGAATATCGCTCACCGATCCAGCATCGACCTGGACTGCCGCTGCCGGGCCGGCTATTTTTGCTTACTCGACAAATTACCTGATCGATTTGAAAGCGGGACTGATCGTCGACGTCGAGGCATCGGCCGTGAATAAAATGGCCGAGGTCGAAGCGACCAAAATGATGATCGATCGTGTCGAGGAAAAGTTCGCCATCAAACCGCGGCGACTGGTGGGCGATACGAACTACGGTATCGCCGCAATGTTAGGGTGGCTGGTTGATGAAAAAGGGATCGTCCCGCACGTTCCAGTGTGGGATAAATCAGAGCATCACGACGGCACTTTTAGCCGTACCGATTTCATCTTCGACGTCGAAAACAACCAATATGTTTGCCCTGCCGGCAACCATCTCAGGCCGCCCCGGCGAGGCCAGGCGAAAACACCGTTTCGCTATCGGGCCAGTGTGTACGACTGCCAGGTTTGCGAGTTGAAACCGAAGTGCTGCCCCAACATGGTCGCCCGAAAGATCGACCGCAGCCCGCAGGAGCCTGCACGCGATATCGCTCGCGCTATCGGCAAGACAGAAGCTTACCGCCAGTCACGCCGTGAACGAAAGAAGGTAGAGATGCTGTTTGCCCACCTCAAACGCATCCTTAAACTCGGCCAATTACGCTTGCGTGGCCCCAGCGGTGCCCATGATGAGTTTCTTTTAGCGGCAACGGCCCAAAACCTTCGGCGAATGGCCAAAAAGCTGCTTCTGCCAAAACAAGACATCAAACTAGCGATGAGTTAAGCGAACACAGCGTTGGCTACGCCGCGATTCTTTCCTGTACAGTTACTTAATCAGGTCTGCTCTTGTCCGCGAGTTTTTCAACGCAATAGGCCGATAGCGGACGGTCGGCACTGCTCAGTGTACTCGGCTGTTGCCTACTGAGCAACTAGAGGGTTTTGTTAGGCGTTCTTACAGGGTGTTGACGAAATCAATAACTTAACTGTGGCATGCTTCTTGGGTGTGGAAGGAGGATGCCATGGCAACAAAATCTCTCCCCGACTCGCAGCCGCAGGCCAATGCTGGCGGCAGGCCGCCAGCATTGAAGCCTGAGCATATTGCAGCCCTACACGATATCGTGACGGAGCGTGCCCAAGCTAGTCTGCAAGAGATTGCTGACGAGTTGCATCACCGCTGCGGCGTACACGTGTGTACAGCGACGATCCGCCGTGCACTACGGGCACAAGGCATAGTACGGCTCAAGCCGATTCGACGGGTGTTCACCACGGCGGCAAAAGGTCCCAAGCGCTATGGTTACACGGCCGCGCACCGGCGCGAAGATGTTCCTACGTACAGTACAAATTTGACTGACGCCGAATGGGAATTGGTTGCTGACCTGTTCGAGCGCACGCCAGGTCAGCGAGGCACGCCGGCGCACTACAGCCGGCGGGGGTTGGTCGATGCCTGCTCCTACGTATTACGCACAGGTTGCGCCTGGCGACTATTGCCCCCTACATTCCCACCTTGGCAAGCCGTCTATAAAGCCTTCGCGCGTTGGGCCGCAGCAGGCGTGTTCGAGCAAATGCAGGATCGGTTGCGCCAGCAATGGCGTGCACGCATGGGGCGCTCGGGTGAGCCGACAGCGGCTGTCATTGATGCGCAATCCAATCGCGCCTCGCCGCAGGGTGGTGAGAGCGGTTTCGATGCAGCCAAGAAGATCAAAGGTCGAAAGCGCAACCTCGTCGTCGATACGATGGGCCTGGTCATCGCTCTTACTGTTACAGCCGCCAGCGTGCAGGATCGAGACGCTGCCGCCGCTGTGGTTGCCCAAGCGTGCACGAAGGCGCCAGGGCTTGAAAAGCTCTACACCGACAGTGCCTATAGCGGTAAGTGCGCTCGCGACATCGAGCAGCGACACCGCATCCGCGTCGAAGTCGTACGGCATCCCGAGAATCGTACAACGGGAACCTTGCACGCTTCGAAACAAGTTGTCGTACCGGCCGGCGGAGGTAACGTGGCCTTTCTGATTCAGCCAAAACGCTGGGTCGTCGAACGTACCCATGCGTGGACCGAACGCTGGCGGCGGACGGTAATGCATCACGACCGCAAACTCGATATCTCCGCCGCTTGGGTGTGGCTGGCGGAGGCGCGTATGCTACTCAATAGACTGGCTTATCGAGTTTGATTTTGTCTACACCCTCTTAGTCGAACTCAAAACTCGCATCGCTACGAACCAGTGCAGCAAGTACCTTCCCTCGACGTTAAAAAAGGGCCTTGGGCACTTTGGGATTCAAGCAGCAGCGGAGCCTATGGCACTCGGTTTCACGATACGCATCACGCTGGCACGCGAGACGTCGTAATCCCGGGCCAAGGCGCTGATCGACTCGCCTGTCTTGAACCGTGAAATCATCGCCGCGCGCTGCTCATCCGTCGTACTCGCTGGGCGCCCCAAGGTCTTGCCCTCGGCCTTCGCCCGTGCCAGGCCGGATTGGGTACGCTCGACCAGCAAATCACGCTCCATCTCAGCCATCGCCGCCAGCATGGTCAGCATCAACTTGCCGGCAGAGGACGTCAGGTCCAGTTTGCCTAGCTGCAGGACGATGACCTCGATGCGGCGTGCGGCCAGCATCTTGATCGTCGCGCCGATGTCCTGGGCATCCCGGCCAAGGCGATCGAGCTTGGACACCACCAGGGTCTCACCATCGCGGATCTTATCGAGCAGGATGCGGAACTGCGCGCGCTGCATCGCAGGCACCTTGCCGCTTACACCCTCGTCGGCGAACCAGTAGGACACGTCGTAACCGGCGCGCACAAGCTCCAGGCGCTGATTCTCACTCTGCTGTTCCTTTGTACTTACACGACCGTACCCGAAAACCGCCATTTTGCTCTCCACATGTGTCTATTAGTGTCCAATAACGCTCAGTTTACATGTGAACATGTGCAAAAGACAAAGGCATATTTTATGAACATATCTCAGCGGTTGGCAACAGACCTGTTCACAAACGGTCGATTGTTACCAGTTTGTCGACCAAACGGCAGACTCAACGTATGCTATCGGTCTCAACAGCGCAGTAACCAGTTAGCGCTCAGCTATGGAAAATGCCGTGATGTAGGCTCTTTGACGGAAATATGAAATTCACCAACTGTATAGAGGTTTGGAATGGACAAGGACTGGATTCTCCAAACAAAGGAAACGCGCCGATCGTTCTCAAGCGCGACTTGGATTCCTCTGAGGGAATCCCGTGAGAACGAGAAAGGCAACGTGAAGGATGTTGCCTACGTTAGCGAGTATTTCGGATGTGGCTCCGTTGCGTTCCCGCAGGAGCAGCGGGAATTCGCTGAGACGCTAACGTGGAGCGACATTGGAATCGGTCGAGGTGGGACACCGTACGCTTACGAGGACGGCTACTACGCCTCTGTTGAACAGTACCAATACAACGATAAAGAACCAATCGGGGTTCAACTCGTCTTCGAGCATCCTCAGCCGGTGGTCGGGGGTACGCTCTGGATTCTGAATCCCGATCTAGTTATTGCTATGCATCTAGTAAAAGATGGACAGAATTGGGTGAGACCGGAAGAAGACTTCGTTGTCGTGGCGCGTGAAGCCTTTGATGAGCAAGGGAATCATAACCTAATCGAAATCAAACGAGAATTCCTGATGGATTATTTGGCGGCCAGGAATCTTTCGCTTCGCCTGTCGTACCTCCGCCAACGAGTTGAGAATGTTGCAGCATTGGTAGGTAGTGCGTACGAGAGCTTAGAGGATCACGAAGAGGAAAGAGACGGTGGACAGTTTGAGCTTTTGATACGCGACTTGGATCACGTTTATGGGGGCAGTTGGTCTTCGTTCCGGGTATGGCGAACGGATGTTGACGAGGATGAAGACGCTCCGGTGATGGGGCCGGAACACAATGACAATACCGACTACGAGCAAGCTCAGGGCCATCGCAGCGGTTACAGCGGAGTCCGGGTAGAGAGCGAATTCTTTCGGAACGAATGGATTGAACATCAAGGGCAGAGTGTGCGTGTCCGGGGGGATGACGAAAAGAATCTGCCTCAATTCATCGTCGAGACCGACGGGACACGAGTGGCGTCTGCCGACCTCAATCACGAAGAGGTTGGCCGATGGCTCTGGTTTCGTCCCGCCATTGTGAACGAGCTTCTCAACCATCGTGGCTTTTCCCTGAGTTGGGCTACGGCTGAAACAGGTGGCATTCATTCCACATCTGGTCATGTAGTCCACTTTGGGATTAACTCCTCAGATTTAATGACCATCTATGCTCATGACGTTGCTCGCCTTGCCCCGTGGGAGCAACACATTTGGGCTGCTCATAATGTTGTTCCCGATGGGAAAGTGTCTGGTGAATTGTTAGCGTTGCAGGTGAAAGTTGAACCTGCGACTACACGCGCTGTAGAAGAATTGCTATTCGTTTGCATGCGTTTGCTACAGGCGGGTTTTCGCCAGAACTTCAATGTTGACCTGTACACTCACGACATAGACGATAGGGCAGTAATGCAACAAGTTTCTCGTTTCGTGAGCACGAATGAAGCTTCATTGCTGAGGTTGGCAAAGGATATTGTCCGCGTGTTCACCGAGCGACTTGATGTCCGTACGCTTCGCAATCTCTCAACTCATGCGGACCGCGAGAAGCTTGGTTCGATCAAGCTTCTTCAGGATATCTTGGCTCAGAAGGTTGGCCTTGAAAAAGCTCGCCTCGTGCTTGGTCCGATTGCTGGTGCTTATGACATGCGACTGGGTGATGCACATCCGACCAGTTCCAAAATTAAAGACGCGTTAAAGCTGGCCGGAATAGATGAGGGTCGTTCGTCTTTGAGGCAAGGTGAGCAGCTTATTTCTAACTTCGGCCAATCAGTCTGGTGGATCGGAAAATTGCTGTTCGGGCAGTCGGAAGAACAAAGGTAAGTAGCTACGGTCGTTGCTTGATTTCTAACCAGTGCAGTAATTGCATCACTATTGACATGGAGGAAATATGAATTTGCATAAAGTGCAACTGCTAGTGCGACAAGTGAAGAAGGGCGAAGTAGTAGCCTTGTACGTCCGAGATGATCTAGAGCTACCGTTCGTGCCAACGGTCGGTATGCAGTTCAAGCAAGGCATCAGCGCATGGCTTTGGGAGACGGACAAGGGCGAACTAATGCCAGGAATTGAGACAGTTACCTACGATTTTGACGAAGAGAAGTTTGTTTGCCTGTTCACCGTCGAGGAAGCGCTTAATGCTAGCTTCTGGAATAAGATCGAAGGGGCAAACATCGAGAGATCAACCTACCCGGCGTACTACCAGACACGCTCATAAATCTGTCTCATGTACGGAGTGGTTCATTGGAAACCAGTTCGACAACCTCGTGGCCATGGCATCCTTCATTCGATGACCCGGAAGACTTGGTAGTGCAGACTCTCGGGACAGCAATGGAACTTCCCAGAGACATGGTCGAAAGAGACCCTATTTCTATTTTAGCGGCGAAACGAATGCAGCACCTCCCGTAAAGACTTGCAAGTAGCTGGTCCAAGGGGGCGCTGTGGGTGGAAGCGCGCGTTCGCGGAAGTGTCGTTCTATTCGTCTATATTCCACTTTCGACTGGAGGAAGTGCTGGCTGTTTCCGGTACGGTTTTAGGGCAGTCGCAGAAGGAAATGCGGGCAGCTCCGCAGTTCCCGGCTCCCACTTCCAGGAAGGCAGTTTGCTATTCTCGATGAGCTGATCCAGCTCCTGCAGGTAGTCCTCCGACGCGCCAAAGGGTACGACGTATAGCGCAGTTGGATCCGGTTCAGTATCCGACAGCACGAGAGTCGCCAGAGGGCTGGTGGACGCGAGGTTGTACCGCAGGCCTTTCACGTAGCGACGCTTTTTTTCTCCGAGCGTATTCAGGAGCATCAGCTCGAATTGGCTCTCGAACGGGACCCAGCCGGGCGAGACGGCCATCAGGGCGATCTCCTCGAATGAGGGAACACCGGTGTGGCCGACACCAACCGTTGCGATCGCCATCAGGTGAACCCCGTTCGCTGAGTTGGAATTCCACAGCTCGATCTCAGTAGCGAAGCGCTTCTGCAGACGGGTGTGCAGGTCCTCGTTCATCATGAAGTCGCAGTCCGGCACGTGCTTGAATCGAATCTTGAACCCAAAGCGGGCCTTGCCGATTTCGGCGACTTCGCCCACGACGATCATCAACTGGCGCGTCGCTCCCGCAGGCGCCGACGCTTTCGCCAGGCGCGACATGCGGCGCTGCGCGATCTCCGCTTTTTTATCGGCAGTGAACGGTTCGGGAACGTACAGCCGCTCGAGCAGAGTACCTCCCTTGGCCATCTTGTTCTCGGCGGCCAAGAGCAGGTATTTGCGGACTACAGCCCAGGACCGCTTGCCTTCCATCGCTGGCGACCATCGGTTGAAACCAGCCTGTTCCCACAGGTAGTGCAACGTCCCGCGGAGGGTAAGCTTGTTCCCGTCCGTTTTGACGCTGTCCTTTTCGGAAGTGCCAGGGGAGGGCGCGCTCTTGCCCGCGACCTTTGTCAGGGAAAACCCGAGCTTTAGCGTGGTCAGGCCTTCCTCGGCGTCTTCGTCGATCGCGTTTCCGACCAGCTGACCAAGTCCCGAAAGCTCGGCTGGCGGCTCGTAGGAGTCGCAGTCGGGCGCGTGGTCAGGACCGGTGTTGGGCATGCGCTTTACCGCATACTTGCCGGAGATCTTTGCGATGTACATTTCCACACCGCCTGTTCGACAGATGCAAAACGGGCGCACCTTGGTACCGTAAATGGAGGCCAATGCGGTGGCCAGGCCGGGGTCGGAGAGTTCGAACACCTCATCGTGAATCCGCAACATTGTCTGCTCCTCAATTGGTGACCGCGATACCGATACAAATAAACAGGATGATGAAGGTGGCCCAGTTGAGCACTCGTGCACCGCGCGAAGCGACGCGGCGGAATTTACCTGTGTCGTTGTTCATGTCTGTCTCGCTTTCGCGCGCGAAAGTCATTGTTGGACGCAGCCCGGTGTCGCTTGGCACTCCGCCCAGATCGAAAGGCGCTGCGCGTAGTCGGCGGCGCGCGCGGTCTCAACTTCCGGTGGCGTGGTGCCGACACCCCCAGCGGCAGCAATCGCCTGCGCCAAGGCAGCTTGCTCGCTCGCTTCCGTTTTCGGCTTGCGATACGCTATGACGATCTCTCCGATGTGACCCGCGTTGTCCGTTACCCGCCTGACTTCAATTTCGGCGAAACCCGAGAAGTCGAAGTCGGGCAGCGGTACGGGTAGCAGGGCTGCGCCTGCCCCGCCGGTCAGTTTTGAAATGTCCGAATACAAGGTGCTGTACTGCGACAGGTTGACCGCATCGCCCAGCTTGTGCACGCCGAATCCGGCCAACGCAGCCGTCGCCAGAACGCCGGCGGCCTGCTTTGCTGCGACCCGCGAACCCATACTTGCGGGATCGCCTTGCTGATGCACGGAGGCGCGATACAGCTGGTTCTGCGCGCGCGTGAAATCGGCCATCTGGCCCGGCTGCAACTTGATCGGACCGCTGACGAAATACACGTGCGAACCTTTGTTACCAAAACCGTTGCCGGCCATGATCTTGAAAACTTCGTCGGACAACGGCGTTGCCCGCTTCTCCCTGAACATGCCGCCGGAACTGGGGACGATCTTCGCACCCGAGGCGTCTATGTATTGGAAGCCGAAATTCTTGGAGCGAAGGCTGTCGAGCGAGTACGAGGCAGTTGTCTTGTTCGGATCCCAACTGTCGACGGGACGGATGACGATGATGTGGGCGTCCCCGACATCGAAGTGGGCAGGAGCGCAGAAAGCGACGGACGGAAGAATACCAGCGACCAGGAGAGCGAAAGCACGCATCGTTAGCCTTTCAGTCGGAGTTTTTGCCGGATGACTTCGCAAGCTGCTGCCTGTTTCGCGAATGCGGCGACTTTCGACGTCTCGGCAGCGAGATTGCTTGTGCAACTGTTAACGGTCGAGCCGGCAGCGTCAAGTTTTCCCGTCATGCTTGTGAGCTTTGTTTGCAGCTCCGCTGCGTTCGCCTGCGCAGTGGCCAGGTCCTGATTGGCCTTTTGGAGCTGGCTTTGATAGCTCGTGTGTTGATAGAACAGGCTGCAGCCGAGCGCGATGCAGGTCGCACATGCGATCGCGAGGGCGACGCCGATCCAGCGGCGCCGCGGCTGTTCTATCGTGAGTCCGGGGGAAGAATCGAAGACTTTCATCGGGTGCCTTTCATTCGACTAGGGGGTGGTCGGTGGTGGCGGCGCAACGGGTGCGGCGCCGGGAGGATAGGCTAGGCCGTTGCCTGGATTCTGCAGCGCGCCTTTGTCGGTGTTCTCGACGACAGGGGTGTAGTTGCCCTTGACGTCGGTTGGAAGACCGGCCTGTGCTTCATCGAGCAACTTGCCTGTGAACTCGCTGAAGTTGATTTGTGTGAAATCGAGCTGGCTGACCTGCTCTGGCGTCAGGCCGGAGCAGTCTGCGACGTCCTTCCCCATTTGCGTCTTGCCCTGGATGTTGATGATCTTCGCCAGCACCGAATTGAACGAGCAGTGATGCTGCGTATGCTCGACACAACCACCAAGCACGCTGCTCGTGCATTCTTCGCGCACGAAATGGGTCAGGTTTGCTCCCTTGTGCATCTGGAACATCATTTCGTCCTCGCTGCACTGGGCAAGCGACATGAGATACTGGATGACGAGCTGGGCGGCGAACACATAGGGGTTGAAGGTGACGAAGCCTTCGCCGGCGGACATGCCGAACGTGCTGGAAAGGTCCATGGTTCCAGGGAGCGCCGATCCCATGTTGAGGGTGCCGGTACCGTAAGTGAAACCATAGGCGCTCAGGGTCACGCCCTGGGTCGCGAAATTGGTGCCGATCGCTTGGCCGAAGCCGGTTCCCATGTCCTGAAGTACGACGCTCTCGGCTGTTTGCACCGACATCAGGAGACCGGTCGAGAAGTATTCGACGTTCTGGTACATCGCGTCGAACACGTAGGGAGACGCGGTATCAATGAGCTTCTCCCCCGCGTACTTGGCCACACTGAAGGCCGCGTTCCCGGCCATCTTCTGCATGAAGCCGCGATTCGACGTGGCACCGGGTATTCCAGTGCAGCAGTTACGGAGCCCAAAATAGCCTTTCGTGCATGTTTCAGGAACGCCGTTAAAAATGGTTTGGTTGGGCTCCGCATACACCTGCGTCTGGCGCGCGATCTCCATCGCCAGGGCCGCCTTCACGAACGTGTTGTTTTGATTGGCCGGCGCCGTCATGGAGCTTGTGTCGAACAGATCCGATGAGCATTCCAGCTGGGTACTTGTCTCGGCCGCGCTCGTCAGGCACTTGTAGGTAAAGTTCCAGGCAGTGCACGCACCGTTTTCTTCCTTGTGGTCGGTGCACAGGCTCGTAATGACCGAGCAGGCCGAATTGTTTTCATAGGGGGTGCACGAGTTCGCAGGAACGGCACCGTCGCAGGCGTACTCGTAGGTGTATTTCCAGCAGGTATGGGTGAGCGGTAGCGCCCCGGCCGGCAACGTCGCTCCGGCCAGACACACCATGCGGCCGTCGGTCAGGGTTTTGCACGGCGTCGCGTCGACGCACGTTTGCGAGGCCGGCACCAGACTGCACGCACCAGGCGGATAGCTTTCGGCAGCGGCACTAAAGGGGAGTAGCCAGGCGGCCGCGATGGCGGCGACGATCGGTCGGATCATTTCGGATCTCCCAGTTTAACCCCGGCACTTTGCTCGTAGGGGGCGCAGTTGTTAATCCAGCTCACTTGGGTCGAATAAGTAATGCACTGGTCACCGACAGGACTGGCGCCCCCGGGGCACGAATACACCGTCTCGGGTGGCGTATTCGTGGTGGTCACGCACTGGCTGCCCGAGAGGGTGCCGGAGGCGCATGTGTAGGTGACGCTCGCCGGCGTGCTGGTGTCGGTCAAGCAGCTGCTGCCAGACAGGGTGCCGTTATCGCATTTGTAGTTCAGCGTGGCGGTCGTCGTGGTCGTACACGTATCGCCAGAAAGTGCTGCGCCGTCCGGGCATTTGTACGTGAGCGCTGCGCGAAAGGAAACGAAACCGAATGGATCGTCGCGGTCAGTGGGATTATGCGAGCACCATGCGATATTGTTGGAGTCGTACGTCAGGGTCCAGATATCTGCCGGCGTGTAAGACCACTCGGGTGGTGGGCATGACGGGACACCGTCGGCCGGCGCCGACGTCACACAGCGATCCCCCTGTAGCTCACCGGACTGGCAGGAGTGGTAGGGCGTTGCCGGTATGCTCGTTTGCGATACACAACTGGTCCCGTTCAACGCGCCACCGTCGGGGCAGCTATAGGTCGCCGTCGCCGGGCTACCGGTCGTGCTCACGCAATACTGTCCCTGCAAGACCCCACCATTGCATTTATACGAGACCTGCGCAGGCGTGTAGCTGGTGGTGACGGCCACCGCCAGTTCCTGGCTGCAGACCTTCAGGTTGGTACTAACGGTTTTAGAGCAGGTATTGGTTTCGTACTGCGCGGGCTTGGTAACGATCGGGGTCGAGACGCAGGTCTGCGTCGTGGTCGCGGACGCGTTGTGCTGGGCGTTTTGGGTGAGGCCGAAAACAGGGTCGGCGGCGGAAATGGCGTCGCGGTATCCGAAGTTCGACTGGCCGGCGCCGTAAGTATCCGTGCAGTTGACGCCGGTGGCGCTCGGCACGCCCACCGTGCCCGTGATCTGCGCCTGCGCACTGGTGAGCGACACGCAGTCCTTGTTCATGAACTTGACCGCTGCGCATTCCTGGTCCGCGATGGGGTCGCCAGTTGGCACATAATTTTTGCAGTTTTGGATCTTGGCATTGGCAAGGCCTGAGAGCGCGCCTTGTGCTGCCGTGGTTCCGTAAAGCGGAGAGCTGGTCAGCGGCGACGAGAACGCACCTAGACCCGAGGGCATCGTGGTCGGCATCGCCGTTGCACCAGCCGCCCATGAGGACGGATTTACGCCGGCAGGATTGACGATCTGACCTGGTGCTGTCGGGGCGATCGATTCGGCAAACGCCTTACCATCCGATAAGGTCTGTGCGTTTTGAGCGAAGAGCGTGCCGTGCGCCGCGAACGACACGAAAACGCCGGCCAGTATCCGATTACTCATCATTTTTTCGCCTCGCCTTTCTTCGGTCGTCCCCCGAATTTCGCTTTGAACTGTTCGCCAGTCAGGCTCCCGTCGGCGACCGCGCGCGCCATCGCCGCCTGCACTTCTAGCGTCTCTGCGGGCCATGAGCCGTCCTTGCACTGGGCGTTTGCGGGTACCAGGACAGCAGATCCTTTGCACAACCGAAGCGGAGGGCCGCCGTCCTCGCAGACGTTCAGCTGGCCACCGAACTGGCCCCATGCCGTATTGCTAGACTTCTGATACAGGGTGTAGCCGACGCGGCCGCAGCGGGGCTGCTCGGTAAAGCGAACGATACGGACGAACTCGACCGTAATATCACCCTGGCTCCCAGTTCGTTCCTTAATCTTCCGAGCTACCAGCTGGGCGCCCTGAGAGCCGGGCAAGGCGGTACTGGCGCGCCCCTCTTTCAGCGAGACGACTGGCGGACTATCCGGAGCCATCTGGGCAGCGGCGGATACCGGAAGCAGCACAGCAAATACCCATGTAAGCGATCGCATCATTTAGCTTCCTTCATGACAGGTTCGTAAAGGTCGACGTCGCGCTGCGCGAACGGCAGGTAGGGGACGCTCCATGAATAGTGAAAACGATTGGTCTGGCGCGACTGTTCCAGGGCGCGGACCTCAGTCACCGCGAAGGAGGCGATTCCCTGAACGGCAACATCTGCATTCCTTCCACCGGGATTCGCCGTGCTGCTTTCGTAGCACGTGCGCGCGAGCGCCTTGGCGTCTGCCCGGACCGGGTTGGCTCGGAGCTGATTCACCAACCTGTATTTGCAGTAGAGGAATTCGCGATCCGGTCCCGCCCGCTGGGTTATCTGTTCGAGCCAGCGGTAGCCGTCAAGAGCACCCGTGCCTATCGAGTCGCGCAGCATCTTGATCCGCTGGGTGAGCGGCAGCTGGTTGTTGTAGGCCGCGTTCGGGATATGTGCGAGTCCCGAATAACAAAATTGCCCTAACCGCAGCGCGGAGGCCTGGTCACCGCGGCGGTACTCGATGAAGCTGGCCAGCCCGCAAACCCTGCCAGAGGACTCGGCGCCGATCGCGAACGCCTGATGCACGAGCTCGCGTGCCATGTCGACGTCCTGTGCTTGTCCCTTGCCGACATAGGCCATGTTCGCCAAGTTGAAGACGGCGGGTTGATAACGCCGGGACGCCGCCGCGCGGTAGTGCTCGCGCGCGAGCTGCAAATTTCGTGGCGCGCCGAACAGGCCGTACTCGTACACGAATCCGCTGAAATTCTGGGCCTCGGGCACCCCCTGGCGGCTGAAGTTCAAGAGCTTGCCAAGGATCTCGTTGCGATCCTTACCAGCCCGCATCGGTACGGTGCGGATCAGGCTGATCACCTCCGGGCCTTGGGGCGACACGGCCGAGAACGCCCCGTACTTTAGCGAATTGCCGAACTGGTCAAGCGTGGGAAGGGATCTTTTGACCCGGCTGATCATCGAGTCATCGACTGCTGCCTCCGCCGCCTTGTTGTGTTGTGCCATCGAGCCGGCAAGCTGCTCGATCCGCCCGGAGCCGAGCAGGTCGCGGTTCCATTGCACTTCCGGCGTCACGGCCGGGTGCGCGGGCCCTGCCGGCTGTTGGGCAGATGCTGGCACAAGTAGCGTGGACAACGTTAGGAACACGGGGCCGGCAAGCTTCACGGCGCTGAATGGAGCGGACTGGCGAACGATTACTGGAGGCATGATCGGGTCGAAAAAGTCAATCAGTATTAAGAATTATACGCTTGCTAACGCGGTAAAACTTAATTTAAATTGACTTTTTTCTTCGGCCTGCGTACGCTTGTTGTGCAGTTATGTCAACTTTCCTCGACGGGCTTGACCGACTCCCATGAGCAATTTCACCCTACCCGACTATCCGGAGCTGTATGGCGACCGTCTGACCGAGGACGAGCGGATGGCCTTGATGCCGATTACCAGTGGCGCGAATCGTGCTGTCGAGTCGACGCTGTTGAATGCGTTTGCCTACGCGGTGATCAGTGGCGCCTCGGACGTCCATATTTCCGGGCATGAGTGGCAAGGACTCCATGTTGAGATCGGCATCCGTACTTCGGTCGGCATGGTCAACTTTGGCTACGACCGCGACAATAATGGCAAACACTTCCGCACGAAGATGCTCGAGCTCACGAATACGCCACAGGGCGGGAGCACCCCCGACCTGTTGTCGACCCGTTTCTCGTTGAGCTTTCCTGCCTGGTGGGCTGAACAGCACAACCTGCGAAACTGCAACGGACAGCCTTACGACATTGATGTGCGCGTCGAGTACGCCAGAACATTCGACGGCTGGAAGTTCACCAGCCGGATCATCAACCAGCAGACCGCTCCCAAGCTTGAACAATTGCGGCTGCCTCACGCCCTCGAGGCCCTGATCCGCCGGGTTATCTGCGAGCCGAGCGGCCTCATCCTCGCGACGGGGCCGACGGGTTCCGGCAAATCCACGCTGCTCAACGCGATGATCAATTACCTGATCAATGGGCAGAACGCCATCGTCACGATCGAGAATCCGGTTGAATATCGCCTTCGCGGTCCGGGGCCGATTACGCAGATACCGGTACGCGGCGAGGTCACGTTCGCCAAAGCGCTGCGCTCGGTCTTGCGCCAGGACCCGGACATCATCCTGATTGGCGAGATCCGCGACGTCGAGACGATGGATGTAGCACTCGATGCCGCTTCCACCGGCCACCTGGTCCTGTCGACACTGCACGCTAACAGCGCGACCGACGCCGCGTCCAGGGCGCTCGACCTGCTGCCGGATCGCACGCGGGACGCTGTGCGTCTGGCCGAATCCCTCAAGCTGATCATGGCGCAACGACTCGTCTACAAATTCGAGTCGGAGATGGCGCCGCGCGAACTGGGCATTCACGAGCGCTCCTGGCTCGAGGACAATGGTCTCAACGTCGTTCGATCGCTGCAGGAAACTGTCTCGCAGACCAAGGTCGGCAAGTCTGCCCTTATCGAGGCGATCGACATCGACTACCCGATCAGCCAAATCATCCGCGGCGATCGGTTCGACCCAGACGCGATGTACAGGCTGGCATCACGCCAGCTGCAGTACGAGACCCTGGTAATGGCCGGGTTACGAGCGGTAGAAGAGGGGTACGCAAAATTCAGCGACTGCCGCACCAAGCTTGAGACGAACCGCTCGGCCGGGGCGGCGCCCCCGCTGCGGACAGAGCTGGCCAGGCGCTTCGGCCTGACTTACAGCGAGGTGGCGCGCGGCATTGACAAGTTCGTCACCGAACAGGAACTGAACCACGAAACCACTCTTGATGCCGTTTTTGAAAGGATGTTCAAGTGATCAAGCGACTCATTGCCATCTTGGCGCTCGGGGTAACGTGCTCCGCGCAGTGCGCCCCGTCGTCACCCAGCCCGCTGGCCGACCAACTGCGTCCGTACTTGCAAGTCAAAACTGTCGAGGGGGATGAATTCCGTGTCCGCGCCTTCTTTTCACCATCCTGTAGCTTCTCAAAGCAGTACCTTCCCTTTTTTCTGAACCTGTCGAACACGCTTCCCCAAGACAAGCAGTTTGCGTTTACGCCCGTCGTGAACAAGGCAGACGGTCTTACCTACGCATTCGCATTCGCAGCGGTCCAGCGCTTTTATCCACGACACGTGAATAACTTCGTCGAGGCATCGCTGCGCGGCGTGCAGGACATGGGGCTCTCCACCCGCAACTGGGTAGGCATCGAACGCATCGGTAAGGCAGCCGGCATCCCAGTGCCAATTGGCCGCCTGGTCGAAGACAACCTGCCCATCTTGAAAAGCGATGTCGAACAGTTGATGACGCTGCGGAGCAAGCTAAAGATCACCAATACGCCCAGCGTTTCGATCGCGGGGACGTATATCGTGACCCCGGAATTCACCGGCGGCGACACGAATCAGTTCAGCACACTGGTCAACGCGGTCGTCTCAATGGTCACACTTCACGAGTAATCCCTTTCGCAACGGAGCACGTTCGGTGCGCGACCAGGTCGCACCCGCTTTCGCGCGCGAAAGCGCGAGCCTCGCTGCGCCCAAATCACTTCTTTCGCGCGCGAAAGCTTGAAGGAGCCGTCATGCTGGACATGCCATCTTGGGCTACAGGAGCTGCCCTTATTGTCGCGTTATCGCTCGGTGCGATAGGCGTCGTACTCAATTTTCTTTTTGGAGCACGGGTAGGCAAGTACCGCGCACGTGCACTAATGACAGACAACGAACTTGAATTTTTCTTCAGGTTATCGAAAGCGCTCCCGCACCACCTGGTCTTCCCCCAGGTTTCGCTGCAAGCGCTGGTCGAGGCAGCCAGCTCCGACAAGAAAACCGCGCATGCCGACCGTCTTAGGATAGCCCAGCAGCGCGCCGACTACGTGGTCTGCAACCCGGCCGGCGCAGTCCTCGTTGTGGTTGAGTTGGACGACCGGACGCACGAGGGCAAGAGGGATGCGGTTCGGGATGCGCGGCTCAAGCAGGCCGGAATAAAGACGGTGCGCTACCCATCCAAAGCCAAGCCGTCGTTGGCAGCAATTCAACAAGATATTCTCGGACTGAGCAAATAAGGAGAAGGAACAATGAATCAGCTACGGAACCTGCGTCGCAGCGACGCTATGCTTGGCTTCGCTGTCACCTTGGCCTTGGTCGTCGTCATGGTGCCTCTTTTTGGTACCGTCGGTGGGATGGTTGCAGGCTTTGCAGGCGCTGTAGCGGCCTGCCAGCGACGTGCTTACATGGACGATCTTTCAACAAGGATATCGGGATGTGTTGACGCGGTATGGGAGGTCGAGTTCGAGGGCGTGACGATCGGAACGCTGCGCGACGCTGACTACGCACGTATCTGCAACGAAGTGTATGGCGACTGGATGCGTTACCTGGCTCAAGCACAAGCCTACGGCGGCGTACTTTTAAAGTTGGCGGGCATCTCGGCTGTCGCTATCCCGACATCGGCGTTCTGGATTTTTGTCATAGCCGGCCTCGCAAGCCCGGACCTGTCCGCGTCGACGATCCGGGACTTGATCGTAATGACGCCTGCGCACGTTGCCCAGACCACAAAGACCCTCGTGCCACTTTTTATGATGGGCGCGCTCGGCGTTGCGGCGTTCTCCCGTGTCTTTCGCGCCACGAATGTCTTCGATGCCGGGATTGCCGATCAGGTACGCAGGCACTTCCGAGTCCCGGTCTATGGGCGCATGACACTCACGCGGTCCAGCCAAGAGGAGAGGGCCATTTTTGCGGATAGCCCGTCAGTGAAAGGGTCGTAGGTTAAGGCGCGGCCAGCGAACACAGCGATGCTTTTTCGTCGATACAACCACAGGCACGATCCCGATCGCCGCTCCTGCGGCCGTCTGTCACGTCCAGTCTGCCTCATTCGAGGCGTTCGCGTCCACCGTCCACCCCAACGGGGACCTGGAAGCGCTCGGGCGACCAGGTCCAGCGCCGACACCGACCAGATCCAGCCCGGCGCCCGCTGGCACACGCTGCAGCGTTTGAGCTCGTTCCGTAGCACGCTCTCTCCAGGGTTAGCGGTTCCCGGCGTAGTTCACGAATTTCGTGTATTCCCCGATCCAGGTCAGACGCACCATTCCGGTGGGGCCGTTACGCTGCTTGCCGATGATAACTTCCGCAGTCCCTTTGTCCGGCGAGTCCTCGTTATAGACTTCGTCCCGGTACAAAAATATGATGACGTCGGCATCCTGTTCGATCGCTCCCGATTCCCGCAGGTCCGACATGATCGGCCGCTTGTTCGGCCTGTTCTCCAGCGTACGATTCAGCTGCGAGAGGGCGATGACAGGGCACTGGAGCTCCTTGGCCAGTGCCTTTAGTGAGCGCGATATCTCTCCCACTTCGGTTGCGCGATTATCTCTGTTGTTCTGGCCCTTATTGTCCGACACCATCAGCTGCAGGTAGTCCACTACGATAAGCCCTGGCTTTCCATGCTGGCGTGCTGCGCGCCGTGCGCGTGACCTCAGCTCCATGGGGCTAAGGGCTGCGGTCTCGTCAATGTAGATCGGCGCGCCGTTCAACTTCTGAATTGCGTGCGTCAAGCCCACCCAGTCTTTGTCTTGCAGCTTTCCCTTGCGCAGGCGTTGCTGGTCGACCTGGCCTACGGACCCGAGGATACGCCTTGCCAGCTGAGTTCCGCCCATCTCCATCGAGTACACCGTCACTGGTTTGCTGGTGGCGAGCGCATAATTCTCACCAATATTCACGGCAAAAGCAGTCTTGCCCATCGACGGCCGCCCGGCGACGATCACAAGATCCCCGGGTTGCAGTCCCGAGGTGATCTCGTCGAGATCCACAAAGCCGGTGGCCACCCCGGTTATGCCGGCGTCGTCGTCGCGTGAGCTCAATTCGTCGATCTGCTCGATCACCTGCGCTATCAACGGTTGCAGCGGGACCGCTTCCTCCGACCCGCGCGCACGTTCCGCAGCGATGCTCAGGATCCTCGCCTCGGCCTGGTCGAGGACTGCGGCGACGTCTTCGCCCCGCAGCTTGTAGACGTCCTCGCTTATGTCGTTCAAGGCGACGAGCAGCTCCCGCATCACGCCGCGGTTCCTTACTATCTCGGCATAACGCCTGATGTTCGCCGCGGACGGCGTGCTCTGTGCCATTGCATTCAAGTAGGCCATGCCGCCGCAAAACTCATCCTTGCCGGATTGTTTCAGGCGCTCGCTTACGGTAATGACATCGGCGGGCATTCCAGTGCTGACCAGATGGATGATCTCCATAAAAATCAGGCGATGGTCATGACGATAGAAATCGGCGGCGCCAACCATCCCGCTTACGCGGTCCCATGCGGAGTTATCGCGAAGCAAGCCGCCCAGGACTGATTGCTCGGCTTCAATTGAGTGGGGTGGAATGCGAAGATCGTCGACTTCAGAGTCCTTTTGTTGCATAGATTTCTTTAAGAGTTGTTTGCTGATCGGTCATCCCGGATGGGTCGCGCCAAACGGTCTTGGAGTGGAGCACTGTACCGTGCGCCGTCGTGTGCGGCAAATGCCGGGAACGGGCGGACGTGGCCACCGCGGCGACTGTGCTCAGATCAGTGGCGATGCCTGCTCCAGAACTTGATAGATCCACGTTACATTCCCTGGGAACTGCACAGTAACCTTCTGTCCACCCTGCAACAACACACGCTTCGAAATGACTACGGGAGGCGGTGCCGATCGGTCGGTGCACACGACCAGACCGTTCTCCGAGCCAAATTGGTTACATGGCTGGATGCTGAATTCCATCTCTGTCTCACGCCCGAAATTTTCGTCGAAACCACCGGCGGGAAGGTGCCGACGGATGAGGGCCTGCTGGCCGCCAGCCAGGATCACCGTGGTAGTGAGGGTGTAGGTCGACTGGCGGTTCGCCTGCAGCAAAGCCGCGGACGCCACCCCGTTGCGCTCTTTGAGGCTGCTGCCGGCATAAAGGCGCGCCGGGCCTTGAGTCACCAGCTCGCTGTACCCGAGATACTTTGCCGTCGACCGTGGTGCTTGGCTCGACGCACAACCCGCTACAACGACGCTCGCTGCGACGCCAGCGGCAACGCCAATGACTTTCTTCCAACCCGAACTGTTCATGCCCACCCCTCTTGATTGCGGTTGCCCCGTGGCAACCTCTGTAGACATGATACGGGACGGCATTGCAGATTGTCGGCTGGCAGATGGAAAAGTGGCAAAAACTTGAAATTTTTGTGCACTTTCTCGACGACGGAATCGTGACCGTTGTCTTGGCGTGGTGAGAATGTCAATCAGGCTGTGAAGACCATTGCACCAACCGCTTCCCCACCGGGACGACGCAAGTCCTGACCGGCCCGCGCAGCTGCGCGGCCCATTGTGTCCTGTTAAGCACTTCCGCCGGTAGTGAACTTCAACTTCTGCCTAAACAAGACCTTTAGCATCTCGTTTTCTGTAACGTTCAACGGCGCGCTTACCTTCGCCGGCAGGAAGGAATGCAATTCAGGTGCAAATTTTCGGAATTCTGGTACCGCATACATGGCCTTTGCTAATGCGTCCGAAAATTCCGGATCGTCGTGGGTGTACGAGGTGCGCACGAAAAACCCGCCAACAATAGCCTTGGGATCTGAATTTCGTCGAGCGATACATACGGCGTACACATTGGGGAGTAACTTTAAAAGCGCAGGCTCGGTCGTAAAGGTATCGTGCTGAATCGAATCAAACTCGTTGAACGTGCACCAATTTAATGGAACAACCACACCACCCTTTGCAGCCATATATTTCTCCTAAAAGAATTGTTGGATTGAACCCAGGGCTGCATCGGATTGCGGAAATGTCCTACTTGCATCGTGGCCAGTTGTGCTAGCCAAGCATCCGAAACGGCAGTATGACGAACTTTCTTTCTAGTCTAACGAACTTTGTTTTCGTAGTCGTGCGCGAAAGCCTGGCCGGCGCAGACGCCAGGTTCTGCTACTTTCGCACGCGAAAGTCCCTCAAGGGGTTCCTCTGGCTACGGTACACCTGGCAGCGCTTTTCGTCGGGCCGGTGCGTTCGGCTGTTCCGATCATCGTACTGGTAACACTGACGCAGATCCGGAGCCTCGGTCGGTATCGCACGAGGTCACTGATCGACAATGAACTAGAGGTCCGTTTCACCGCTTACGCGTGCCCGGACCGTCTGGTCCTTCCGCAAGAGTCGTGCAGGCGTTGGTCGCCACGTGCCGGTGAGCCGCGCGTATACGCCACCGGCGACCGCCGTAAAAACCATTGTTTTGCTGCGTCCCCTAATCTAGAGTAGGGGCTCTGCCAAAGTTCTTCGCAGACAACCTGCTGTTTACGGAAGATGAGGCCGGTCCTGCACTATGGTAATTTATGGAAAAGTCTGACGAGATCTCGAAATTCCAAGCGCTGATGAGCCTCGCGATTGAACAGCGGGACGATCTAACTGCGGAAATCCGCTATCAAAAGGGCGTGCTCAAGTCTCTGGGCTTAACCGATGGCGAACTCCTCGATTTGATTCACGACCGTCATGCTCGAGCACCTATCTCCACGGGCCGGGCTCAGCTTGCCTTGGCAGCCGTCAGGCACGCGGCTGGTTTGCCCGCTCATTCGAGCCCGCCGACGATCCGGCGCTCATGGAGTCCAGCTCAGGCGTTCGATGAGCGCACAGCGCAATACATGCGCGCAAGCGGGAGGGCGCCGCGGTCACGCTCGCCTGCCGAATCTCGCCTGGTGCCGCAAAAGCACGCCGCCGAAGCGCAGGAGGCCCGGCTGGCACCAGGAGCTATGCCAACCGCGATCAAGCAGACCGACGCCCTGCAGCCCCCCATCGCGCTTCAGGTTCCGTATGGCGTGTCTCAGCACGGAGACCTGGTACCCGCGCGTGATGCAGATGCAGAGGCGGTGTATGCGTGCCCGGGCTGCGCAGGGCTCCTGGTCTTGCACGCCGGCGCCGTGCGGGCGAAGCACTTCGCCCACAAAGCGAACACGGCGTGCAATGGCGAAACGCTCGCGCATATTACGGCTAAGCTCCTCGTGGCGAAAATAATCAACGAGCATAGCGATTCCAAGACTCACATTACGCTGCAATGCACCTGTAGCAAATGCGAGTCACCGGTGCAACGAGAATTGCCCCACTCTGCTTTTACCGACTCCGAAATTGAGGAGAGGATTGGGCCGTATGTTTGCGACGTCGTCGCTTTCAAAGAAGGTACGCCTGTTTTGGCCGTCGAGATTTTCAACTCGCACGCCGTCGGCGGGGAGAAGGCCGAGCAGCTCGAATTGCCGTGGATTGAACTCGAGGCCGCCGAGGTCCTAGCGGATCCTTTCAATTGGCGTCCCGTGCAGATGCGTCTAAAACCTACGTTGTGTCTTGACTGTAAAGCGGAGCGTGCGGAATTGGAAAGAGTAGCCGCGCGCTGGAAGCTGCCGCTATCTAACCCGTTATATGTCGCTGCCGTGGCGCCCTGCTGGGGGTGCAAGGAAAAAATCCTATGGTACTGGTGGCAGGGCGTGCCGTTTGCCCAGGAAAAACCACCTGAGCCGGTTCCACGTACCCTGCAGTTTCGGTTCTCGAAGATGTATGGTGGAAAATACTGGATGAACATTTGCCCAGGTTGCCGCGCGCCGCAGGGCGATAACTTTGTTTTTCTCGCGTCGGACTCACCATTTAGCAAGCTTCCTATTAATGAAACGCAGGAAATGAAGGCCAGTCGCCAGCATCAGAACGCTGCGGTCGTCACGCAATTCATGAACGTTATTAAGCGCAACTTGGGGAGCTAGCAAAGGTTTTCAGATAAGCCGGGATCCGCGTCCGCTGCCCACGACGCTATGTACGTCCTGATCGAACTGCGAGTCATGGCTAATGCATTTTCCAGGCACTGCTAAAGTGGTATCGGCTGAGCTGGCTGCAAGGTATATGCGCTCGTCAGAGTTCCACTGTTCTGACTACATGTGCTATGCAGCCCGGCCGCCGCTCCGTCAATGTCAGCATGACGAGCGCCTAGTCATGACGTGTCTCAGCATGGTCCTGATCCAGCCGCGGGGCGCAGCCCGTCGCCCATCAACTACCGGCACGAAGGCGCGGGAGCGATCGTAGCCCTGCCCAGGTCAATCACGTTCGCGTCGCTGCGGGGACCAGCCCTGACCTTGAAACGCAACTCGTTTACGCAATCCCCCGGCAGCAGAGGCCGCTGACGGACTGTCGGGATAGATAGGCTTCGCGACTGAGCGCAGCTTGGTGCTCGAGCTCGAGCAGCTCGTTGACCAAAGGGTGAGCCCGGATCCCTCTGTCGTCGTGGCGCTTCATTTTGACTCTTTAAGGCTAGCACATCCATCAAGTTAACTTTATCAAAATGATTAACCAAAAAGCTTGAATATGGTATTGTGCTATCGGGAAATTATTCGAAGAGTGATTAGGCTATGCCTTTCTTAGACCAGTTGGAAGAGCTGCCAAAAACACAACGCGAGCGGCTAGCCTATATTGAGGTCAAGGCGTTTTTCTGCGGCGACCTGACTCGCCATGATATTGAACGGCGCTTCGGGGTAAAGCCGGCGGCGTCAGCGCGCGATCTGGCCGCTTACCGACGCCTTGCACCGAGCAACCTGGTCTACGACGCGTCGCTGCGCAAATATTTGCCTACGCCCGAGTTCTCACCGATTTTCGAGCAATCGGCTGAGCGCGCTCTGCTCTGGTTCCGATCCGGTATTGGCGATGGCTTGAGCGTCAGCGGCCGACGCGTTATTCCTTGCGAGAGCGTCGGTGAGCTTGTCTCTCCTGAAGTGCGGACCTTGGGCGCGCTCACGCGCGCTATCACGGCGGGCGAGTTGATCGAGGTGAGTTATCTTTCGTTGTCCTCGGGACCTTCGGCAAAGACGATTGCGCCACTGGCTCTAGCGGACACGGGCCTGCGTTGGCATTTGCGAGCGTTCGACCAGGACAAGAAGCGCTTCGCGGATTTTGTACTAACGCGGATCATTAAGGCGACTCCACTGAACCGACCAATTCCGGAGGAACATCGTCTGGAGCATGACGCTCAGTGGACGCGCATCGTCGCGCTCGATCTGGTTCCTCATCCTGGCGTGAAACATCCGAAAGCCGTTGAAGCCGACTACGGCATGACCGATGGCTCTTTGAGGCTTCAGTTGCGGGCCCCGATGGTTGGCTACGCCTTAAAGCGCTGGGGCGTGGATTGCTCGGAAGACCACTCGCTGGACCCATCGTCGCACCACCTTTGGCTTGCGAATCCACAGACTCTCTACGGCGTAGAAAGCGCCCCCCTGGCGCCGGGCTACAAAGCTCTTGAACCCGCCGTGATGGCGCGCTGAACTCAATGAAAGACTGTTCGCTATGAAACTGGAATCGATTTCCAAGGGCGCTCTCATCTCTGGGCTTGAAGAGGGGCGAGTCGTGCGCGTTGTAAGCGCGGATCCGCTTGGTGACAACGCGATAACCGTGGTCTACAAGAGTGACGATGGGCGCTTGGGTGAGCGCGTCGTGTTCAGGAATGACGAGGCCAAGCTATCGATTGCCTCCGCAGGGCGGCCGTGGAGCTTCGACGCGGATGGAGCGGACTTCAAGCTGGCGGCTGAGGCTTACCGGATCCATTTGGCGCATTTGTTCGACCCCATGATGGCGGTCCACACCTCGAATGTTCAGCCGCTGCCTCACCAGATCACAGCCGTCTACGAGTCGATGTTGCCAAGGCAGCCGCTGCGCTATGTCCTGGCTGACGATCCCGGCGCCGGCAAGACGATCATGGCGGGTCTTTTGATTCGCGAGCTCTTGATGCGGGCCGACGCCGCGCGCATCCTCATCGTGTCCCCAGGCAGCCTGGTCGAGCAATGGCAAGAAGAGCTGTTTGAAAAGTTTGGTCTCTCGTTTTCGCTGTTCACGCGCGAACTGGCGGATCAGAGCCGGGCGGGGAATCCTTTCGATGACCACGATTTGCTGGTGGCGCGTCTGGATCAGCTGTCTCGAAGCGAGGAGCTCCAAGAGAAGATCCGCAATTCCCGCTGGGACCTGATCGTCGTCGACGAGGCTCACAAGCTGTCGGCGACCTGGTATGGCACGAAGGTCAACGAGACCAAGCGCTTCAAGCTGGGGCAGCTGCTGGGCTCGGTCACGCGTCACTTCTTGTTGATGACCGCGACGCCGCACAACGGCAAAGAGGAGGACTTCCAGCTGTTCATGTCGCTGCTGGACTCCGATCGCTTCTACGGCAAGTTCCGCGATGGCGCGCACAAAGTTGATGTAACCGACCTGATGCGTCGCATGGTCAAGGAAGACCTCCTGAAATTCGACGGCACGCGGCTGTTTCCTGAGCGCGTTGCCTACACCGCTAACTACAGCCTCTCCGAAGCCGAGCGTCAGCTCTACAACGACGTGACCACTTACGTCAAAGAGGAGATGAACCGCGCGGACAAGCTGGACGGCAAGCGCAAGGGCACCGTGGGCTTCGCTTTGACCGCGTTGCAGCGCCGGCTCGCCTCGAGCCCCGAGGCGATCTACCAGTCGTTGAAACGCCGGCGGGAGAAGTTAAAGCGCCGTATCAGCGAGGAGAAAATCAAGCAAACCGGCGACGTGAAGGCGATGGCCGAGACTTATTTCGACAAGGGTTCCGAGGACATTTGGGAGTCGGCCGAGGACATGGCGCCGGAAGACTACGAGAATTTCGAGGAGGAGCTCGTCGATCAGGCGACCGCTGCTCAAACCATCGCGGAGCTCGAGGCGGAGGTGTTCACGCTGGGGCATCTCGAAGAGCAAGCCAAGACGCTCGTTCATTCCGGACAGGACCGCAAGTGGGAGGAACTGCGCGAGCTGCTGCAAAGCACGCCGGAAATGCGCGGCGCCGATGGCTTGCAGCGCAAGCTCATCATCTTCACCGAGCACCGTGACACGCTCAACTACCTCGCGGACAGGATCCGAGGGCTGCTGGGCAAGCATGAGGCCGTGGTGATGATCCACGGCGGCGTTCATCGCGAGGATCGACGGAAGGTCCAGGAGCTGTTCAGAAACGACAAGGACACGCGGGTGCTGCTCGCGACGGACGCGGCGGGTGAGGGCGTGAACCTGCAAAACGCTTATTTGATGGTCAACTACGATCTGCCCTGGAACCCCAACCGCTTGGAGCAGCGCTTCGGCCGAATTCACCGAATCGGCCAGACCCAGATTTGCCATCTCTGGAACATGGTCGCAGCGGAGACGCGCGAAGGCGATGTGTTCCAAAAGCTCTTCGACAAGATCGAGATCGAGCGCAAGGCGTTGGGCGGCCGCGTGTTCGACATCCTGGGGGAGGTGTTTGACGGCGTGAGCTTGCGAAACCTGTTGATCGAGGCGATTCGCTACGGCGAGGATCCGGCCCGAAAGCTGCACCTGCGCGAGGTGGTCGCCGGCGCGCTCGAGACGGAGAAGCTGCGGGAGATCATTCGTCGCAACGCCCTTGCCGAGGAGGTGATGGACGAGCAGCGGCTGTTCGCATTGAAGGAGGAGATGGAGAAGGCCGAAGCGCGCAAGCTGCAGCCTTACTTTATCCGCTCGTTCTTCGCCCAAGCGTTTGAGCGGCTCGGCGGCGACTTGCGCCCTCGCGGGTCTGGCCGCTACGAAATCACGTTCGTGCCCGCGTCGATCCGGGAGCGTGATCGCCAGATCTCCGGGCGCGACAGGCGCAGCATGAACCCCGTTGTGACCAAATACGAGCGCGTCTGCTTCGAGAAGGGAAAGTTGACGGTCGAGGATAAGCCCAACGAGGCGGTGGCCAGCCTTTTGCACCCAGCCCACCCGCTTATGCAGTCGGTCGTGGATCTCATGATCGAGCAGCACCGAGGCAAATTAAAGCAGGGCGCCGTTCTGGTGGACCCCAACGACGAGGGCATCGATCCTAAGCTGATGTTCCTGATCGACCATTCCGTCAAAGAGGGAGGGGAGTCAGGCGTGGTGGTCTCGCGCAGGCTTCAGTTTGTGACCATCGATCGCCATGGCGCGATCGCGAACGCTGGCTGGGCGCCGCACCTCGACCTTAACCCGATGGAGCCCTGGCAGCGCGCGTTGGTGGCCCAAGAGATCGAAGCGGACTGGATCAAAAAAGACTTGGATGAGGCCGCACTGGGCCACGCCTCCGATCGACTGGTGCCCGAACATTTCGACGAGATTCGCGAGCGGCGAGAGCGCCAGGTCGACAAGAACCTGGCTGCAATTCACGAGCGCTTGGTAAAAGAAATCGACTACTGGTCGGACCGGCACGAAAAGTTCAAAACCGATCTCTCCGCGGGGAAGGACGTGCGGTTGACCTTGGAGAACGTGCGCCGAACGATCGATGAGCTGACCGTCAGGCTTGAGTCGCGCACAAAGCAGCTGCAAGCGATGCGCGATGTGGTGTCGAGCGTTCCGGTCGTCGTCGGGGGCGCGCTGATTATTCCCGCTGGCCTCATTGCCATGCGCAGCGGCGAGGCGGAGGGGCCGACTTGGTCAGCCGACGCCAAAGCTCGCGCGCGGGTCGAGAAAATCGCGATGGACGCGGTTCGCAAAGCCGAGAAGGCGTTCGGGCACGAGGTCATCGATGTCTCAGCGGAAAAGTGCGGCTGGGATTTGACCGCCGTGGTGCCAACCGTCGATGGCAATCTGCCTCAGGCGCGTCACATTGAGGTCAAGGGGCGGTCAAAAGGTCAGTCGACCATCACCGTCACGCGCAACGAGATCCTGTATGGGCTAAACCAGGCTGAGAAATTCATTCTCGCGATCGTGCTCGTCGACGAGGAGAGCTACGAGGGCCCCTTTTATATTCGCGATCCCTTCACGCAGGAGCCTGACTGGGCGGTGACCAGCGTCAATCTGGATCTCGCGGCCTTGCTTAAACGTTCAACGCCAAACGGCGCCTGAGATGAAGGCAGCCATTAACAATTCGGCTCAACAGCTGCAATGTCAGCGCGAAGCGCTGTGACAAACTAAAGTATCAAATGACGATAATTAAAACCCCAAAAAAGCTCATCGAGGTCGCCCTGCCTCTGGACGATATCAATGACGCGGCCGTCAAGGAGAAGTCCATTCGCCAGGGCCACCCGTCCAGCCTCCATCTGTGGTGGGCAAGGCGTCCGCTGTCAGCGGCGCGCGCGGTGATCTTCGCTCAGATGGTGAACGACCCGGGCTACGAGCGCAACCTGGGGCGAGGGGTCAACAAAGAGAAGGCCAAGCTCGAGCGCGATCATCTTTTCGGGCTGATTCGGCGGCTCGCGTCGTGGGAGAACACCAATGACGCCAAGCTCCTTGAAGAGGCGCGCGCCGAGATCGCCAAAAGCTGGCGCGAGACCTGCGAGCTAAACCGCGGCCATCCGGACGCCAAAGAGCTGTTCGATCCGGAGAAACTCCCTGCGTTTCACGACCCATTCGCCGGAGGGGGCGCGTTGCCCCTTGAAGCCCAGCGTTTGGGATTGGAGAGTTTTGCCACCGACTTGAACCCTGTGGCGGTGCTCATCAATAAAGCGATGATTGAGATCCCGCCGAGGTTCTCGTCGAGAGCGCCGGTCGGCCCCATTCATGAGTCGATCAAGCAAGCGCGCCTGCCCACCGATTGGAACGGGGCCCAAGGCTTGGCGGAGGATGTGCGCCGCTATGGTCGATGGATGCGCGACGAGGCGTTCAAACGCATTGGCCATCACTATCCAGAGGTCGACTTGGGGAAAGAGCAGGGCGGCGGCAAGGCGACGGTGCTCGCCTGGCTTTGGGCTCGCACGGTCAAGAGCCCCAACCCGGCGTTCTCGCATGTCGACGTCCCACTGGTGTCCAGCTTCATCCTGGCAAATCGCGCCGGTAAAGAGTCGTATGTCGAGCCCGTGGTCAATGGCGACACCTATCGCTTCGAGGTGCGCTCCGGGAAGCCTCCAGAGAGCGCCAAAAACGGAACCAAGGCGGGGAAGGCCAAAGACTTTTTCTGTCTGCTGAGCGGCTCCCCGATCGCGCGCGACTACATTCGCGCCGAAGGGAAAGCGGGCCGCATCGGCGTCAGGCTCATGGCCATCGTCGCTGAGGGCGTGAAAGGTCGCATCTACCTGTCGCCCACGGAGGCGATGGAGGAGGTCGCTCATCGCGCGGCGAACGAGTCCATTGTCGACGAGGCGCGCGAGTCGTTTCTGTCTGGATCGACGCCAACGCGCGCGATGATCACTGGGGGCGTGTGTTCGGCGTATGGCTTGACCACGTGGGGCCACATGTTCACGCCGCGGCAGATCGTCTGCTTGACCACGTTCTCCGATCTCGTCTCGGAGCTGCGGGAGCGGATCAAGGCCGACGCGGTCGCCAGCGGCTGGCAAGACGATCATCGGTCCCTCGACGATGGCGGGCTGGGGCCAGCGGCTTACGCGGACGCCATCTCGATCTTCATGGCGTTTTGCCTCGACAAGATGGCGGATCTGGGCAACAGCCTGGTTCGTTGGGAACCTACCGCTCAATGCCCGCGCCAACTGTTTGGCCGGCAGGGCTTCCCCATGCTGTGGGACTTCGCCGAGGCCAATCCGTTCTGCGACAGCTCAGGTTCCTGGGAGGTCTTCATTGATGGCGTGGCTAAGGCGATGGACAAGGTATTTGCCATCACCCCGGCATGGTTCCGCGGGCACGCCTCTCAGCAGGACGCGCAGACTCAGAGCGTCTCGCATCGCAAAGTGGTCTCCACGGATCCGCCGTACTACGACAACATTGGCTACGCGGACCTGTCCGATTTCTTCTATGTGTGGCTGCGCAGAGCGTTGCGCCCGGTCTTCCCCCAGCTGTTTTCGACCATGCTCGTGCCCAAGGCGGAGGAGCTGGTGGCGACGGTTTACCGGCATGGCAGCAAGCCGGCTGCGGAGAAGTTCTTCCTTGACGGGATGACGGAGGCCATGCACCGCTTGGCCGACCAGGCACACCCCGCATTCCCAACCACGATCTATTACGCGTTCAAGCAGGCCGAGACGACGGACGCGGGGACGAGCAGCACGGGCTGGGAGACCTTCTTGGAGGCGGTTCTCGCGGCCGGCTTTGCGATCACGGGAACTTGGCCGCTTCGGACCGAAAACGGCAGCCGGATGGTGAGCCAGGGGACCAACGCGCTGGCCTCGAGCATTGTGCTTGTGTGTCGCCAACGTGCTGGTTCCGCCTCCACGATTTCGCGCCGGGACTTCTTGCGCGAGTTGAAGGATGAGTTGAAAGAGGCGGTGGATGTGATGATTGGCGGCGCCGAAGGCATCTCGCCAGTGGCCCCGGTCGACCTCGCGCAAGCCGTAATCGGGCCCGGAATGGCCATCTTCTCCAGATACACGGCCGTGCTAGAAGCCGACGGCAGCCCGATGACGGTCCACAGCGCTCTTACGCTCATCAACAGAATGCTGACCGAGGGGATCGACGATTTCGATTCCGACACCCAGTTTTGCCTGGGATGGTTTGACGAGCATGGTTGGGCCGCCGGCGAGTTCGGCAAGGCCACGGTGCTGGCCAGGGCCAAGGGGACCAGCGTGGACCACGTCCGAGACGCTGGAGTGGTGGAGGCCTTGTCGGGCCGCGTCAGGCTGTTCAAGCCTGTCGAATACGCCGACGAGTGGTCGCCATCGAAGGACAACAACACGCCGGTATGGGAGGCGCTGCATCAGCTCATCCGCGCTCTTCGCACTAACGGCGAAGGGGTGGCGGGAGCGCTGTTGGCGGGGATGCCGCAGCGGGCCGAGCCCATCCGAAGCCTGGCCTATCGCCTGTACACGCTCTGCGAGCGCAAGGGGTGGGCCGAGGACGCGCGCGCATACAACGAGTTAATCACCTCTTGGGTGGGCATTGAAGAGGCGTCGCACGTGAAAGGGCACTTGGGATCGCAAGTCGCCATGGACATCTAAGGAAGAACACCATGACTTTGAAGCCTTGGCGAGAAATCGCCGTTCCGCATGAAGACGTCCTGAAGGGCACGTTTCAGCAAGCTGAGTTCGCCGCCGACATCTCGAAGGTCCATCAGGGCATCGCGCCCGAAGAATATCAGGACGCCTCGCTGTTCTTCCAACGAACCTTCATTACGGAGGGGATGCGCCTCTTGCTGGACTCCGTTGTGAAGCGCCTAGCGGGGAAGGGCGGCGATCCGGTCGTCCAGCTGCAGACGGCGTTCGGCGGCGGCAAAACCCACACGCTGCTCGCGGTCTATCACCTGGCGAAGGGAGCGACCCCCGCGAGCAAGATGCTGGGCATTTCGCCGATTCTCGACGCGGCTGATATCACGGAGCTTCCGAAAGCTCGGGTCGCGGTCCTTGATGGCGTCGATCTGCTCGACCTGGCGAGCAAGCCGCGCGCGCATGGGAACACAACGGTCAAAACCATTTGGGGCGAGCTCGCTTGGCAGCTGGGCGGCGAGGCTGCATACGCCAAGATCATGGAGTCCGACCGCGACGGAACCGCCCCTGGCAAAACGGTCCTGGCTGAGATCATCAGAGGCAGCGCGCCTTGCATCATCCTCATGGATGAGCTGGTGCGCTATGTGTCCCAGTTCGAGGAGGGGAAGACGCTGTCGGGCGGAACCTACGACACCCAGCTCTCCTTTGTTCAGGCACTGACCGAGGCCTTAAAAGCGGTGCCAAACGCGATCCTTCTCGCGTCGCTCCCGTTCTCCGATCGCGAGGCGGGAAGCCAGCAGGGCGTCAAAGCGCTGCGGGCGCTGGAGCATTATTTTGGACGCGTGCAAGCTTTATGGAAGCCCGTGGCCACCGAAGAAGCTTTCGAGATTGTCCGCCGGCGCCTGTTCGCCAAGGTCAACGACGAGCTCGCGGCCGAGGAGGTGTGCAGAGCGTATGCGGATTATTACACGGCCAACGCGGGGGATCTCCCTCAGGACGTCCAAGGCAGCGGCTACCTCGAGCGGTTGAAGCACGCCTACCCCATTCATCCAGAGGTGTTCGATCGACTTTATGAGGACTGGTCGTCGCTTGACAACTTCCAGCGCACGCGCGGCGTGCTGAAAATGATGGCGACAGTCATCCACCGGCTTTGGACCACAGGGAACAACGACCTGCTGATCCAGCCTGGAAGCCTGCCGTTGTTTGACTCCGCCACGCGCAACGAGGCGATCTACTACCTTCCGCAAGGCTGGGATCCTGTTCTGGAGCGCGACATTGACGGCGAGCGCGCGGCGACCACGGAGCTCGACAACGCTCGGCCCTTGTTTGGGGCGATTCACGCCTGTCGCCGAATCGCGCGCACGGTGTTTCTGGGCTCGGCCCCAGACGCCGGCGCGGTGGGCGGCGCCAAGCATCATCGCGGCATTGAGCTCGAGCGCGTTCTGCTGGGCTGTGCTCAGCCGGGTCAAGTGTTGGGGCATTACAAGGACGGCGCGCGCGCCCTGGTCGACCGCCTGCAATACCTCAACAGCGCGAACAACCGCTTCTGGTTCGACACGCGTCCGAACTTGCGTCGCGAGATGGAGGAGCGCAAGCGCCGCTTCAATCTGCGAGAGGACGTCTACCCGTTCATCAAGGACAAGCTTCGGTTCTCCAACGGTGTCTTTGGCGGCGTGCATGTGTTCACGCCCTCGGCCGATGTGCCGGACGATTGGCAGCTGCGTTTAGTCGTGCTCCCGCCCGAGGCAACGTTCAGCAAGGGGGCTCAATCCGCGGCGATCGACGCGGCCACTGCCATTCTGAAAAACCGGGGCGATCAGCCGCGACAGAAGCAAAATCGATTAGTCTTCCTGGCGCCGGACACCGACAGCCTGGCGCGCCTGAAAGACCAGGTCACCTCGTCTCTGGCTTGGAGGTCCATCGTTGAGGATGTGCGCGAAGGCCGGCTGAATCTTGACGGCCACCAGACCAAACAGGCCTCAAACAGCCTCGACCTTGCCAACGACGCGCTAGGCCGCATGATTCGCGAAACGTTCAAATGGCTTCTGGCGCCGTTGCAAGAGGCGAAGCCGGGCAAGGGCATTGGCGAGCTACAGTGGGATCATTTCCAGATCAATCCGGCGGTCATCAATCGCGTGGAAGAGATTGAGCGTGTGCTCAAGGAGAACGAGCTGCTCATTAACGAGTGGGCGCCGATTCACCTGGCCAAAATGCTCCAGACCTGGTTCTGGAAAGACGACACGCCGACCGCCGGCGCGTTGGATGTGTGGCAGAAGACGTGCTGCTATCTGTATCTGCCGCGGCTGCGCGACTCCGACACTATCCGCTCGACGATCGCCGCTGGCCTCTTATCCCGCGATTTCTTCGGCATCGCATATGGGGTCGAGGAAGGGCGCTATCAGGGGTTCCACTTCGCCGAGAACACGACCCCAATTTTCGACGATTCGCTTTTGCTGATCGATCCCAATGCATCGTCGACCTTTGCCGCGCGGCTTGCAGAGGAGGCTGCCGAGCGGGAGGCGAAAGTCAAAGGCGAAGCGGCCGGGGCGGCTAGCGTCGCGGGAGAACCGACGCCGAGCGGCGGCGCCACATCTAAGGCGGAGGGAGCCTCGGTGTCCAGCTCGACGACAAGCGCCGCTGGGTCGGGTCCACGCGGATCCAGCGCGTCGGCCAAGAAGCGCATGTTTTTCGGTTCGGTAGAGCTCAATCCGAACCAGGCGAAATTGCAGTTTTCGGATGTGGCTGAAGAGGTACTGATGCTGTTGAACAAGCCGGGCGTTAAACTACGTATAGCTGTTGAGATCGAGGCTGAGTTGCCGAGCGGGTTTGACGAAAGTGTCCAGCGGGCCGTGCGTGAAAACTGCGACCAGTTGAAATTCAAGAACCGTTCATTTGAAGAGTGAACGGCCTTTGGGGCTGTAGGCAGCGATGGTGGTTTCCTTGCTGGCGCTAAGTGGGACGACAACCTTGCGCATGATGGCATTTGAACTAGCGCGCATGAGCTATTCATGACGTATCTTTAGTATGGCGAGAGGGAAAAATGACCCCAGACGTAGTAGAACTGGCTTATAAGGGAGAGTGGCCCGAGCTCCTGCGTCATTTGGAAAGCCAGCCCCATCTTGTGAACTCCATCAGTGCCAAGGGCTACACCCCTTTGCACCAGGCAGCGTGGCACGGCGCGGGCCCTCGCGTGATCGGCACGCTGCTTGCGCTGGGAGCCAACGCCTCGGCCCGCACTTTCAATCGACATGAGTCTGCAGCAGACATTGCCTTGGAAATGCATCCCGAGCGAGAGGATTTGCACTTTCTCTTAAGGAATCGCAGTCGGGCTCTCGCGCCGCTACTTCGTAAGCTAGTCGCGGAGAAGCCAGAACTCTTCACTGACTACGACGGCAATCGGGTGTTGTGCGATCGTGTGATCGAATGCCTGTGCAGTGGGGATCCACAACGGGAGGAGGCCGATGTTGGCCAAGCCCTGCTGACCGCTATCCGCGCCGTCGCCGGATCGGCCTTTATCGACTCTGGATGCATCGCTTTAGGAACGTCGTATATTGAGATGAAAGCGACGAGCGCGCCCTGGCTGCAGACGATCGTTCCCGCTGTTGTCGAGATGGCGTCGAGAGCGAGCTTTGTTCCGTTAGCGCCCTCGTTCGCCGTCATGACCGACCTGTTTGACCCGACGCCTTCTCAGTGGGGATCCCGAGGCGATCCCTTTTTGTGGATGGAAATGAGTCGAGTGCTCTGCCACGTGGCCATTCCGAAAGAGGACCGTGACGTCGAGCGTATCCTGCTAGGCGGTTTTGGGGTTTGAGGTGCAGTGGAACGGAAAACCGGGTTAAGGAGTTGGCGTTACCTTCAAGTATTGATACAGGGTTTCCCGGCTGATGCCAAATTCACGCGCGAGCGTTGATTTTTGCTCGCCGGCACCGGCGCGGCGGCGCAGCTCGACAACTTGGTTGTCCCCCAGCGCTTTCTTGCGACCCCGGTAGGCTCCGCGTTGCTTGGCCAAAGCGATCCCTTCGCGCTGTCGCTCGCCGATCAAGGCCCGTTCGAACTCCGCGAACGCCCCCATTACCGACAGCAGCAGGTTCGCCATTGGCGAGTCTTCGCCGGTGAAGCTCAGGCATTCCTTGACGAATTCGATTCGTATCCCGCGCTTGGTCAACGTCTGCACCAGCCGGCGCAGATCGTCAAGATTGCGCGCCAGACGGTCCATGCTGTGCGCGACTACCGTGTCGCCTTCACGGGCAAACGAAAGCAAGGCGTCGAGCTGCGGCCGCTGGGTGTCCTTGCCCGAGGCCTTGTCGGTGAACAGCTTGTCCACCTGGACCTGATCGAGCTGACGCTCTGGATTTTGGTCGAAACTGCTGACCCGGACATAACCGATGCGTTGACCTCGCAAAACATGCCCCCTTAACAAGATGTGTCAGGAAAGACTCTATGACCGTTCAAGGCACATGTCAAGTAATCGCTATACCAACCCTATCCTGACGCCTCGCGCTGAGGAGGCCTGACATCAGGTTAGGGTATAGCTCAACCGGACACCCATGAAGGCCACGCTTGCAACACCGAGCC
>NZ_JBHSMS010000072.1:0-130560 GCF_042656795.1 Massilia jejuensis | reverse complement strand
TCAATTGCCTTAGCCATGTTGTGAAGCGTCTTGCCTGCATGCCAGACTCCGCTCGATGGTCGAATGGCAGTTCGACCTCGCTAGAGCCCAGCAGTTCAATTTCTACACGTAGCGGTGACAGCGCCAAAAAAAACGCCAACCCATGCCGGTTGGCGTTTTCGTAGGATCGAGAAACCTGGGCGTTGGGTCATGAACGAATGGTTTTCACAAACATCTGCTCGATGCTTGCTGCAGGAACTGGCTTGCTGAAATGGTATCCCTGCATCTCGTCGCACTCGTTTTCGTACAGGAAGGCGCGCTGCTGTTCGGTTTCCACCCCTTCCGCCACTACCTTAAGCTTGAGCTTGTGTCCTAGCGCGATGACGGCCATGGCGATCGACTGATCCTCGTCATTACCGGGCAGGCTGCGGATAAAGGACTGGTCGATCTTGATCCGTGCGACCGGGAAATGTTTAAGTGAACTCAGGCTGGAGTAACCCGTGCCGAAATCATCGATGGACAGTTGCACCCCCATCTCTTGCAGTTCATTCATGACTGCAATGGCCCGCTCAACGTTCTCCATGATCAGGCTCTCGGTGATCTCCAGCTCCAGGTATTTCGCTTCCAGACCACTCTCTTGCAATGCGCTCGAGACGATCAGCGCCCAATTTTTTTCCTTGAACTGGCGCGGGGAAACATTGACGGACATCTTAATTGGTGGCATGCCTAGCGCTTGCCATGCCTTGTTCTGCTTACAGGCGGTTCTCAACACCCATTCGCCTATCTGTACAATCATGCCAGTTTCTTCAGCCAATGGAATGAACCTGAGCGGCGGGATCAAACCCAGTTCCGGGTGCTGCCAGCGGATCAGCGTTTCCACACCGATGATTTGGCCTGTCTGGATATGCACTTGCGGCTGGTATAGCAAGACAAATTCGTTCTTCGCCAAGGCGTCGAGCATACCCTGCTGCAAAAACACCCGCTCCTGCAGTTTGCTATTCATCTCGGGCGTATAGAACTGAAAATTATTGCGCCCAAGTGCCTTGGCTTGGTACATCGCGGCATCGGCATTCTTGAGCAGGGTCGTGACGTCTTCGCCATCTTCCGGATAGGTCGCCAGCCCCATGCTGCAGGTGACGCGAAGCGTATGGCTGCCAATTGCCAGCGGCTGAGCTATGACGTCGCGGACTTTTTGCAGCGTATTGGTGATGCTTTCGGCCTTCTCAGGCTGGTCGAACAGGATGATGACGAACTCGTCACCACCCAGGCGAACCACCGTGTCGGTCTGGCGAACCGTCTGCTTCATCCGCTCCGCGGTCTCCTTGAGCAGCTCGTCACCGATGTCATGCCCCAGGCTATCATTAATGGTCTTGAAATTATCGAGATCGATGAACACCAGCGTGACCTGGCGTTCGTAGCGCCGCGCATACAGGATTGCCTGATTGAGACGGTCGTCCAGCAGCGCTCGGTTGGGCAAGCCGGTAAGTATGTCGTGGTGCGCCATATGCACCAGGCGCTGCTGCGATTGCCGTAAGGCGCGCAGCGGCAATGTGCGCAAGGGAATGGCGATGAGCAGGGCAAGCAGCATACCGAATCCTGCGACAAATAGCGTTTCGATCATCATGCCGCGCATTGTCTGCTCGACTCGGTAGAACGCCACCGGTTTGGTCGCGTCATACAGGGTGACTTCATGACTCAGAACTGGCCATGGCAGTACTGCTTCGTCATTGCGGAGAATGGCGCTGCGATCGAGGTTGAGCAGGCTATGGACAGAATTGTATTTGTTATGGGTAACGCCGCCATGCTCGGTGTTTGAAAAATCCGCCATGAGCGCCATGAGCTTATGCTCTTCGAAACGCCACATGTGCGGATTCTTGTTAATGGCGTTTGTTACCAGTGAGCCATGAATATGGGCAAAGGCAGCGACTTCCCCGTGCTGATGATTGAATTTGGTAAGGAAATACAAGCCAGGCAGAGCAACGCCGACCGCGATCGAGACGCAGACGGTAATAGTATTGATGAGCTTGATAAGCCGGACATCGGTCTGCTGCTGACTCATTTGGTGTTCAGTACGGGAATGTTACCCATCTGGGATAGCACCGTTCTTCCTGAAGACGAATCGATAAATTTGACGAAGGACTGCGCGACCGGTGACGGATTGGCCGGCATCACAAGATAAATCGATTTCAGATATGGATATTTGCCACTGCTCGCATTCTGGATAGTCGGATTGACTCCTCCTACAGCCAGAACCTTCAAGCGCCGGTTTTCCGACATAATCAGCGACAAGGTCGAGGTACCGAACGCGCCAGGAATATTTTCCAGTTCATCGGCGCTGTCGGTATCGGTAATCGCAATGTTCTTGCCAGGTCGCTGATGGGCTTCGGCCAGGGCCTGAGCCAGCGCGGGCGATATATCCTTGACAACCTGGGTGTCCACATCGACGAGCGGGCGCAGCACGGGACGCACCTGCGTGCCATCGGACCAATGCAGTGACTTGCCGGAATACAGCGCTGCGAGTTCGTCCAGGGTGACGTTAGTCGCCGGTGTCTTGAGGCCGGTAGCGAAAACAAATGGTGTTCTGGCAAGCTCCATTGCGGCAATGCCATGGACTTTTTCCGCAGCGGTAATCGGGCGGGAACTCACACTGACCGTCAGGTGCCCGGCCATCAAGGCCTTGATACCTCCGCCGCTTCCCAGGCTGGGTAGAACCTTGACCGTGACATGGGGATGCGTCTTTTTGAACTCATCTGCAAGCTTTTGCATGGTCCCGAGCGCAGCGCCTGTCCCTCCAATGGTCAAGTCGCCAATCGGACCGGGTGCCTGCAAGCCTGCCGACCAAGCCGGGGTACCGAGCAAGACAGCTGCGCTGACGACCGAAAAAATAGGTTTCAACAACCGAAGCGCAACCCTTGACATGCAGCCTCCAAGACGGACGAAAGTAAATACAGAGTGCATGCTATCTTTTAAATTTCCGCATAGCAACGTAGCGCGACGACATTCGTCCGAGAAACAACACATGGCATTGCCCCGTTGTCACGGCAATCTTTCCCCTATTTCGACTACGCTGAAATGGGATGCGGCGCCCTCCCCGCCTGCACTGCATCCGGTGCTGTCGACCAGATCACCTTCGTTTCCGGTCAGGTAGTGAGCTCGATGCCGGCCGCACCTGCCCGGCCGGCTTGCTTGGCGCGATACAGCTGACGGTCGGCCTGCTCGAGCAGGGAATGGCAAGCCTCGTGCACAAGCTCGTGCTGCTGCACGATCCTGGTCGCAACGCCAATGCTGACAGCGACCGTCGAACCGATCGGCGAGGCGGCGTGGCCGAGCTTTGCCTGGCTGACGCGGTCGAGAATCGCCTGTGCAACGCGCAAGGCGCCTGCATGGCCGGTCTCGGAAAGCAGCCCCACGAATTCCTCCCCGCCGTAGCGTGCCACCAGATCGCCGGGACGCAGAATGCTTTCAGCCAGGCAGTGACCAATTTCACGCAAACAGGCATCGCCCGCGATATGGCCGTAATGATCGTTATAAAGCTTGAAGTAATCGATGTCGATGAGAAGGATGCTGAGGGGCGTTTTATTGCGGAATGCGCGGCGGCATTCGATACCGAAGCGTTCGTCGAAGCTGCGCCGGTTCGGCAAGCCCGTCAGGCCATCGAGATACGCCAACCGGCGTAACTGATCGGCCTGGATCTTCAAGGTCAACTGGGCCCTCACCCGGTTCTGCAGGGTCGTCGGATTGATCGGCTTGAGCACGAAGTCCGATCCGCCTGCCAGCCAGCACGCGTCTTCATCTTCGGGACTGGTGGCGGCGGTGACGAAAATGACCGGGATGGCCTGTGTCCGCACATCCGCGCGCAGGCGGCGGCAAGTGTCGAGCCCACCGATTCCAGGCATGCGCATGTCGAGTATCACCAAGTCCGGTGGTGCAGCCAGGCACATGTCGAGGGCCTGTTCACCGCTGGTCGCCGCGAAGGTCTCCAGCTCGGTCCCCAGGATATGCCGGATCTGCACGATGTTGGCGGCCTGGTCGTCCACCACGAGAATGCGCACTCTCTCGCTAAGCTGGCCGGGTGGGGAGCTCATTGGATTGATATCGTTTCAAAACATACCGTCTGAAGCCATGCTAGCACACCCACTTCGCGCGTGCAGTAAGGGGTTGAAAATCGGAAATAACTTAGGCATTGCCGTAGCGCTTCGCAAGGTGCTACCATCGTTCGCATCCCTTTCCCGATGCGATCCTGCAAGCGCAATCCACGCATGCCGCACTCCGACAGTAATTCGACGACCGCGCCCCGGTTCCTGGCCAATATGCGCCCGTCGATCCTGATCGTCGACGATCAGCCATCGAATATCCAGATGCTGCGCAAGGCCCTGGCAGGCTTGGCGGACATGCACTTCGCGATCGACGGGCCGGGCGCCCTGGACCAGGCAATGAAGCTGCGTCCCGCGCTGATCCTGCTCGATATCGATATGCCGGGAATGGATGGCTACGCAGTGCTGGCGGCATTGCGTGCACAGGCATTGCTCGACGATGCGCTGGTCATGTTCATCACTAGCCATGCCCATCAGGAATTGTCCGCCTTGCGCGCGGGCGGGATCGACTTCCTTCAGAAGCCCCTCGATCAGGTCGTGGCACGGGCACGTGTCGAAAATCTCTTGGAATTGAGCATGGCGAAACGCCAGTTGTCGCGCGCGCAGCGCGATCTGGAAACGGTGCTCTTCCACCTGCCCGCCTTCGTGGCGCAGTGGGACCGGGACTTGCGCAACCTGTTCTGCAACGACCGTGCGGGCTTATGGTTCGGCGCCTCGGCCGCGGAGCTGCGCGGGCGCATGCTCGCCGACGTCGCCGGTCCTGCCGTCTGGCCGCAGCTGGCGCCCTGGATCGAGGCGGCGCACGCGAGCGGCGACGCGGCCACGTTCGACCTCGAACTGCCCGGCCCCGACGGCGAGCCGATTTTCGGCCAGGCAGCGCTGGTTTGCCAGCGCGAGCATGGCGTGGCGGAAGGCTACCTGCTGCTCATTACCGACGTCACGCCCCGGCGCCGTGCGGAGCTGGCCCTGCGCGACGAGCAGGAACGCATGCGCATCACCCTCCATTCCATCGGCGACGCCGTGATTGCCACCGATATGGCAGGCCTCGTGACATTTTGCAACCCGATTGCCGAATCGATGACCGGATGGCTCGACAGCGAGGCCTGCGGCCAGCCCATCGAGCAGATCATGCCCCTTACCCTTGGCATCGGCGGGGCAACGACACGCAATCCGGTCAGGCTTGCGCTGGCCGAGCAGCGCATCGTGGGCATGGCCCTGGATTGCTGCTTGCGCCGCCGCGACGGCCGCCACTTTGCGGTCGAAGATTCGGCCGCGCCGATCCGCGACCATGCAGGCATTGTGCGCGGGGCCATCATCGTTTTCCACGACGTCAGCGAAACGCGCGCCATGGCGGTCAAGATGACGCACCTGGCAAACCATGATCCCTTGACCAATCTGCCCAACCGGATGCTCCTGCGCGACCGTTGCGAGCAAGCGCTGCAGACAGCACGCCGGCACGGTGCCCGCATCGCCCTGCTCACCATCGATGTCGACGATTTCAAGATGATCAATGCCAGCGCAGGCTACAGCGACGGCGACTCCATCCTGCAGTCGCTCGCCCAGCGCCTGCGGGGGATCCTGCGCGCCACCGACACGCTCAGCCGCGAGGGAAGCGACGAGTTCCTCGTCCTGCTGAGCGAAGTCAGGCATGTCGACGAAGTCAACCAGTTCTGTCAACGCGTCCGGCAGGTGTTGGCCGAGCCCTTTCACGTCAGCGAGCACACCTTCACGCTCAAGGCAAGCATCGGGATCGCCCTGTTCCCGGACGACAGCGTCGATGTCGAGCAACTCTACAGCCATGCCAACAGCGCCGCATACCGCGCAAAGCGGGAAGGCCGCAACTGCTGGCGCTTCTATTCGCATGACATCGAAGAAAGCCTGCGCACGCGCATGGCCTTGCAGCGCTCCTTGCAGCACGCCATGGAAACGCGTGCTTTCGACGTGTATTACCAGCCGAAGGTGGACCTGCTCACGGGCGCCATCGTCGGTGCCGAAGCGCTGGTGCGCTGGAGACGGGGCGATGGCGTGCTGGTCGGTCCCGCCGACTTCATCGCGGGCACCGAGGAAAGCGGACTTATCGTCGAATTGGGTCTATTCGTGCTAGAGGAAGCCTGCCGTGCCGCGCAGCTGTGGCAGTCCTGCGGTGCAGGCATTAGCGTGGCAGTCAACGTATCGCCACGACAATTAACTGAAGACACGTTTGCAGGCAGGGTGAGTGACATCCTGGAACGCACCCGACTTCCAGCCGGACTGCTGCAGCTGGAAATCACGGAAGGAACGCTCGTCAACCAGCTCGAGCACCACCGCACCGCGATGGAATGGCTGAAAGACCATGGCGTGCTCATTGCCATCGACGATTTTGGTACCGGTTATTCCAGCCTCAGCTACTTGAAGCGCTTTCCGATCGATGTCTTGAAGATCGACCAGCACTTCGTGCGCAATTTGCTGGTCGACCGCAGCGACCGGGCCATCATCACCGCCATCGTGCAAATGGCGCAGGGCCTGGGACTGCAGCTGGTGGCCGAAGGGGTCGAGGATGCCGGCCAGGCCGAGACGCTGGCGGCGCTCGGCTGCCGTACCGCCCAGGGATATTTCTACGGGCGTCCGATGCCGCTGCCCGCGTTCCGGCAACTACTGGAGAGCCGATGTCCATGAAGGCAACGCCCTACTGGATCCGCGTGCCGCTTGCGGTACTGGCGACGCTGCTGGCGCTGTCCGGCCTGGGAACGCACCAGTTGACGCTTTACAACGAACATGCCGTGGCCAGTGCCGCGCAGGAAGCGCTCGCAAAAGTGCTTGACAGCACCGAGACGCTGCTGCGCAATTATACCTATGGCCTGCTGAGCGCGCGCGGCGTGCTGGCGGTCACGGGAATCGACGGCATGGACCGTGCCCGCTTCGCCCGCTACAGTAGCTCACGCAATTATGCGACCGAGTTCCCCGGAGCACGCGGGTTCGGCTTTATCCGGCGTGTCGCGCCGCAAGACACGCGGCAATACCTGGTGGACAGGCGCCGCGCCGGATGGCCGGACTTCCGGATCCGCCAGCTCCAGCCGCATGACGGGGAACACTATGTCATCGAACTGATCGAGCCGTTCGAGGCGAACCGCCAGGCCATCGGTCTCGATATCGGATCGGAACGGGAGCGCCGCATCGCGGCCCAAACCGCCATGCGCAGCGGCACGGCGACGCTCACCGGCCCCATTACCCTGATGCAGGCAAGCAGCAAGCCGAGCCAGTCGTTCCTGATGCTGTTGCCGGTGTATGGTGCGTCGCGGGCCGAGGTCACGGGCTGGACCTATGCGCCGCTGGTGATGGGCGAGATCCTGGACCGGCTGGGCCACCTTCCCAGCGGCCGCCTGACGCTGACCGACGTCACGGGCGCAACGCCGGTCCCGTTCTACGCCACGGGAACGTCGGAGGCCGCGGCGGCGGCGACGCGGCGCTCGATCGAGGTGATGGGACGCAAGTGGTCGGCCAGCTTCCAGCCGTCGCCCGCGTTCGTAGCGCAGTTGCGCCTGGTGCGTCCCGCCTATGCCGGCGCCGCGGGGGTGCTGGTGTCGCTGCTGTGCAGTGCGCTGGTGGCCGCCAAGCTGCTCGAACGCGAGCGCAGGCTCCGCCTGCACGCCAGCCAGGCCAAGCTGGCGGGGATGGTCGACGCCTCGATCGATGCCATCATCGGCCTGGACCGGCAGGGACGGGTCACCAGCTGGAACCCGGGTGCGGCCCTGATCTTCGGCTATCCGGCCGCCGAGGCGCTCGGGCAGCCGCTGGCGGCCTTGACCGTTCCCGTGAACCAGCATGCGCAGGAACGACTCGCGCTGGACACGGTATTCGCGGGCGAGGCCATCTCGATCGCGCATGCGCTGATGCGCCGCCGCAACGGCAGCCAGTTCGCGGTCTCGCTCACCGCGGTCCCCTTGCGCGATGCGCACGGCACGGTGACAGGCGCGTCGGCCACGGTGCGCGATATCTCGGAACTGGTGGCCGCCCAGGACGAGGTGCGCAGCCTCAACAGTTCGCTGGAGCGCCAGGTGCGCGAGCGCACCAGCGAGCTGGAGGCGGCGCGGCGCGATTTGCGTACCGTCCTCGATGCCGTGCCGTCGATGATCGGTTACTGGGACCGCGACCAGGTGAACCGCTTCGCAAACCAGGCCTACAGCAAATGGTTCGGTGCTTCACCGGTGCAGATCGTCGGCAAGTCCATGCAGAAACTGCTGGGAGCGGAACTGTATGCCATGAATCATCCGCATATCGACGCCGCCCTGCGCGGGCATACCCAGGTATTCGAGCGCGCCATCCCGAGCCCGGACGGCACGGTGCGCCACTCGCTGGCAACCTACCTGCCGGACCATGGCCCGCAGGGGGTGCGCGGCTTCTACGTGATCGTGCACGACGTCTCCGATATCGTCGCCAGCCGCACTGCGCTGGCGTCGGCATTACGGCAGAACGACGTGCTCATTCGGACGATTAACGAGGAAATGCTGTATTCGGTCACCGATGCCGACGGTCGCATCATGGAGGTGAACGATAATTTCTGCGAAGTGGTGGGGTATCGGCGCGAACAGCTGATCGGGCAGGACCATCGTCTGCTCAGGTCGGGAATGCACGATGCCGCTTTCTGGGCGCGCATGTGGGAGACGATCGCGGCTGGCCGTACCTGGAACGGCCTGGTGTGCAACCGCAGTGCGGATGGAAGCCTGAAATGGTTCGACACCGTCATTTCGCCCTACTTCGACGAGCACGGCGTCATTGAACGCTACGTCGGCTTGCGCTCGGACGTCACCTCCCGCGTGGCAGCGGACGCGGCCTTGCGCCACATGAGCGCCCTGTTCAGCAGCGTGCTGCATGCGGCATCCGAAATTTCCGTGATCGCCACCGATCCGGATGGACTCATCACGGTGTTCAATTCGGGCGCCGAGCGCATGACCGGCCATGCCGCCATCGACATGGTCGGGCGCGCCACCCCCGCCCTGCTCCATGTGCCCGAAGAAGTGCGGCGGCGCAGCGAGGAACTGAGCGCGCAGCTCGGCGAGCCGGTCGACGGCTTCCGTACCTTCGTGCGCATCGCGGAGCAGACCGGGGCGGAGACGCGCGAATGGACGTATGTGCGCAAGGATGGAACCCGGCTGCCGGTGTCGCTGAGCGTGACGCCGATGCGCGACGACGATCACCAGTTGCTGGGATACCTGGGCGTGGCCATCGACATCACCCAGCGCAAGCAAAACGAAGCGAACCTGCTGGCATCGACGCGCGCGGCCGAACAGGTCAGCATGGCCAAGAGCCAGTTCGTGGCCAACATGAGCCACGAAATCCGCACCCCCATGAACGCCGTGCTGGGCATGCTCGAACTGATCCGGCGCAGCGACCTGACGGCCAGCCAGCGCGACCACGTGGACAAGGCGGCCTACGCCGGCAAGGCGCTGCTGTCGCTGCTCAACGACATACTCGACTTTTCGCGCATCGGCGCCGGCAAGCTGGCGCTGGACCTGCATCCTTTCGAACCCGAGCCGGTATTGCGCGAACTGGCAGGTATCCTGATCGGCAACAGCGTAGGCGACCCGGTCGAGGTCTTGTTCGACATCGCGGCCGGCGTCCCTGCGGTCCTGGTCGGCGATCGCTTGCGGATCCAGCAAGTGCTGGTCAACCTTGCCGGCAACGCGCTCAAGTTCACCAGGGAGGGGCATGTGATCGTCGCGCTGGAGGTGCTGGCGAAGACAGATGACCGGATCCGCCTGCGGGTGAGCGTGAGCGACACCGGCATTGGCATCCCGCCAGATCAGCAGGCCGCGATCTTCGACAGCTTCACCCAGGCCGAGGCATCCGTCGCCCGCCGCTATGGCGGAAGCGGCCTGGGACTGGCGATCAGTGCGCGGCTGGTCGAGTTGATGGGCAGCGAGCTCAAGGTCGAGAGCGAGCCTGGCCGCGGCAGCCGCTTCTGGTTCGATGCCGACTTTGCGTGGCAGGCCTCCCCCTCCCTGCCGGCCGCCGCGGCGGCCAGCGCCCTGGCAGGCGCCCGTCTACTCATCGTCGACGACAACGCCGCATCGCGCGAAATCCTGTCCAGGCTCTGCGAAGCCCTGGATTGCCACCCCGATACCGCGGCGGATGCGGCTGCGGCCCTGGACATGGTGCGGCGGGCGGCGTCGAGCGCGGCACCCTATCGCGCCGTGCTGATGGACTTGCGCATGCCGGGCATGGACGGGTTCGAAGCGGCCGCCGCGCTGGCGGCCGATCCGGCGACGGCCACGCCCGTCATCGTCGTCAGCGCCTATGGCGCCGACGGCTTGTCCGCAGCCATGCACGAGGGCGGCACCACCGTCCGCGGCTTCCTCGCCAAGCCGGTGATGCTGGCCGACTTGCAACGCGCCTTGCTGCAAGCCATTCATCCCGACGCCGACGCGCAGTCGACGCCTGCCGTAGCGTCGCGCGCACTGCCGCTGGCCGGCATGCGCCTGCTGGTCGTGGAGGACAACGAACTGAACCGGCAAGTGGCCTTCGAATTGCTCCAGTCCGAAGGCGCCAGCGTGGATCTGGCCGAAGGCGGCGCCGAGGGGGTCGCGCTGGCTGCGCGGCATGGCGCGGCCTATGCCGCCGTATTGATGGACATGCAGATGCCGGACATCGATGGCCTGGAAGCGACGCGCCGCCTGCGCCAGACGCGGCAGGGCGCCAGCCTGCCTGTCCTGGCGATGACGGCAAACGTTTCCAGCGACGACATAGCGGCCTGCCTGGCCGCGGGCATGGATGCCCATGTCGCGAAACCGTTCGACATCGACGAGGTCGTCGCACGCGTGATCGAAGTGGTCGAGCGCCGCGGCGCCGCGTCCGTCGTCCGGCCGAAGGAGGCGCCGGACGGCAGCGGCCGGGATACCGACCTTGCCGCGGCGCTGCGCAGGATGAAAGGCGACGTGCCCTTGTATCGCCAGATGCTGGGCCGGTTCCGGCGCGAAGCGCGGACCTTCGTCGACAGCCTGGCGCAGCCGGAAAATGACTTGTCGGCGAGGGCTGCCCAGTTTCACATGTTCCGCGGCCTGGCCTTGATGATCGGCGCGCAGCGCCTGGCAAGCTGCCTGCTCGCCGAGGAACGACGGTGCCGTACCGGCGCCCCGGGAGCGCCCGTCCCCGCCCCGGAATTCGAGCGACTCATCCGCGCCGCCATCCTGCAGATCGAGCAAGCCTTGCCCCTCGAACCGGTCCGGGCTCCCGAAACGGCGCCTGCTCCGGCCCACGGCATCGACCGGGACGCCTGGCTCGCAGCCTTGCTGCCCCTGCTTGACAGCGGCAATCTGCGCGCACTCGATCTCGTTGAACAGCGCCCGGCCGGCGTCGTTCACGCGGAGTTTGCCGGCGTGGCCGAGCTCATCGGCGAACTGCGCTTCGGTGAAGCGGCAAGCATGGTGCGCGCCTTGCAAGGCTGAAGCAGGCTGCCGTGCTCGGCGAAACCAGTCCCGGCGAAACCATCCCTGAGCACATCCGGAGGTCGGCGGCCTGCCCTACGCCTTCGTCAAGGCCTGCGGCTTGTGCGCCGCTTCCGCCCCGGTCTTGTCGCTCACCACCAGGTATTCCGGGTTCTCTTTCGATGCCGCGACATGGTGCCCCTTGATGTCGGTGGGCGCGGTCAGCTTCTTCTTGACCGTGCCCGTCACCGTGCCCTGCGGGGAATGCCATTGCACCTTGTCGCCTGCCTTGAATGTGTTCGTCATGAGCGCTCCTTGATATGGGTTGGTCCCGCCTTGACTTCCCGGCGCCGCGCACTACCCTCAAAGGACTGACCAAGGAGAGCTGCCATGGACGTACAGGAAAACAAGCGGGTGGTAATGGAAGGCTATCAGATGTTCCGCAACGGTGACATTACGCACCTGCTCGAACGCTGCCACGACGACGCGGTCTGGATCGAGCCGGAGGTGGAGAACGTGCCTTTCGCCGGCCGCTACGACGGCATTGCCGAGATCGCCGGATTCTTCCAGACCCTGGACCTCGCGGTGGAGACCTTGCGCTTCGAACCGAAGGAAGTCGTTGCCGAAGGCGACAAAGTGGTCGTCACCGGCGAGGCGACCTGGCTGTGCCGGCAAACCGGGCGCAGCTACGACAGCCCCTGGGTACACGTGTTCACGATGCGCGACGGCAAAGTGGCCAAGTTCCAGAGCTTCCAGGATACCGCCGCGGCCGAGCGCGCCTTCCAGCCGGAACCGCCGGGCCAGGCGGCAGCGGGCACGCCGCTGCACCATTGAGCGACAAGGCCACCGCGCAGTGGCCCTTGCATCGCGCCTGTTGGGGCAGCGATCACCACATCAGATCGTCCGGAATCTGGAAGGCCGCGTACGGATCGTCTTCCTCGAGCGCCGCCGTGTTCTTCTTGACACGCACCACCAGCGTGGCATCGCGCTCCTCGATCTTGTCGGCAATCACGCGCGGCACCAGCTCGGTATGCTCGCCCAGGCGCACGATGACCAGGCGTCCGGCCATCAGGTGCTGCTGCACCGCGTTCGAGACATGGATGCGCTCGATCCTGGAACCGTGAGTGAAGTTGTAGGCGACGTCGCCATTGCCCTTGCTCTGGCGGTTTTGCTGCACCATTTGCACGATCTGCGCCATGATCGCCTTTTGGCGGGCGGCGGCGTCGCGCTGGGCATTGAGTTCGCGCGCGCGCTCGGCATTCTTGCGCTGCAGCTCGGCCGCGGCCAGCTTGGCCTCGTCGACGCTCTCGGTGCCGGTGCGGCGCTCGATCTTCTTTTGCTTGCTCTTGTCCTGTTGCAGCTGTTTTGCCTTGTTCTTGTTCACCAGGCCGGCTTTGAGAAATTGGTCCTGCAACGATGCCATGTCGGCGCTCCATAATAGTCAGGTGCGCCGGACGAACCGGCGCTGGTGGCACGAAGCATAGCAAGGAGCGGCCCGCGCCGCCAGCGCCAGCCGGCCCGGCGCGCTTCACTCGCGCGCCGGCGGCAGCGGCAAGCCCTCGGCGATCGCCAGCGCCGTCATCGCGCCTTCGAGCAAGACCCGCGCCTGGCCTGCGGCCAGTTCGAGCTGCATATGCAGGCGCGCGTCTTGCGGATTGCGGTTGGCGCACTGGGCGCTGTAGCGCTCGAAACTACCGACCATCAACAGCAAATCCGACAGGTGGCGCGGGCACTCGCAGGCAAGGCGGTTGCCGGCGGCGGTAATGGAAGCGAGCGCCTCTTCGTCGAAACGGGGCGGCGCAACCGGCACGGCTGCCGCATCCTGCAGCGGCAGGCGCTGTCCGGCCAGGGCCGAGCGGCACAGCAGCGAGAGTTCTCCCAGGTCGGACGGCATGCGCGCCACCAGGCAACCCTGCGCGCGCAAGGCGCGGATGGTGGCGCTGGCGCAGAAGCGGTACAGCACGACCGTGGCCGGCACGTTGGCCGCCTCGCGTGCCGCCGCCAGCAGCGGCAGGACGTTGTCGTCGATTTCGGGCAATTCGACCACCAGCACCTGGGCGCCCGCTATGCTGAGATCGGCCACCTGCTCCATGCGGCCGCAGCTGGCGCGCACCTCGAGTCCCAGGTTCTGGCGCTCGGCCGCCACCCGGCGCGCCAGGCTCGGCCCGACCAGCGCCACGCGCAGTGGACCGCTTCCCAGACGCGCATCGCCGGCGCCGGCCGCAAGCATGGCCTGCAATTGCTCGCGCGCCAGCCCGGCCAGCACGCCGATCGCATGGCCCTGGTCGACCAGCTGTTTCAATAGGCCCAGCCGCGCCACCTGCTCGGCCGTATACAGGCGCTGGCCATGCTCGGAGCGCTCGGCGTCGGACAGGCTGTAGCGGCGTTCCCAGATGCGCAGGGTCTCCACTGGCAAGCCCGCCAGGCGGGCAGCGGCGCCGCTGCGGTACATGATGCGTTCTTGATCAGTTCTTTGCGGTAGATTCATAGCTAATGTCCCAATTTTGTCCCGTCAATGGTCAATTATATAGCGACAAACCTTAGACAAAGCGCGCGATCGCACCTAAATTAGCTTCATCCCGGTTCAATCGTGAATCGGCCATCTACTGCCAGGAGTCTCAGATGAAAAAAATCTTGTTCGCACTTCCCCTCGCCTTTGCCATCGGTTCGTCCCAGGCCGCCGACATCGTCGATACCGCCAAATCGGCCGGCAGTTTCAACACCCTGATCGCCGCCGTGCAGGCAGCGGGCCTGGTCGACACGCTCAAGGGCCCAGGCCCGTTCACCGTGTTTGCGCCGACCGACGCCGCATTTGCAAAGATTCCAAAAGCCAAGCTCGACGCGCTGCTGAAGGACAAGGCAGCGCTGACCAAGGTCCTGACTTACCACGTGGTGCCGGGCTCGGTCATGGCGGCAGACGTCAAGCCGGGCATGGTGAAAACCGTCGAAGGCAGCGCATTCAAGGTCAGCGCCATGAGCGGCAAGGTCATGGTCGACAAGGCGCAGGTCGTCAAGACCGACATCGCCGCCGACAACGGTGTCATCCACGTCATCGATTCGGTCATCATGCCGAAGTAACTCGCCAGCCTGCGCGCGGCGTCGCCGGACGCAGCGGCACGCCCGCCCGACGCGCCACCGTCCCGCCACCGTCCCGCCACTACCGGGGACGGTGGCCTTGTGCTTTCCGGGACCAGCAATTCCAAGTGTCAACTGAATCCGGGCACGAAACGCTTCGGCCTATACTTTTCCTTTACCTGTCCGTTACTTTCGCGAGGTTCGCATGCCGCATCTGGGTCTGGTTTGCATTACTGTTTCCAAGGATATCCGCTACCGGACGGTGACGCGCACGCGCCTGCATGCGCAGTCGCCCGAGGGACAAAGCAAGACGCTGGAAGACATTTATCGGGACAACTTGCAGACACTGGACGATGCCCTGCGCTATTGCGAGCGCGCAGGGATCTCGCTATACCGCATGCCCTCGTCGATCTTCCCCTTCGCCGACACGCCCGCAGGGCTGGCGATCCTGCAAACGCTGGCGACGAGCCTGGCGCGCACGGGCAAGCGTGCGCTCGAGGCCGGCATCCGGCTCGTGATGCATCCGGACCAGTTCGTCGTGCTCAGTTCGGATTCTCCAAGCGTCGTCGCCAACAGCATCACCATCCTGCAAATGCATGCCGACATCATGGATTTGCTGGCGCAGCCGCGCTCGCCCTGGGCTTTGCTGGAAATCCACGGCGGCAAGGCGAACCGGGCCGATGCGCTCGTCGAATGCATCGCCAGCCTGCCCGACGCGATCCGCTGCCGGCTCGGCCTGGAAAACGACGAATATGCGTATAGCGCCGCCGAGATCCACGCCATCTGCATGCGCAGCGGCGTGCCGATGGTGTTCGACGCTCATCACCACGTCGTCCATGAAGACTTGCCCAGCTACGACCATGCAAGCGTGCAGGAAATGTTCCTCAAAGCCCGCGAGACCTGGGCCGAACCCGCCCATCAGCTGGTGCATATCTCGAACGGAAAGAGCGGTTTCAACGACCGCCAGCATGCCGACCTGATCGATACGATGCCGGCCTGCTATGCCGGGGCTCCCTGGATCGAGATCGAAGCGAAGTCGAAGGAAGAAGCGATCGACGGGCTGCGGCCCTGGCTGGCATCGGTCGCGACAACGGCAGTGGCGCCGCACGCATAGAAGTCGCCGCTCGCTTGCAGCCGCATTTCCGGCGCGGCAGGGCCTGGGTTGGACGCGCACAGGAGAGGCAGATGAGCGCCCCCGAAGCAAACACACCCTGCGAGTTTCGTCACTGGCAGGGTGTGGAAAGTGGGCATCTCGTCGACCGCCTGCGAACAGGCGGCGTTGCGCGATGCCTCGATGAACGACGATTACCAGCCGATGTCCTTGAACAATTCCATCGTCAGGTCGATCGGCGCCGTCACCGAGTGCGACAGGTTGGAACTGATCGACGGCTCCATCAGCTGGTTGCGCGTGGCGGTCGTGTTGTAGTGCGAGACCGACGAACCTGGCTGGAATGGATTCGGCGTGAACATCGTGATGCGGCGCTGCGCGTCCGTGCCCGAGATCGCCGTCTTCGAGCGCTCGAACTTGGCTACCGTGCCGGCCACGCTGCCATTCGCCTGGGTCAGGCTGGCGGCAATGAGCGCGCCGTCAGCTTGCGTCACGCGCACTGCCGGGATCGTGATCGAAGGATCGGCACCGCCCAGGCCCGTGACCGGACCCGGTGCATTGTCGGCCACGATCACGCCGATCGCGCCGGCGTTCTGCGCGTTCTTGACCTTGACGGCGAAACCGCAGCTGCCACGGCTGACCAGGGCAATGTTGCGGCGAACGGCTGCGGCATTGGCTGCATTGAATGGCGTGCAAGCCGAACCCGGGCTGTCCGCCTGCAGGGCGACCTGGGCAACCTGGCCGGTCAGCGGCGACTTGTCCAGCTTCGGACCGAAATCGGCTTCGCCGACCGGGTACAGGTCGCCCGCCGGCGAGGTGGCGCCGACACCGACGATGCGCAGCTGGGGCATGGCGGTCAGTACCGAGGGCACGGCCGCGGTGACATTCGCACCGGTCCAGGACAGGCCCGACGGCTTGAGGGCCGACGCGGCGCGCTCGGCGTTGGTCATCTCGGTCCACAATTTGTTGGTCGTGTTGTCGAGCAGGTTGTGGTCCCAGACCGATGGGTAGCCGGCGAAGCGGGCGCCGGTTAGGCCACTGGTGAAGGTCTGGAAGCCCAGGCCGTGGCCCATTTCGTGCAGCAGGGTAGCAACGAAGTCGATATTGCTGCCTTCGTTGGCGTCCAGGCCAAGGTAGAACGAGCTGCCTGCCAGGCAATTCGGTTTACCCAGCTCGGAATTGAACCGGGCATTGATCTGGCCGCCCGGTTTGTCCGAAATCTCTCTGCCGTACAGCTTGTTGGCCAGTGCGTACGAGTAGAGGGTGCCGGCCTTCGGTGCGCCAGGGAAGTCGGCGAACACCTGGGTGGCGCCGGCACTGCCGAGCACGGCGCCGGTAGCGGTGCAGGACAAGGGAACGAATTGCGCATTGATGACGATCGGTACCGACGAGGTCAGCGTGGCGCCCCAGATATTGGCGGCGTGCGAGAACGCGATCAGCCGCTGCTGGCCCAGGGTCGTGCCGGTATTGCCGCCGACAGGCGTGACCGGCGTCGGATCGTTGAAGCCGACGCCAGGCGCGTTCAGGTTGTTGATGACGACCGTCGCAGCCGCCTGGGCGTAGCCTGCGGCGGTGCATGACAGGACCAGGGCCGCAGCCACCAGTGTCAGGCTAGGACGCTTACTGGACTTCATGCTGTTGCTCCTTGGAATGCGTGCTGACTGGGCTGTTCAGGGCGGTTTCGGCGGCATGGCTGCCATGGACGCAATCAAACTCGAGTTTGCCGTCCGCGTTGCGGCGCATCACCGAGTACATGATCGATTCTTCATCGACGTGGGCTGCAGCGATGCCGTTCTGCTGCAGGCGCACGACACCCGTGGCCGGCGCACCTTCGGCCTGGCGCGCGGCTTTTCGCGCGGCGAGGTCGGCGGCGTGCAGGTCATGCAATTGCTTGGCTTCAGCGGCAGTGGCATTGCGGATCCTGCCGGTGACCTTGTCCTTATGGACGGTCTGGAATTCCTGTCCGGCGGCAAAAACCGAACCGCTCAGCGCGAATGCCGCAATGGCAAGGACGCCGGGCAGCTTGAATACGGGGCTTGGCATGTGTTTGTCTCTCAGAAAAATGTACTTCGATAGGTGCATCGTTTCTTTCCCCGGCATCAGATCCGGTTATCAATAACTATATCCTTGGAAACAAAAGAATTGCGGCATTTTGTTAAAAATTTTATATTGTTGTTGAGCTAATTATGTGAACATAATTTGGATTTTGGGCGCTGTGTGCATATCCTGCACTGTTCGCCGGGCCTGCCCTGCTGTCGTGTTGAATGAAAACCTGTGGAATGCGTGCGGTGCCTGCCGGCGCCGGATTGGCCGCTACCGGGAACCGATGAATGCTCCCCCGCCGCGGCCCGGGACCATCGGCGACCTGGGCACGCGCCGGCGGCACACGCGGCAAACGCGCCGAGACGGTTCGCTTCTCGAAAACTATAGACGAGCTGGGACTTCATGCTAGAATCGCCGCCTTGGCCTGGTAGCTCAGTTGGTAGAGCAGAGGATTGAAAATCCTTGTGTCGGTGGTTCGATTCCGCCCCGGGCCACCAAGGACATCGTTCACGCAACGCTCACTCATGGAAGTGGGCGTTGTCGTTTCTGAGGATCGTAGTCCTCGTGTCCGGTCCGGTCCACACCGCTGCAAATTCTCGCTCATTCCACAGCGCCCCATGCATCGTTGCGGATTACACTGACGTCCCCAGCGAGGCAAACTTGCGTCCCACCAAATCGACTTTGCTGGAGCGTGTTGACGCCAAACGAAAATTGACCCACGTGTTCTACTCGCCTGCCTAATCATTAGGCGGGAGAATTAATAGGGGATCGCGTTCCTAGTCATCCTCGAACAACTCGGCAGCACACCGCAAGCCTGCGCCGCCAACGCCAAGCATCAAGCGCTCACATTGCGCGGTGCACTCGGGCAGCCTTACCGCTGCGGCGAGATTACATCGCCAGCGCCAGCATCGGCATAGAAGACATACTCAAGCAAGCCGATCTGGCTATGTTCGAATCGCGTTATCTGAAAAAGGGGCCACTGACAAGATACAGTTCGTGCATGTAGACGTTATGAAAGGTGAACATCGCCTCCCCGCGTTCGTGAGCAAGAACCCGAGCGCGTCCGTGCCGGTCCTCGAGCTCGACGATGGCACCTTCATCAGCGAATGCTCGGCCATCACCGAACATATAGACCACGCCTTCGACGGAATCTCTTTGACCGGCACGACTGCCAAGGAACGGGCCGTGATCCACATGATGTAGCGTCGCGCGGAGCAAGGTGTCATGGACGCAGTGGGCGCGTATTTCAATCACGCTACGCCGGGACTGGGCGCGCTGGAGCTCTACCAGAACAAGGAATGGGGCATGAAGCAGCATGAGCGGGCGCTGTCGGGCATGTATTACTTTAACGGTCTGCTGGCCAATCAGCCGTTTGCCGCTGGTGAGAATTTTTCGGTTGCCGACATTACGCTGTTCGTCGGCCTGTCGTTCGCAGACTTCGCCGAGATCACTATTCTGGCCGACAGCAATGCACTGCTCGCCTGGCGCGCCCGCATGGCCAAGCGCGCCAGCATGGGTGGTACGGGCGTTTAATCAACCGGTTCGTAATCGATTCATTCATCGTAGGACAACGACAGGATCAACCCATGAATATTAATGCCGATTTCACGCTGCGCGTCGTCTTGCACGGTGCGTCCATGGCGTGGGTGGATTCCCCTGTAGCCGGGGTCCAGCGCCGGATGCTGGACCGAATCGGCGCTGAAGTCGCGCGTGCCACCACTATCGTGCGCTATGCACCAGGAAGTCAATTTACTGCGCACACTCATGGCGGCGGCGAGGAGTTCATCGTGCTTGAGGGCGTGTTTCAGGACGAACACGGGGACTACCCACCTGGCTCCTACATTCGAAATCCCCCTACCAGCCGGCATACGCCAGGTTCTGCACAAGGCTGCATCATCTTCGTCAAACTCTGGCAATTCGCACCCGAGGACCGTACGCATGTCATCGTCGACATGAACAAGATGGGGAAGATCGGCGATCAGCTGCGCCGCGGCGTCGCGGTCACACCGCTGTTCGAAGATGAACGTGAAACCGTCCAGCTTGAGTACTGGGAACCAGGAGCGCAGGTGCAGCTTAACTACCCCGGTGGTGCCGAGCTGCTCGTACTGGCGGGCGACTTCTGGGACGCCGGCGACCATCTGCACGCCATGTCGTGGATGCGCTTGCCATGCGGTGGCCGACTTGCTGCATTAGCCGGCAACCAAGGTGCCCGGGTCTGGGTCAAGCAACGTCATCTGCGCTTTGTCGACCCGTCGATTGTTCTCTGATTTCATGTGCGTTATCAGAAGTGAGCAGTGGCAAGTGAAAATAGGGCGGTGCCTTTGGCCAAGGCAGTACCGCCTTACACCAAAACGTCAACGTTCCTGCAACAAGCGCTCGCCGAATCTGTCCCCTTTGACAACGTCAACAGCACAGCATGGCAGCAGTCCCCGCTATCGCTGTGCAAGCGCGTCAAGAAGACGAAGCCTGCGGTTCGTGCATGTGGCACCAGCATTGCCTTCCACAATGCCGGCTACCGAAGCATCTCGGTTACGCGCCAGCACAGCTTCACGAAGTAACCTGACCGTCTGCCCCCCTTGCTAGCCTTTAAAAAAATATCATCGCGGTCCCGCCAGCGGCGAGCGAGCCGCAGAGCCATGCTGAAACTGAAGGCGAAACTTGATGCAGCCAACAACCGGATCGCTTTCGCCGGTCTTGTCGGATTGAACTCAGGAGGGGATGGGCGTAGCTGAAACCGCTGCGGGAAGAAGAGACCTCGTCTCATCCGTTTCTCTGTACTGAAAGCAGCCAGTAGACTTGCTGCGCGATGCGCCAGCTGTCTGCCGGCGTGTTGTATCGGCATCGCACCATGGCAAAACGTGCTGGCGGTTCGGGCACCTTGGTCCAGCAAAATGCTAGTGTGGCGGCTGACGCGGCGCAAAGATTGAAAATCCTTGTGTCGATGGGTCGATTCCGCCCCGGGCCACCAAGAACATCCCTCACGAAACGCCAACCTTCACTGGATGGCGTTTTTTGTTGTTGGATTCCACAGGCCTTGTGTCCGCTCCATTTCCGGACCTTCCGTCCCCGCTCAACGAGTCGGCTTCAGCGGCCGCACGATCTCGACCATATCTCGCAGGCGCGCAAGCAAAAGACCACGCTGTTGGCCCGCATGCGCTAGCAGGTCCGCACATAGGCCAGCCTGTCGAGCCAGGCTGGCCATCGTCGAAAGGGAATGGACGACATGAAAGCGCCAAGGTAGCGTTGTTGCTCTGGACACGGATTCCTAACGAACGCAGTCGTTATGCCCGCTGCGGTACGCTTGCAGAATACGCACACCCGTGCGATGGGGAGGTTCGACCATGCATTACATTCGTCGCGGCACCGGAAAGCCTGTATTGCTGCTTCATGGCCTTGGCGGCCATTGGCAGAGCTGGAATCCAATTCTGGCTGATCTCGCCACAAGGCGCGAAGTCATCGCGGTCGACCTGCCCGGCTTTGGCCAGACGCCGAAGCTGGCCGGCGAAACCTCGATCCGCACCCTGGCCGATGAGACCGCCGCCTTCCTCCATGCCAATGGCTTGAGCGGCATCGATGCAGTCGGCAGCTCGATGGGTGCGCGGCTGGCGCTGGAGCTGGCGCGACGCGGTGGGATCGTCGGCGGCGTGGTAGCGCTCAATCCAGGCGGTTTCTGGCAGGGATGGGAGCGTCACGCGTTCTTCAGCTCGATCTACCTGTCGATCCGGCTGCTGCGGCTGCTGCGCCCGGTATTGCCGGCGGTCTGCGCCAATCCGCTGGGTCGCGCTTTGCTGCTGGCACAATTTTCTGCCCGGCCGACCAAGCTGGCGCCGGACACCGTGAGCGATGAATTGTGCAGCTATGTGGCCTCGCCGGCTTTCGATGAACTGCTGGCCCAGCTCGCCTACGGCGAGGAGCAGCAAGGAGCTCCGCGCAACAGCATCGTGCACCCGCTCGTAATTGGCTGGGGACGACGTGACCGGGTCTGCTTTCCGCGTCAAGCCAAGCGCGCGCTGGCCTTGTTCCCGGATGCTCAACTACACTGGTTCGATCGCTGTGGCCATTTTCCGCACTGGGATGCGCCGGCGGAGACGACCCAGCTGATTCTGAGCGCACTTGCCGGTGCGCACGCCAGTGCTGCAGTCCGGCGCTCGGACGTGGGTCGTGGAGACCGCGCTGAACAATCCTCAAGCCTGCTGCTGCCACAATCCGCCGGCATGCGTTTTTAGCGCAACGCAGATGGATGAATGCAAAACGCCAACCTGCACGGTTGGCGTTTTTGTTGGTAGGGGAAGGCGACTATCGGCAGACAAGATGCGGGCAAAACTTTCCTGCTGCCATCGCAACCCGCTACGGTTCATTCGGCAAAGTCGGCATCCAGCACAATCCGGTAGCTCGCCTTGCCAGCGCGCAGGTGGTCCATTGCCTCATTCACCCGGCTCATCGGAAAATGCTCGACCTTGGGCGCCACGTGGTGGTGCGTAGCAAAGCTCAGCATGGTGTCGATCTGAGCGCGGTTGCCGGTCGGCGACGCAGAAACGGCTTTCTGGCCCAGCAGCAGGCTCATGACCTGCACCGGTACCGGCTCCAGTACGGCGCCGAGGAAGTGAAGGCGGCCTCCGGGTGCCAGTAGTCCGATCACGGCATCCCAATCCAGTGTCGCATTGGCCGTGATGAAGATGAAATCGAAACTGCCGGCCAGTCGCTGCATATCGGCCGCCGAACGGCTCGACGCGGTATGGCGGGCACCGAACGTCAGCGCTTCCTGCACTTTGCTCGGCGATGAAGTGAAGGCCGTGACTTCGCAGCCCCAGGCATTCGCAAACATCAGTGCCATATGGCCAAGACCGCCGATGCCGAACACTGCCACGCGTGCGGTCGGGGAGACGTGAAGCTGCAGCAGCGGCGCGAACACGGTGATGCCGCCGCACAACAGCGGTCCAGCACTACCGGAGGCGAGCGCGTCCGGAATAGGAACGCTCCAGATCCAGTGCGCGCGCACCCGGTCGGCGAAAGCGCCATGGTGGCCGACGATGGTTGCCTCGACCCGCTCGCATAACTGAAAATCGCCACGGATGCAGGCTGGGCAGTGCAGGCAACTGCGCACGTTCCAGCCGACGCCGACGCGCTGGCCGATCTGTAAACCCTTGGTCTGCGCCACCGCGCCTAGCGCAACGACGCGGCCGATCGCCTCATGCCCCGGGACAAAGGGATAGGTGGTAATGCCCCACTCGTTGTCCAGCATCGACAAGTCTGAATGACAAACGCCACAATGCTCCACCTGGACTTCCACATCCTCGGCTCCCAGTGGCCCTGCGTCGTACTCGAAAGCTTCCAGCACTGCGCCCGGCGCCTGCGCTGCCCATGCACGAATTCGCTTCATTGTCGTCCTCCCTACAAGTGAAAAATATTCTACCAGCCGCCTGCTAGTCACACTGCCCAGTACGCCATAGCAAGGTATTCCCATGCAGTTTGGCATGATATGAAAACGCTGTCGGGGTCGGACAAATGGCCGCGCGATAACACCTTGGTGTGCACTCGTCAACGCCCGACAAGCTCGACCACATGGTTGAAAATCCTTGTACCGGCGGTTCGATTCCGCCTCGGGCCACCAGGAACAGTATCAAACAACAACGCCAACCGATGCAGGTTGGCGTTGTCGTTTCCAGCGTCTGGGATGCGCTTTATTTGCCCGAAACGGCCGCATCAAGGCCAGGCATCGGCTTTCAACAATCTTTCGAAATCATCAACTTCCAGCGCGGCAGAGAAGAGATATCCTTGCAGATAATCGCAATGATTCGATTCAAGCCATTTTCTCTGTTGTTCGGTTTCCACGCCCTCGGCAATTATTTTCAGGCCAAGCTTGTGCCCCATTAGGATGATTGTCTCGACGATCACGGCATCCGTCGGCAGGGTCATCATATTTTTTACAAAAGATTGATCAATTTTGAGGAAATTCGCATCGAGCCGCTTCAAATATCCCATCGACGAATAGCCGGTACCGAAATCATCGATCGATATTTCCATGCCCAGCTGATGCAACTGACGCAAGTTTTCCGACACCACGGCGGTATTGCTTATAAGGACACTTTCGGTAATTTCGACGACTATGTTATTCCCGGCGACACCACTATTCCTGAGCAATTCCGCCCACTCTTCCGTATGTCCTTTTTTAAGGAACTGCTTTGGAGACTTGTTAATGCTGACCTGGATATCGATACCGAATTCCTGCTTCCAGCGTTTAACGCAAGCAAGTGCGTTCCTGAATACCCAATCCCCAAGCTCGTGAATAATGCCGGTTTCTTCAGCCAGGCTGATAAAATTACCAGGAAAAATAATTCCTTCCCTTGGGTGACACCAGCGCACTAACGCCTCTGCCTTTGTAATTTTGCCGGTATACAAGTCCACAATGGGCTGGAAGTAGAGCGAAATCTCATTTCTCGGCAACGCCTCGCGCAGTTCGCCGATCATTTTCAGCCGTTCCATCGCCTTGGCGTGCATGGAATGCTCGAAGAAAGTAAGTTGATTGCGTCCGTTTGTCTTGGACAGATACATTGCCTGATCCGCATTGCGAATCAGGTCCTCCGGGTTGGCTGCGTCGTTTGGATAAACAGTAATCCCGATGCTGCAGCTGACCTTTACATGCTCCGCCCCCAGCGTGCATATTTCGCTCACCCTGCGCAGGATTTTTTGCGCAACCTGTTCGACATGCGATCCGGCGTCCTCGACGAGTACGATGGTGAATTCATCTCCGCCCAGCCTGGCAACCGTGTCATTCGCGCGTACGCAACTCTGCAGCCTCGCAGCGATTTCTTTGAGCAACAGATCACCCATGCTGTGTCCGAGCAGATCATTCACTTCCTTGAAATGATCAAGGTCAAGAAATAAAAGGTAAACGCTGCGCCTGTCCCTTTCTCTGGCGAGAATCTCCTGTGCGAGCCGGTCCTGGAACAGCCGGCGGTTCGGCAGTCCGGTGAGGGCGTCGTAATTCGCTTCCCGGTCCAGCTTCAAATTGTAACCAAGAATGATTTTCTCGTGAGTCTTGCGGCTCGTGATATCGGTAAAGAGAATGGAAACGAGCTTGCTGTCGGCATCCAGCCGGTATGCCTGGACGTCGTACCAGCGCCCCATCGCCGCCGATTCATGTTCAAATCTAACCGGCAGGCCGGTTCTGGCAACGTCGGCATAAATCTGAGTCCACGATTTTTCAATATCCGGCACCACGTCGCTAAACGTCTTGCCGCACACATCGTGCAATCCGGTGTGTTTTTCGAAAGCAGGATTTATTTCTACATAGCGGCAATCGGAAGGCGCCGAGTTCTTGTCATATATTATCTCGACGACACACACGCCCTGATCCATGCTGCGGAAAAGCTGATAATAACGCTCCCGACTGATCCTCAGCCCCTCTTCGGCCTCCTGCTGCCGCGTGATATCGAGGAGGACACCGCACATCTTGGGCGGACGATCCGCGGTCTCGGATTCCATGTAGCCCCGCGCCAAGACCGTATGGTAGGTGCCGTCCGCGGAGCGCACCCGATATTGGGTTTCGTACGGTATGCCATAGTCCACCGCATTCTGGATCACCTTTTTTACTGCAAAATAGTCATTCGGGTGGACCGCGCGCAGGAACGACGCGAGCGAGCCGTGGTTCGTATCGCCGGGTGAAAGCGAGAGCAGCCGCCGAAGGTTGCTATCCCCGTCGAGCCGGTCGTTCCTGATATCGTAGCTCCAGGTGGCCACTTCCACTGTCTTGAGTGTCGCTTCAAGCCTCGCCTGGGCCTGGCGTAAGGTCTGGTCGATCCGGGCTTTTTGTTCGGCCTGCTGAAAGCGGTCGATCATCATGCCGATGGTGGTCACGATTTCCTCGACGACACTACGGTCGCTTTCGATTGAGACCGGTATCATTTTGTAGTAAAGCGCAAATGTGCCGAGCAAATGATTTGCAGCGGAGATAATCGGTATAGTCCAGCATGCACGCAGACCGCAGCGTCCCGCCAACTCCTTGAGTTCCCGGTTCAGCGCGCTTTGCTGAATGTCATCGATGTAGATTGACTGACGTAGATAGGCAGCTTGGCCGCAGGCTTGCGCTGAATCGTTGATCGCGATCTCGTTCACTGCCGAGCAAAACAATTCTGGCAGCGAGGGTGACGCGATCCGATGCAATGTTTTTCCCTCCGCATCGGCCACCATCACGCATGAAAAAACACGCTCCCCGAAATGCTCTTCCGCTGCAAGGCATAGGCTGGACAAGATATCGGACAAGGAAAAACCGCCGATAATTTTCTCCAAAGCAATTTTTTTCCCGCGGTCGAGCGCCTCTGCCCGCTTCCTGGCCGTGATATCCTGGACGACGCCAAGCCAACGACGAGGTGCATCGTTTGTTGCATGAACTGTTCCAATTGACCCGATCCAGTGGACAATACCGTTGGGCCAGATGACCCGGTATTCATCGTGTAGCACTTCCTGGTTGGCGATCGCTTGCCGGATCTTCGATTCGACGCTGACGCGATCTTTCGGATGAACGCAGCCGAGGAAACGGCTGAAGGTCCAATCTTTCACCGGACCGTTAAAACCAAAACATCGGTCATGTGATTCGGAACATTGGGCGACGCCCGTCGCGAGATCGAGGCTCCACTCGCCAATTTCACCAATCTCCATCAACAGATCACGCCGAACATTGATTTCTTCCAGCTTCGAGCGAATCTTTTGTAGTTCGCTAACATCGTGGGAGACGGCTAACAGCCTATCGAACCGGCCGGACCCGTCGCAAAGCGGAGTAACATCCACCGTCCACCATTTTGGCGTCCCTTTCGCCGTCGGACAAAATCCAAAAAAATGTGCATGCCCTCCCTTTTTGGCGACCTCAACGGCTTCACAAACTGTGCCGGTTAAATCCTGCGGCCACAACGAAGCCCAGCAGCGGCCCTTCATACTATCGAAATCATCCACTTCGAGCGCGCGCTTTCCCCCCTCATTCATGGCGAGCAAATTACCGTCGAGGTCCAGGATCTTGACGCAGCCGACGCTGTTGTTGAAAACGAGCTTGCTCAATTCACCTGAATCGGGGCTCTGCGAAACGGTAGTGGGATAAGCGGAAATCATTGTCTATGTTTCAGAAAATAGTTGGGCACAGCCCTTTCTTCCTGCACACTCATAATTGACAAGTTGCGTCTTGCATCGCCCCTGGCATCGGACGCTGGGTGCGATCTCTTTTCAATCGACTGAGCCTAGTCGAAAAGCGAATCCGGACAAGCCTGCTATAGAGCAAGTTCCCACAGGAATTAGAACGCTTCACCCGGTCGCGGCGTTCCTGGTAAATATTTTCAATGCCCCCGCCCCATCCAACAACGACATTGCCCGATGTTGCGCGCGACCGATATCCGCGGAGGCGCGAAGCCACCGTACTCCGTGGCTAGGCCTGTGTCCCCTGTAGCGCGAGTGATACCGCGTGAGCAGGTCCAACTGCGATGAGAACAGTGTAGGCCGATATTTTCCCTCCGACGTCGAAGGTTGGCGAATAAATGCGGCCGGATGCGGAAAAACCAGAAACTGTTTCCTGATGTTTCGCAAAACAAGTGCTGAGCTGCAATACTGGAGAAGTGAAAGCACGCAAATCACTGATCACGAACGCCAGTACCCACGATCCTGTCCTACCAGTGTTTCTGCGAGGCACAGGCGATGGCGCGCCTCGGGCGGGCGGGCAGCCTGGGCCGCATGGGAACGGCTGCTCTCAGTACATCGCGCGTCGTTCAGGATCTGCAAATGAGAGCGATGCCTGCGCAGCGACGCTTTGTCGCGTCCGGGCAGGTAAAAAAAACGCCAACCCATGCGGGTTGGCTTTGTCTTTTTTGAAGGTCAACGCCCTCATGTCATTGGTCGATCGACCCTCGTTCCTTCTTCTCCCTGAATTCACCATCGATGACCCTGTCGTTGGTGCTTTTGAAAGGGCGTCTGCCAGCGAATTTGAAGACGGACGATAAGAATCGATCGAACAAGGCTCGCCTCAACCAGGGGTAAGTGAGAAGAAAAGCCGTAGCGATACCTGTAAATGCCGCGGACACGTAGTCGCCCAGCGACAGGAAGTTCAATGAGCAGAGTATGAGTAAGCCCAGGATGAGCGGTCGACGGAAAGGTTTGGGTAATAGACCGACAATGCGCAGCTTACCTTTGCTTATCCAAGGAAATCTTGCAAAAAGACCGCCAAGCAGCAGTCCTGCCATGACCCGACCCGTGCCGAGATGATCGGCCAACACCCCGACGACAAGGAAACCGGTGTAGGTCAGCGTGCTGGCCAAGGCTGCCAGCGCCAATACGACGACTGCGATCGTTAGCCTTGGCTTGCGCCAAGCCGTTGTGACTAAGTAACGTAGGATTTCTCTACTCCTGCAAATGGGACGTCAAGACGGTTGCAAATTTTAACAGCACGTCTCCATGTCCGGGCTTTTCAATCGTATTGTCTTCGCCGCCGCGCTTTGCTCTGAAGGTTTTGTCAGGTGCTCTTTACTCGGCCAACGCAGGATCCCAGCCCGCCGGCGCGAAGCCGGGTTGGTGAACCTGTTGTCAACGGGGTCGATTTTCGGCACGAATTCCAAGCTGTCCCTTACCACATGGAGCGACAATTGGTATGATTTCCATTTGGAAACTAAATTTTATCGTGTGGCGAAAGGCCAGCTTGCATCCGTTTGCAGCCTGACCCTGAACCCCAGCCATGTAAACGCCCAATAATGACCTTGACAAGACACCCGCTTCGTTTCAGCGCCTGCGTGACGATGCTCGCCATCGCCGGCCTGCTCCCTGGCCACGCGTTGGCAGGCCCGGCAGAAGCACAGCGCATCGCACAGCTCGAGCAAAAACTCGCCGCCAGCATGGCACTGATCGAAAAGCTGTCGGCCCGTCTCGAAAAAATCGAGTCGACGGACGCGAGCCGCATGCCCGCGCCGGTGCCGGTGCCGGTGCCGGTGCCGGTGCCGGTGCCGGACGCAGAGCGCAGCGTCGCGGCGAGCTTGAAACCTGACGAGCTCGACGCTGATACGGCAGCGCAGCGCGTGTTGCCCCGCCGCGAGCTGGGCGCGCCGCTGCACGGCTTTGCCGACGTCGGCTACGTGCGCAAGTCGAAGAACCGCGATGGTAGTCCGGGCGGTTTCGCGCTTGGCAACCTTGACATCTACCTGACGCCATCGCTGGGCGAGCGGGGCAAGTCCATCATCGAACTGGTATTCGAATACGGCGCTCACGGCGGTGGACTGGCGACCGACCTCGAACGACTGCAGTTCGGCTATACATTCAGCGATGCGTTGACCGTGTGGGGCGGACGCTTCCACACTCCTTTCGGCAGCTGGAATACAGCATTCCACCACGGCCTGCAGATCCAGACCGCGGCGACCCGGCCGCGCTTCGTGGAATTCGAGGATAAAGGCGGCATCTTACCGGCGCACGCGGTTGGTATGATGGCATCGGGCCTCGTCCCTGCAGGTGCAGGCAAGCTTGGTTATGACGTGTATGTTGCCAATGGCAACAAGATTGTGGATGGGACCCTCGATTTCAATCCCGACCAGGACGACAATGCCAACAAAATGGTCGGCGCTAACGTGCGCTATGCATTCGCCAACGCGCTGGAAGGCTTGACGATCGGCGCCCATGCGCTCGTCCAGCAAGTCAGCGCGGACGACACGGGCGGCATGCCCGGCACGACCAGCATGAAAATGGGCGGCGCCTACGCCGCGCTCGACCGGGAAGATTGGGAAATCATTACAGAGTACTACCGCTTCCGCAACTCGGACCGGTCCGGCAAGACGGGACCGCATGTCAGCTGGTCCGGGTTTGCCCAGGTCGGCTATACGTTCGGCAATCAGTGGACACCCTACGTTCGATGGGAGAAAGCTGCTCTGAACCAATCCGATCGCTACTTTGCAGCACAGCACAGTGGACGATCCTACCGGCGCATGGTTACCGGAGTGCGCTATGCCGTCAATCCGCAGACCGCGTTCAAGTTCGAATTCGCGCACGGCACCGAGATCATGACGGATCTGATGCCGTTCACGTCCAACGAGGCGCGCTTGCAATTCGCCATTCGCTTTTAAGGGGCGCCACGTATATGCGCCAATTACTTCTCATATCCGGTGCTTGCCTGCTGACGTACATGTCACCCACGGCACTGGCAGCAGACCTCTTCGTGATCGTCCATCCAGGTGTAACGATCGCGGCGGAAGATATCCGCGACGTGTTCATCGGCGACAAACAGATTGCCGGCAATGTGAAACTGATCCTCATGGACAACGCTTCCGCGCAAAAGGATTTCCTGGAACGTGTGGTGAAGATCAGCCCGGTCAAATACGCGAACGTGTGGACAAAGAAAGGCTTCCGCGAAGGCATGAATGCACCCGAGCTGAAAAACAACGACGCCGAAGTCATCTCGGCGGTCAAAAGCACGCCCGGTGCGATCGGCTACGTGTCGAGCATTCCGCCGGGACTGCGGGTGGTCAAGAAGTATTGATCGGGAGGGCGGCCGCGTGCCGCGCCTGCCGCGCTTCCTGAGCGGTCGTCCGACAGCGCTTCAGCCGATGACCAATGGCAAGCCGGACAGTTCAAGGTAGTGCAATTCCAGAAGTTCGGTCATGGCTTGCGCAGGCACCGGCCGGCTGAACAGAAAACCCTGCATGCGCTCGCACCCATGGGCGCGCAGGAACTCGGCTTCCGCTTCCGTCTCCACGCCTTCGGCGATCACGCCCAATTTCAAGCTAGTGCTCAAGGCAATGATTGCCCGGACAATCGCCGCCCCTTCCACCTGATCGAGATTGCTCACGAACGAGCGGTCGATCTTCAAGGTGTCGAGAGGGAATAGCCCGAGATAACTCAGCGATGAATACCCGGTGCCGAAGTCGTCGATGGCAAGCGTCAACCCCAGGCTTTTCAGGGTATGCAAGGTCGGCAGGACGGTATCGAGACCGCCCATCATGACGCTTTCCGTCACCTCCAGCTCGAGCATTTTCGGATCGATACCCGTCTCTGCGAATGCCTTGGCGATGACCTTGCTCAGACTGGAACTCTTGAAGCTTGGCGCAGCGAGATTAATCGCGACCGACAGCTTGCCGTATCCGGCCTGGTGCCAGGCAGCTGCCTGCCGGCATGCCGTATTCACCACCCATTCGCCGATCGCGACAATTAACCCGCGGGCCTCTGCGAGGGGGATGAAATCGCTGGGCGAAATCATCCCTTTTTCCGGATGGTTCCAGCGGATCAGCGCTTCCACGCCGTAAATCTTGCGCGTGGCAATATAGACTTTAGGCTGGTAATACAGGACGAATTCGCCGTTGATCAAAGCCTTGTGCAGGTCGCTCTCCATATGTAACAGGCTGAGGGCCTTGTTATTCATCGACTCGGTGAAGAACTGATAATTATTGCGGCCTTCCTTCTTGGCAAAATACATGGCCGAATCGGCGTTCTTGAGCAGCGAGACGCCGTCGTCTCCGTCGCGCGGAAACATGGAAATACCAATACTGGTTGAAACAAATAACTGGTTTTCCGCGATTAAGAAAGGCGCGTTCAAGTCTCCGATGATACGTTGCGCCACCTGGGCGGCAGCCTGATCCGATTTCACCATGCTCAACAGCACCGTGAATTCGTCCCCACCCAGGCGGCTGACCACGCTCTCGAGCAGGTTTGATTCCTCGCTGTAGATGAAATCACTTTTCCGCAACGTTGCGACGATGCGATGAGCGACCTGTTTCAGCAGCTCGTCGCCCATGTGGTGGCCCAGGGAATCGTTGATGTGCTTAAAATGATCCAGATCCAGGAACAGCACCGCCAGCGCCCCATCCGCGCGGCGTGCAATCTCGATTCCCCGGTCAAGCTGGCCCTTAAACATTAATCGATTCGACAATCCGGTCAAGCCGTCGTGCATCGCAAGGTAGCGCAGCTTCTCTTCTGACATTTTTCTGTAAGTCACATCTTGCAGCGTTCCCGTTATCGTTACCGGCACCTCGTCCAGCATCGATACTTCCGACTGCACGTGCACGTAACGCACCGCCCCGGAATGCACTACCATGCGAAAGTCCATATCGATATTGGTGCCGAACCGCCGCGCGTCGGCAAGCGCCTGTTCGACCATGTCGCGTTCGTCGGGGTGCACCTGCTCGAGCGGGATGCCGGAGGGTGACGCTGCCTGGCTGATCGGGTACCCGACGATGGCATAAAATTCCTTGGACCAGATGACTGCGCCAGTGGCAAGGTTAATTTCCCAGTCCCCTATTCCAGCGATACGCTGTGCATTGGCAAGACGAACCTCCTTGTTCTCGAGATCGAGGAAAAGTTTTTGCAATGCAATCCGCATCCCATCAATTGAACCAAGCAAACCTTCCAGGTCGCCGCGGGGATAGATCGATGCCGGCCCTTGCAAATTTCCTTCGGAGATATTCTTGGCCAGCTCGATCGCATATCCCAATGGACGCGTCAATCCCTTGATCAGCTTTAGAATGAAAAATGCGGCAATGGCCAGGGTCAGTCCCAGCGTCGTCAGCATCAGCGTTACCTGACGTTCCGTCGCCTTTGCGAATGCGCGATTTCCCCGTATCGAGCGCTGTTCGATTTCCTCGGCCAGGACCGCGAGTTTGACATTGATGTTCTGTATCAGGGGCAGGTGGGGACGCAATGCATCGACCGCCAGGTCACGTCGTACCTGAGGCAATAATTCGCTCAGCTTCGACAAAGCCGCATCTATTTCGGGAGCGCTACCGTCATGGTGTAATTCCAGCACCCTCAGCTCACCGAGGCCTTGCCTTACCTGTGCAAGCGGCTTCAGCGCACTGCCACTCAAGCTGCCTGTATCGACCGCATCTGCTACACGATTGAGAAACTGTTTATAGTTATCCCGGGCCTCGCGCGCCAGCGCAGCAGTGCCTTGCTCGAAACGGACCGCATCGATGCGCCTCAGGTCAAACAGGACCTGATAAAGAAGAACAAGCGCAAACGGCGCGATAATAGCGACGAATTGCAGGATAATCGAAAGCTTGAGTGACTTGATGCGCACGATGTCGATGTTTCCGTCGCCTGAAACGAACAGGCTGCAATAAAATGGACGGGTCGACAAATTTTTCGTTGCCCCGCTAAGATCCAATGGATACTCAATGCAGCGAGTATAAACTAGCTGGTAAGAAACTATTCGTTTTGTCGGCGTGCCACGTGCCGCGTTGTAGAGGCACGTCACTGGCGATGGCATTGAATGGATAGTGCACCCCGACGGCAGCGGAAAATAAAGGGGCCGCGCCCGGCCCCATCCATCCAATTCAAGGATTGCGCCAACAAGGGATTAACACGCCGGAAATATTGGTATTTCAGTCATCTATTGCGCCGCCGCTGAAATACCCGTCTTCGCAACTCACATTGCGCATTGCGCTTGCAGCAAGCCGATGGACTTCGCCACGGTCCCGATGACAAGCAAGTCCCGTCGCGGCCTCTCTCCCGCTCTTTTCTGCCCCTGGTTGACACCGTCCTGAAATAAGCCCACACTCATGAGCAGTTTTGGAATCGTTTCCAATCCCGATGGCCGCAGCTCGGTTGAAGCGCTTGCAAGACACTAACGATAAGAATTCACGGAGATATTGCACATGAAAAAAACCGATCTTTCCCTGTATCCCTCGATACGTGCGCTCCTGCTTGCCGGCGCATTCCTGGCCGCTCCTGCTGTCCATGCGCAGCAATGCCCGAGTACGGCCCCCGTGTTTGCCGATGAGTTCAACGGCAACACCGTCGATACCAGCAAATGGCAGTTCCAGACCGGGGACGGCTGCAGCTATGGCATCTGCGGCTGGGGCAACAATGAACTCCAGTCCTACCAGAGCGCCAACGCCACGGTTGCCAATGGCATCCTGTCGATCACTGCCAGGAAACAGCGGGTCGGGGCGAAGGCCTATACATCGGCCCGTCTCAGGACGCTGAACATGCCGGCCGGCGGCCAGTGGACACACGGGCGTTTTGAAGCGCGCATGAAAATCCCGACAGGGGGCGGCATGTGGCCGGCTTTCTGGGCGCTGCCGGCCAATACCACCGTGGCCTGGCCTGCCAGCGGCGAAATCGATATCCAGGAGTCGACCGGCCAGAAGCACATGTTTGCCTTGGGAACCATTCACTACGGTTCGTCGAATGCAAACCACCAGTTCCTTACCAGTAGCATCTACAAGCAGCCCGACAGCTGGGCGGACGCGTTCCATGTGTACTCGGTCGTCTGGACCCCTTACAAGATCAGCTGGTACATCGACGACCTGCTGTACGCAACCAAAGTCCCGTCCGACATGGCCAATCCAGCGGACTGGACGTTCGAAAACTATCCTTACTACCTGATCCTGAACCTGGCGGTCGGGGGCGATCTTGGCGGCAAGGTCGACGATGCCGCGCTGCCGCAAACCCTGCAGGTCGACTATGTGCGCGTGTACGCCAACCCCCAGCCCTCGCTGAGCGGTCCCCACATCGTCGAACCGAATACGGCAGCCACCTACAGCATCGTCGATGAAGCGGGCAGCGGATCGAGCTATGCGTGGACTTCGCCCACCGGCCAGACGTCCACTGCCAAATCGCTGACGGTCAACTGGGGCAGCAGCGGCGGTCCGGTATCGGTTGCCATTACCAACAGCTGCGGCACGTTCAACAAGCGCGTGCCGGTCTTCGTGTCGCCGCAACTGGTCCGCACCGCCATCCTGGACGACTACGAAGGCAACCGTAACCTCGGCTATACGACCGTCACCGGCCAGCTCAACCAGTCGAGCGCGAATCCCGGCCCGAACGCCGTCAATGGTTCGCCGACGGTGGCGAAATACGTGCGCAGCGCAGCCACCGCGTATGACCTGATCACCATGTCGACGACGCTCGTGCCCGATGCCTCTTTCTATGTGCGCGGCGACAAGGCTTTCTATATGGACGTCTACAGCAACGCTCCCGTCGGCACGCCGATGCTGCTCCAGCTCGAAAACGCGAACGTGGCAACGGCGAGCAATTTCCCGCTCGGACGCCATTCGAAATACATCGCCACCACCTCGGTGCAAAACGGCTGGCAGCGTTTGAAATTCCTGCTCAATGACAGGATCGACGGCGGCACCGCCGATACCGCGGTCAACCGGCTGGTGTTGCTGCCGAACCCCGATACCCTGACCGGGCACACGTATTATTTCGATAACCTGTCGCTCTACGGCCATTGAGCGTTTGCCGGCTTGCGCACGTCCTTTCCCGACAAGCGCCGCGTCAATCCTTGCCCTGCGCCTGCGCCATCCCGAGCGCCGGCAGGGTGACCGTCAGGAAGGACGACACCTGACCGACCAGGTCCGCGGCTTGCGCACGCACCTGCCCCAGTTGCAGCAGCGATAGCTCCGCCTGGCGCACCGCCTGCTGGATCAGCATGCGGCGCTGCGCGAGCGCGTCGAGCAAGACCGCGTCCGCGGCGCCGCCGGCGATCTTCGCCACGACGGCCAGCACGGCCGCATGCAGGGCCAGGTTCTGCGCCGACGCGTCCAGCTTGCGGGTGGCGGCCTCGCTCTCGGCCATGAGCTGCAGGAGCTGCGCACGGGCCGAAGCCAGCGCCGGCTGGTAACGGGCGGGCGATGGCGCTCGCCGGAACAGCTTGCCGAACATGCCTGCCGGCGCCCTGGTGCTTTCGAGCGCGTCGTCGAGCAGCGCGGGCACGGCCATTTGCGTGAATTTCAATACCAGCCCGGTCATGGGCTGGAGCAGCGCGGCCTGCTCCATCAAGGCTTGTTCCGCCCACTCCGTCACCAGCGCCAGCCTGACCGGCAGGATGCGGCGGAACAAGGTGCCCAGGCGCCCCTGCGCATGCTCGAACAGTGCCGGGTAATCGGCCCTGGCCGTCGCCAGTGCGTCGCGCACGGCCGGATGGTCTTCGCTGTCGAACAGCGCGCCGGGCACGGCTGTCGCCGCCGTGCCTGGCGCTGCCGGCGCTGCCGGCAGGTCGCTGAAGTCGAAGGCCCGTGGCAGCGCCGCAGGGCCGGCGGGCGCCGGCTCCGTGCCGAAGTCGAAGGCCCTGGGCGTCTGGTCTGTCATCGGTCACTCGGCGGGAAAGGCCATGCGCTTCGATTCGGGCAAGGCTGCACGACGCGAGCGCGAGGGCGTTCTCAGACGGTGCCGCCGAGCTTGCGGATGAAGGTCGCCAGGTTCAGCTTGAAGCCGGCGCCCACGGCCTGGAAGCGCCATTCGCCATCCTTGCGGTACAGCGAACCGAACTGCAGCGCGGTCTTGTCCGCGTAGTCTTCGTCCAGGTCGTATTCGGCGATCACCTCGCCGGTGTCGTCGTTGTACACCTTGACGTAGGCGTCGTTGACGCGGCCGAAGGTTTGCTTGCGTGCTTCGGCTTCGTGGATGGTGACCACGATCGGCATTTCCACGACGGCCGGGTCGACCCTGGCCAGGTCGACGGTGATGACCTCGTCGTCGCCATCCTTGTCGCCCGTGCGGTTGTCGCCGGAGTGCACGACCGCGCCATCCGGGGAGGTCGTGTGGTTGTAGTAGACGAAGTGGGCGTTGCTGAGCATGACCGGTTGGTCGCCCGCATCTTTCCTGCACAGGAATACCGACGAGTCGAGGTCGAACGCCTGGCCTGCGGCCGCGTTGACCTTCCAGCCGAGTCCGATACGCACGCGCTTCAAGCCCGGCGCGGTTTTTTCGAGGTTGATGCGATGGCCGGTTTCGAGCATCGTCGACATGGCGTTTCCTTTAGCGTGAGAATGGTATTTTACGACGCGGCCGGCGACGCGCCTGGAGAGAAGCGCGCAATGAGCTCGCGCTCGAGTTCCTGCAGTTTCGGCAGCTCTTGCTTGCGGCGCTGCTGGCCTTCCTGCGAGATCTCCTCGATCTTGTCGAACGCGGTCATCAGTTGCGTCTGGACATGCTGGGCCGTTTCCAGGCTGACCAGGGAACGCTGCTTGGCGCGGGCCACCGTCTCGGTATTTTCCAGCAGCATGTCGGCCTGGGTGCGGAAGGCCGCGTCGGTGGCATCGTAGGCCGCGTTGGCCACCGCCGCGCTCTGCTTGGCTTCCAGTTGCAGCAGGTAGAGCGAGAACACGTTGCGCCAGGCCGGGATCGAGACGTTGACGATATCCGTGAAGGTGTCCGTCAGCGCCCGGGCATTGTCTTGCGAGAGGCGGATTTGCGGCACCATCTGGGTGGCCATCAGCATGGCCCGGCGCAGGTCGTCGACGCGTTTTTCGAGACGCTCGAGACGGCGCTTGAGCTCGGTGGCCTGCTGCGCCTCGAAGGCGTTCGCCGGCGCGGCTTGCTGCGCGAGCGCTTGCCGAAGCTGTTCGGCCCAGGCCGCGCCCTTCTTGACGTCGGCATCGAGCCCCTGGTAATAGATTTCCAGGCCCTTGTACATCTCGTCGAAATCGTGGATGCGCCCCCGCTGCACGTCGGCATGGCGCGTCATCTCCGCGACCAGCGTATCCATGCGCGATGCGACCGCCTGGTACTGCGACAGCATCTTTTCCTTGACCGAACCGAACATGCCGGTCACGCGCGAGAGCAGGCCGCCAGGACGCAGCCTGGCCGGGTCGAGGCCCTTGGCGGTGGCAATGAGTTCGTTCAGCTGCGTGCCGAACACATCCGCATCCGACGCGCGCACGGTGCCGAGCAGCCTGGCCGAGACCGTCGCCACGCGCGCGCCGCTGGCGCCGCCGAGCGCCTCGATGGCCTTGTCGTCGATACCGGCGACGTCGACCCGCACCGGCGGGGCCGCGCCCGCTTCCGGAGCCAGTGCCGGCGGCGCGTCCGGCGTGGCGGCAAGCGCCGGGAATTGCGGCGGCGCGGATGCCGTCGGCGCCTCGGATGCCGCGTTCGCTTCTTCTTCGGAGGAAAACAGCGGTTTCATGACAATCCTTCAGGGTGAGGATGACAACCTTGACAGCTTACCACCGGATAATCGGGCCAAGAACCTGTTCTTGGCGCGCATCGCCTCGGCGCCACGCCTGGCAGCATGCCGTTTTTTTTCGACGCACTGCGCACGCACTGGTGTGCGATTCCGAATTTATACATAAAGCTTGATCTTGCACAAACCAGCGTCCGGCCCACGGATACAGGATTCCCGGTCACGCCTCTAAACGCGATAATCGTATCATCCACCCGCGAGCCGGAGGGCACATCCATGAGAGCGCGATTCGTATCCTTGTGCGCCGCGGCTGCCGCGGCATCCGTCCTGGTCGCCGTGCCCGCCACGCAGGCCCGGCGCGATCCCCGGCCCCTTGCCTTCGATCCCCTGTTCGCCCCCGGCGCCGCATGCGCAGCGGCGCCGGCCGGGCGCCCGCCGCTGCTTGGCAAGCTGGTGCTGGCGCAGGCGGAAACCAGGCCCTTCCAGCCGGCCCAGCAGACGCCCAAGGCGCCGGCCAAGGCCGGGCCGCCTCCCCTGTACCGGGATCTCGGCACCCTGCACATGCCGGTCACGACCAACAACCCCAGGGCGCAGGCCTATTTCGACCAGGGCTTGCGCCTGACCTTTGCGTTTAACCACGCCGAAGCGGCGGCCGCCTTCCGCGCCGCGCAGGCGCTCGACCCCGGCTGCGCCATGTGCTTCTGGGGCGAAGCGCTGGTGCTCGGCCCGAACATCAACGCGCCGATGTTTCCCGAAGCGCTCGCGCCGGCGGCCCAGGCCGCCGCCGAAGCCATGCGCCTGGCAAAAGGCGCCACGCCCGCCGAACAGGCCCTGATCCAGGCCGTCGCGCGCCGCTACAGCGCCGACCCGAAAGCGGAGCGGGCCGCGCTGGACAAGGCCTACGCCGACGCGATGACCGCGGCGGCGCGGGCCCACCCCAACAACGACACCATCCAGGTGCTGTTCGCCGAAGCGCTGATGGACCTGGCACCCTGGGATTACTGGGCCGCCGCCGGCACCCAGCCCAAGTACCGCACGGCCGAGCTGGTCGATGCGCTCGAGCGCGTCCTCGAACGCAACCCCAGCCATCCCGGTGCCGCCCACTATTACATCCATGCGATGGAAGCCTCGGCCCACCCCGACAAGGCCCTGCCTGCCGCGCGCGTGCTGGCGCGCCAGATTCCCGGCGCCGGGCATATCGTGCACATGCCTTCCCACATCTATTACCGGCTCGGCATGTACCGCGAGGCGCTGCAATCGAACCTGCAGGCGGTCGCCGTCGACGAAAAGTATTTCGCCACCTCTCCCAGCGATCCGGTCTACCGCGGCGCCTACTACCCGCACAATATCCATTTCGTGCTGGTGTCGGCGCTGATGGGCGGCGACGGCAGGACGACACTGGAGGCCGCGGGCAAGCTCGACAAGGCGGTTGCGGCCGATGCGGTCAAGGCCATCGGCGCGCTGCAGCCGGTCAAGTCGGCGCCCTATTTCGCCCACGTCCAGTTCAGCACCCCGGACGTGCTGGTGTCCCTGCCCGACCCCGGCTCCGACTTCGTGCTGGTCAAGGCGATGTGGCATTACGCGCGCGCCATCGGCCACGTGCGCAAGGGCCAAGCCGCTGCGGCCAGCCGCGAACTGGCCGCCATCGAGCGCATCGAGCGGGGCGCCGACTTCAAACCCCTTGCCGACTGGGCCATACCGGGGCGCGAGATCGTCCAGACCGCCGCGGCGGTGGCGCGCGGCCGGATCGCCGACCTGGAGGGCAACTTGCCGGGTGCGATCGCCGCCTACCGCGCCGCCGTCGCGATCCAGGACGCCCTGCCCTACATGGAACCGCCCTACTGGTATTACCCGGTGCGCCAGTCGCTTGGCGTGGCGCTGCTGCGCGCCGGCCAGCCCGACGAGGCCGAACAGGTCTTCCGCACCTCGCTGGCGCGCACCCCGAGCAATGGCTGGGCACTGCGCGGGCTGATGGAGGTGTACCGCGTGCGCGGCGATACGGCCGCCCTGGCCGCCGCCCGCGAGCGCTTTGCCGGCACCTGGCTGGGCAAGCCGGAGGGACCGGCCTTGTCGTCGCTGTAAGCGCGCACGATCGGTGCAGCCGGGGCCGTCGATCAGGCGTTTTTCGCCGGGCTGGCGATGGCATCCGGCGCTGCCTGACCGGGTGCGTCGGCGGCGTCGAACTGGCGCATCAGCAAGGACAGCATGGCCTGCGCCGCCGGCGACAAGGCCCCCTCCCTGCGCTTGACGACGCCGATCGAGCGCCGGATCTCGGGGCTGGCCAGCGCTCGCCTCGTCAAGCCGTCGGCGTTAATCACGTCGGCGGCCATGGCCGGCAGTGCCGCCACCCCCAGTTGCTCGGCCACCATGGCGCCGATGGTGGCGAGATGGTCGATCTCGAAGGCCGGATGAAAGCCGATCCCGTGCTGCAGCGCCGCCGCTTCCACATACTGGCGCACGCTGGTGTGGCGCGACATCGATACATGCGCGAACGGCAGCGTGTCGATCAGGCGCACGCTGTCGCCGCTGCCCCCCAGCGGATGGCCGTGGGCGGCCAGCAGGACGAAACTGTCGGTCGTCAGCGGAATATAGTCGAGGTCGCCATAGGCCGGGTTGGCGGCCGTGATGGCGAAATCGACGCGCCCTTCGCGCACCAGCTCGAACGCCGGTTCCGACAGGGTGTCGGCCAGAGTCAGGTCGATCTCCGGATACTGCGCGGCGTAGCGCCGGAACAGGCGCGGCACGATGCGCGCCGCCAGCGAGGGCAAGGCGGCCAGCGCTACCCGTCCGCGCCGCAGCGCCGGCACGTCGCGCACGGCGGCCACGGTGCGCTCGATATCGGCCAGTAACTGATCGGCATGCGAAGCGAGCACCTCGCCGGCGGCGCTCAAGGCCACGGTGCGCGTGGTGCGATCGAACAGGCGCGCGCCGAACGCCGTTTCGAGCCGTCCGATCAGGGTCGACAGGGCCGATTGCGACAGATGCATCTGCTGCGCCGCCTGGCTGAAGCTGCGCGTTTCGGCAACGGCAAGAAAAGCGCGGAGGTCGCGCGCCGATAGATTTATTTCCATAATCGATAAGTCTATAGAAAAAAGCCGATTCACAGATGAAAGTTGGCGCGGCACACTGGCCTTTTCATTCGATACCCACGACGCATGGACCAGCTCAACGACGCCGCACCTTCCGTTCTACCGAAACCCGCCCACGCCCGCGCCCTGGTGGTCGGCGGCGGCACCATGGGCGCCGACGTCGCGCTGGTGCTGGCGCGCGCCGGCTGCCGCACCGTCGTGCTTGAGCCCGGGCAAGCCCGGCGCGAGGCGCTGGACGCGTATTTCGACGAAGGCCTGGACAAGCTCGGGGCACGGCACAAGCGCGACCGGCTCGCCGCCTGCGCCAGCCTCGACGACGTGGACTGGCAGGCAATCGACCTGGTCGTCGAATGCATTCCCGAGCAGCTCGCGCCCAAGCAAGCGCTGTTCGCCGAACTGGAACGGCGTGCCCGCGCCGACACTGCGTTGTGCAGCAACAGCTCGAGCTTTCCGATCTCGGCCATCGGCGACGGGCTGGCCAGCGCCGAACGCATGCTCGGCCTGCATTTCTTCATGCCGGCGCACCTGGTGCCGCTGGTCGAAGTGGTGCTCGGCGCGCGCTCGTCGGCGGCGCTGGCCGCCTCCCTGTCGGACTTCATGCGCGCCTGCGGCATGGTGCCGGTGCTGGTACGCAAGGACATGCCGGGCTTCCTGGCCAACCGCCTGCAGCACGCCCTGGCGCGCGAAGCGTTTGCCCTGATCGATGCCGGCGTGGCCACGCCGGAGGACGTCGACGCGGCCGTGCGCTTCGGTTTCGGCTTCCGCTTCCTGGCCGCCGGTCCCATCCTGCAGCGCGACCATGCCGGCATCGACGTGCACTGCCCTGCCGCCGCCACCATGTACCCGTCGCTGGCGGTCAATACGGTGCCTTCGCCGGTGCTGGCCGAGCGCTACGCCGCCGGCAAGTTCGGCATGAAAAGCGGCGAAGGCTTCTACCGCTGGACGCCGCAAAGCATCGCCGCCGAGCGCGCACGCTACGACGGCTTGCTGATGGCCGGACTGCGCCTGCTGGCGCCGGAACTGCCGCCGATCGACGACCAATGAAAGCCGCCCCCATGCCGCGCATCGCCCTGATCCACGCCTTGAGCCACTCGGTCGCCCCGGTCAACGCCGTCATGGCCAGCCAGTGGCCGGAGGCGACCCTGATGAATTTGCTCGACGACAGCCTGTCGGCCGACCTGGCGCGTTCCGGTGCCGGCCTCGACCAGGCCATGCACCAGCGCTTCCAGGAACTGGCCGCGTATGCGGTCGGCACCGGCGCCCAGGCAATTTTATTTACTTGCTCGGCCTTCGGCCCCTGCATCGACGCGGTGGCGCGGCGTTATCCGCAGATCCCGGTGCTCAAGCCGAACGAGGCCATGATCGCCGACGCCAGCCGGGCGCGCGGCCCGCTCGGGCTGATCGCGACCTTCGCGCCGACCCTGGAATCGATGCCACCCGAGTTCCCTGCCGGCACCAACCTGCGCTTCGCCCTGGCCGCCGGTGCGCTCGACGCCCTCGATCGCGGCGACGCCGAGCGGCATGACGCGCTCATCGCCGAACAGGCCAGGCAGCTGGCGGCGGTCGGCTGCGGCACGATCGCCCTGGCCCAGTTCAGCATGGCGCGCGCCCAGCACGCCTGCGAGCACGCCAGCGGCAAGCCGGTGCTGACGACGGTGCACAGCGCCGTGCTGGCCTTGAAACAGCGCCTGGGGCATTATCTCCCTGCCGACCCACATTGCCTTACCCCCTAAAAAAACCATCAAGGAGACACAGCATGTTGAAGAAGGCGATCCTCGCAGCGATGCTCATGACCCAGGCGTTCGGCGCCGGTGCGGCCGATGTTTATCCGTCCAAGCCGATCCGCTTCGTCGTGCCCTACCCGCCCGGCGGGCCGACCGACGCCATGGCGCGCCTGATCCAGGCGCCACTGCAGGCCAAGCTCAACACCGTGGTCGTCGTCGACAACCGGGGCGGCGCCGGCGGCAACATCGGCACCGGGATGGTGGCCAAGGCGCCCGCCGACGGCTACACGATCCTGCTTGCCGCCAGCGGCCCGATGGCGGTCAACAAGACCTTGTACAAGTCCATCTCCTTCGACCCGGACAAGGATTTCGCGCCCGTCATCCAGATTTCGGCCTTCCCGCTGGTGCTGGAAGTGCACCCGTCGGTGCCGGTCACCAACCTCAAGCAATTCATTGCGCTGGCCCGGGACAAGCCCGACCTGCTCAGTTTCGCCTCGGCCGGCAACGGCACGCCGCAGCACCTGGCCGGGGAACTGTTCAACACGGCCGTCGGCGCCAAACTCCAGCACGTGCCCTACAAGGGCGCCGGTCCCGCGCTCAACGATGTGATCGGCGGCCATGTCAAGGTCATGTTCGACATCCTCGGCAGTTCGGTGCAGTACATCAAGACCGGCAAGATGCGCGCGATCGCCGTCACCACCGCCACCCGCAGCCCGGCCCTGCCCGACGTGCCGACGCTGGCCGAAGCGGGCCTGGCCGGCTACGACTTCTCGGGCTGGCACGGCATCGTGGCGCCGGCCGCCACGCCCAAGCCGATCGTGGCCAAGCTCAACCAGGCCATCAACGAGGTCTTCGCCGACCCGACCTTCCGCAAGAAATGGGAAGAACTGGGCACGCCGATCGTCGGCGGCACGCCGGAAGCCTTCGGCGCGCTGATGCGCAGCGAATCCGTGAAGCTGGGCAAGGTGGTCAAGGATGCCGGCGTGACCGTCGATTGAGCGGCAAGGCCGCCTCGCGGGCGGCCGTGTCGCGCCGCCTGCCCCTTCCACTTGCCTGCCGGAGCCGCCATGATGGACAGCCTGCCCGACCAGTTTCACGCCCTGGTGATCGGCGCTTCCGGCACCATCGGCGCGGCCTTCGTCGCACTGCTGCGCGCCTCGCCGCGCTGCGCCTCGGTGCGCGGCCTGCACCGCCACTCGGCACCGGGCATCGATTTCGGCGACGAACACAGCGTCGCCAGCGCGGCGCTTGCCCTGGCCGACGGCCCGCGCTACCACCTGATCGTGAACGCCGCCGGCATCCTGCATAGCGACGCGTTCATGCCGGAAAAACGGCTGGCCGACCTGAACGCCGCGCAGATGCTGGCGACCTTCCAGGCCAATACCTTCGGCCCGGCGCTGTTGCTGCGCCACTTCGCACCGCTGCTGGCGCGCGAACGCGCGATCATGGCCCTGCTGTCGGCCAAGGTGGGCAGCATCGGCGACAACCGCCTCGGCGGCTGGTACAGCTACCGCGCGTCCAAGGCCGCATTGAACATGCTGGTCAAGACCGCGGCCATCGAACTGGCGCGCCGGCAGCACGACAGCGTGCTGGTGGCGCTGCATCCCGGCACCGTCAACTCGCGCCTGTCGCAACCGTTTCGCGGCGAGGCCATCGGCCGCCCGGCGCAGGCGGCGGTGGCCGACATGCTGGCCGTGCTCGATACCCTGACGCCCGCCGACAGCGGATCGTTCAGGTCCTACGACGGGGCCGAACTGCCCTGGTAAGACCCCGGCAAGGCGGTCCAGGTGTCTTGGAGGCGGGGATTTGCAGCAGCCGCCCGGCGCACCACCCCCCGTAGGGGTTACCGGGGATCATTTCCAAGCTACGCGGCCTGTGTTGCCTGCAAATATGACACCTCCCTGCATTGCCGATGCTAAAACCGCGTTTCACAATGTGGATACTTGCGCGCAAAATTGTGGCGAGGTCGTTTCATTTTCCGGAAATTCATGTCGCATGGTGAAACAAAAATTCTAAAGGCCTGTTTTTAATCGAAATTATTTTCGTCCTATGTCTTATATAAGACACAGCAGGCCACCCTAGATCGGGTATGATTTGTTCAGGCCACACGATTCCTCATTCGCTTTATTTTCCGGAGATTTACATGTCACAGTACAAAGACGATATCCAAGCCATCGCTGCCCTCAAGGACAAGGAAGGCAGTGCCTGGAACGCGATCAATCCCGAGTCGGCCGCCCGCATGCGCGCCCAGAACCGCTTCAAGACCGGGCTCGACATCGCCCGCTATACCGCCAAGATCATGCGTGACGACATGGCTGCCTACGACGCCGATTCGTCGAAGTACACCCAGTCGCTCGGCTGCTGGCACGGTTTCATCGGCCAGCAAAAGATGATTTCGATCAAGAAACATTTCAACAGCACCGAGCGCCGCTACCTCTACCTGTCGGGCTGGATGATCGCCGCCCTGCGTTCCGAGTTCGGTCCCCTGCCCGACCAGTCGATGCACGAGAAAACCGCCGTCGCCGGCCTGATCCGCGAGCTGTACACCTTCCTGCGCCAGGCCGACGCGCGCGAACTGGGCGGCCTGTTCCGCCAGCTCGACGCGGCCGAGGGCGACGCCAAGCAGGCGATCCAGGACCAGATCGACAACCACATCACGCACGTGGTGCCGATCATCGCCGACATCGATGCCGGTTTCGGCAATGCCGAAGCGACCTACCTGATGGCCAAGCAGATGATCGAAGCGGGCGCTTGCTGCATCCAGATCGAAAACCAGGTGTCCGACGAGAAGCAGTGCGGCCACCAGGACGGCAAAGTCACGGTGCCGCATGAGGATTTCCTGGCCAAGATCCGCGCCGTCCGCTACGCCTTCCTGGAACTGGGCGTCGAGGACGGCCTGATCGTCGCCCGTACCGATTCGCTCGGCGCCGGCCTGACCAAGCAGATCGCCGTCACCCGCGAGCCGGGCGACCTGGGCGACCAGTACAATTCCTTCCTCGATGTGGAAGAAGTGTCGCTCGATGCGATGAGCAACGGCGACGTCGTCCTCAAGCGCGACGGCAAGCTGCTGCGTCCGAAGCGCCTGCCGAGCAACCTGTTCCAGTTCCGTGCCGGCACCGGCGAAGCGCGTTGCGTGCTCGACTGCATCACCTCGCTGCAAAACGGCGCCGACCTGCTGTGGATCGAAACGGAAAAACCGCATATCGCCCAGATCGGCGGCATGGTCAGCGAAATCCGCAAGGTCATTCCAAACGCGAAGCTGGTCTACAACAACAGCCCATCGTTCAACTGGACCCTGAACTTCCGCCAGCAAGCCTACGACCAGATGAAGAGCGAGGGCAAGGACGTGTCGGCCTACGAGCGCACGCAACTGATGAGCGTCGAGTACGACGACAGCGAACTGGCCAAGGCTGCCGATGAAAAAATCCGCACCTTCCAGGCCGACGCGGCGCGCGAAGCCGGCATCTTCCATCACCTCATCACGCTGCCGACCTACCATACGGCGGCGCTGTCGACCGACAACCTGGCCAAGGAATACTTCGGCGACCAGGGCATGCTGGGCTATGTCGCCGGCGTGCAGCGCAAGGAAATCCGCCAGGGAATCGCCTGCGTCAAGCACCAGAACATGTCGGGTTCGGACATCGGCGACGATCACAAGGAATACTTCAGCGGCGAAGCTGCCCTGAAAGCCTCCGGCAAGCACAACACGATGAACCAGTTCTAATCCAGCACTGAACCGAACTGACCCGTTCTGGTTCAGGAACGAACGACGCCACCCTCGGGTGGCGTCGTCGCTTGGGACGGCGGAACAACCCGGCCTCAGCGCCCCAGCGGCCGCGTGCTCAGGTCCATGATCATGCGCGTCAACAAATACAGGCGCGGCGCAATGCTGTTGAGTTCCGCATATTCTTCTTCCGAATGGATGTTGCCGCCCACAATCCCGAAGCCGTCGAGCGCGGCCGCGCCGACGCCGCTGGCGAAGTTGGCGTCGGCCGCGCCGCCCGAGCCTTCCATCGTCAGCTTCAAGCCCAGCTCAGCGTAGATGGCCTGGGCGCGCGCGGCCAGCGCCTCGGTGCGCGGCGTGATTGGCATGGGCGCCATGCCGCGCACCAGGCTGCTCTTGACTTCGGTGCCGGCGATCAGTTTCATCTCCGCCATGCGCGCCATTTCCTTCTCGACCCGGTCGAATTCGCCCAGGTCGGTGGCGCGCATGTCGCCGCGCACGCTGGCGGCATTCGGAATCACGTTGGCACGGTCGCCCGACTTGATGACCGTGAAGTTGACGGTGGTTTGCCTGGCGCTGTCGCCCAGCCTGGACATTTGCAGCATCTGGTGCGCCGCTTCCATGGCCGCGTTGCGGCCGGCATCGGGCGCGACGCCCGCGTGCGAGGATTTGCCTTTGACCTCGATCGCCAGGTCGGCGGTGCCCTTGCGCCAGACGACCAGGCCATCGGCGGCACGCCCTGACTCCATGCTCAGCGTGACATCGTGCTGTTTCGCCAGCGATTCGATCAGGGGGAACGTGCCCTTCGAGAAGGTCTCTTCGTTCGTGTTGACGAGCAAGGTGATCTGTTTGAAATCGGTGAACTTCATCTGCTGCAGCAGCCGGATGGCGAACAGCGCCGCCACGATCCCGCCCTTGTCGTCCACCACGCCCGGGCCGTAGGCACGCTCGCCCTGGATGCGGAAGGGCCGCGCGGCGGCCGTACCGTCGGCAAACACCGTGTCCATGTGGGCCATCAGCAGGATTTTTGCCTTGCCCTTGCCGCGCAAGGTGGCAACGAGATTTTTCCCGACGGCCGGGGCGGCCGACGAGAACGCGACCTGCATGCCGAGCTTGTTCGCTTCCTCCGCAATCATGGCGCCGACCTGGTCCAGGCCCTTTTCGCTGCCGGTGCCGGAATCGATGTTGACCATGCTTTCCAACATCTTGATTACCTCTGGCTTGGCCTGGGTGGCACGGTCCAATAAGGCCTTGTCGACCGGACCGGCCGCCGGCGCGGTACCGTGGAACGCCAGGGCGACGGCGATCGCCAGGCTATATTTCATCATCGGGCGGGAAGCAAAAACAGCCATGGCCATCCTTTTGAAATGATTGACATGATATTGTCCAGCGCCGAGCCTAGCACACTCCTGCTTAGCAAAAACAAACAATTCGGGGCTGCGCGGGACAGCGCGCGGCGACAGCGTCTGGGACGGCCGGTCAGGCGCTCAGCCGTACCTCCAGGCGTTCGATCACCTGCTGCACGTCTTCCGCCGGCACCGGCGGACTGAAGAAATATCCCTGGCCGATGTGGCAACCGTGCGCAAGCAGCCAGTTCATCTGTTCCTTCGTCTCGACGCCTTCGGCCACGATGGTCATTTTCAGGGCGATTCCCATTGCGACAATGGCCTGGGTCAGTTTTTCCGCGTTCGGGTCCTGCAGCATGCTGCGAATGAAGGACTGGTCGATCTTCAGGCATTGCAGCGGCAACTGGCGCAGGTAACTGAGCGAGGAAAAGCCGGTGCCGAAATCGTCGAGCGCCGTGGCAATGCCGGCGTCGTTCAGCGCCCGCAGCACGTTCTGGGTCTCGCCGAGTTCGCGCATGAAACACGATTCGGTCACCTCGACTTCCAGCGCCGCGGCCGGCACATGGTATTGCGCCAGCAATTCGGTCAGGTAGCCGACCAGGTTGGGCGAGAGGATGTCGACGATCGACAGGTTGATGGCCACCGGCAGGCGCGTCGAGCCGCTGCTGCGCCAGCGTGCCTGCTGCGCGATCGCGCTGCGCATGACCCAGCGGTCGATGCCGATGATCTGGTCGCTGTTCTCGGCGATCGGAATGAAGGCGCCCGGGCTGTTTTGCCCGCGGGTCGGGTGGTTCCAGCGCACCAGCGCTTCGAGCCCGATCACCTTGCGCTTGACGAGATCGACCTTGGGCTGGAACACCAGCGACAATTGATTGCGCTCCACCGCTTCGCCCAGGTCGCGCTCCAGCAGATAGTCGTCGCGCTGGTTCGAGGCCATCACCAGTTCGAACACCACGCTGCGCCCGCGCCCCAGCGACTTGGCCTGGTACAGCGCCAGGTCGGCGTGGCGCAGCAATTCGCTCACCGTGCGGCCGTGGCCGGGCGGGATCGCGATGCCGACCGAGATGCCCAGCTTGAATTGCTGCCCCTTGATGTCGAAGGGTCCCGCGATTGCCTGGTGCAGGCGCTCGGCGAAGGTCAGCGCGGTCGCTGCATTCGGATGCGGCAGCCTGAGCAGCAGCATGAATTCGTCCCCGCCCAGGCGCGCGAGCAGGTCGAATTCGCGCATCACGGCTTTCAGGCGCAGGCTCAGTTGCTGCAGCACCAAGTCGCCCGTTTCATGGCCATAGGTATCGTTGATCTTCTTGAAGTGGTCGAGGTCGAGCAGCATGAGCGCGGCGTCGTAATGACCATCCTCGAGGCGGCGCGACACTTCGTCTTCCATCGCGCGCCGGTTGTACAGGCCGGTCAGATGGTCGTGGTGGGCGCGCCAATGCAGGGTTTCCTGCATTTTCCGGTTCACTTGCAGCTTGTTGACCTCGCTCAGGATGCGCAGCAGGTTTTGCAGGGCATCGGCATCGGTCTGCTGCCACGGATCGGAGTGGCCCCGCACCGACTGCTTCCATACATCGAAGGAGCGGCGCGGTTCGAGGCGCACCCGGCCATCGGGCAGCGCGACGATGTCCTTGACCGGCTCGCCGCCCCAGCGCACTTGCTGCACCACTTCCTGGCGCGCCATGAAACAGAAGATGATGTCTTCGTCATGCCGCTGCGCCAGCAGCAGGCCCGCCGCGTCCGGCAAAAAGATGAGCGAGCGCCGGCGCGAGGTCAGCAAGTCGTCCCACATGCGCACCTGCGCCCCTTCGCCCTGGATATCGAGCCGCGATGCGACCTCGTCGAGTATCTGGTGGGTCGCGCCCAGGCACCTGCCTGTTCCGCCGACCCAGGCAAGCGTGCCGATCTGGACACCCATGGTGCTGGCATTGAATGCCGGCAGCAAGCGCGGCAGCCATCGTTCCAGCACGGTCGGAATGTCGCCATCCTGGATCATGGCTTGGTGGAACTGGTTCAGCAAGCGGTCCAGCGTCAGGCGGTGGCGCACCGCTTCGAGGTGCAACAAGGCCTCGATGCGCATGTTGGCGATTTCCGCCAGCAATTCCGACAGCTGGCGCATTCCTTCCCGGATCTGCTCGGGCGGCGTCCGGGGCCGGTGGTGGTGGCAGGCGATCAGCCCCCACAGCTTGCCGTCGCAGACGATGGACAAGGTCATCGTCGCGCGCACGCCCATGTTGCGCAGGTAGGACAGGTGCACCGGCGACAGCCCGCGCAGCATGCAATGGCTCTGGTCGAGCGGTTCGCCGCTCGGCAGCAGCGGCGGCACCAGGCCGTCCATCGATGCCTCGACGTCGGCCAGCACGCGCAGCTTGTTGGTGGCGTAGAGCGCGCGCGCCTGGCTGGGAATGTCGGAGGCGGGAAAGCGCAGCCCGAGATACTTCTGCTGGTACTGCGCCGAGGTGTGCTCGGCGACCACCTCGCCGCTGCCATCGTCCAGAAACCGGTAGATCATCACGCGGTCGAAATCGCTCACTTCCTGGATGACCCTGGCGCACTCGCGAAAAAAGGCGTCGAGGCCCTCCGCGCGGCGCAGGCGCGCGACGATTGCGGCGAAGTTGGCGAAGATGTGGTGTTGCCGGCGCAACTCGTCGGCACTGGCTTGCACGGGCAGCCATTCGAGCACGGCGACCTCGCCCGCGCGGTGGCCCAGGCATTCCCACAGCAGCGCGGCGGGCCGGGCGTCGGCGGCGGTCTGCTCGAAGCGGGGGCGCCAGGGCAAGACCACCAGATGGGAACTGGGCAAGGCGTCGATATCGGGGGCGCGCTCTTCGTCGATGGTGACGGCCCAGTCGGCAAGCGGCTGCGAGAGCAGCGTGGCGGCATCCGGCAAACCCGGCCAGTGGTGGACGATGCCGGCAGACACTTGAACGATGCAGGCGCTCGCGAGGTCGGCGACGATCGTGAACCCGTAGCGCTGCACCGTACCCAGCAGATGGATGGGCTCCTCCGCGCAGGTCTTCTCCAGTTCGACCGGGATGGTGTCGTCACGCACACCGGGTTTCATGCTATTGAATTCCCTTATGACACGTCGACCCTGCTTCACGCGACCATTCGCGCGACCGCGCTTTCCGGCGCCAGGCGTAAAGAGGCCCGCATCGAAGCGATTGTAAGGCAGATCGGCGGCGTGCGCTTTGGTTCCTGCGGCGCCACCCAGCGCGATGGCGCTACAATCGCCCGCATGAAGATGCGCCAGAAATCCCAGCTGCCCGTGAAAACCTGCGCCCACTGCGGCTTGCCCTTTACATGGCGCAAGAAGTGGGAGCGCGACTGGGAGCAGGTCAAGTACTGTTCGCAACGCTGCCGCCGCAGCGTGGCCGCAGCGGCGGCCGCCTGAGGGCGCGGCCGCGCACGGACGGCGCCCGCGGCGCGCGCCGCTTGCACATGGATGCCGCCGGCGCATACTGGCATCTCCCGACTTGCGGCGGAGGCGTTCATGCACGAGCAACGGAATACGGCCCTGGTCCAGGACGCCTACGCGGCCTACGCACGTGGCGATGTCGAGCATGTTCTCGCCTGCATGTGGCCGCGCGTCGAATGGGAGATACCGGCCGTGCCCGCGCTGGACTTTACCGGCAAGCGCCATGGCTGCGGCGAGGTGGCCGAGTATTTCCGCCAGGTCGTCGAAAAACAGGTGCTGCGCGCATTCACGCCGCGCGAATTCATTGCCCAGGGCGACAAGGTGGTCGTGCTGGGACACGGCGCCTGGACCGCCAGGGAGACCGGCCGGGATTTCGAGAGCGACTGGGTCCACGTGTTCACGGTCAAGGATGGCCGGATCGCGGCGTTTCGCGAATTCATGGATGCGCATGTGGCGGTGGAGGCCTTCCAGTGCTATCCGCTGGCGGCGGATCCCGCCCCGCACTGACACCGGCGCACAGCCTACCCCGCGACTGCGCACGCGACTTGTCACATGCTGTAGCGTGAACGGCGCGAGCCGAAACGCGGGCTTTTGCTACAGTGACGCAGCACGACTCACCGATCACTGCAAAGGACCCCCGCATGAACATCCTGATGGTATTGACCTCGCACGACCAACTCGGCGACACCGGCAAGAAAACCGGCTTCTGGCTCGAGGAATTCGCCGCGCCTTATTACACGCTCAAGGATGCCGGCGCCCGGCTGACGCTGGTATCGCCGCAGGGCGGCCAACCGCCGCTCGACCCGAAGAGCGACGAACCGGATTCCCAGACCGAAGCGACCAGGCGCTTCAAGGCCGATCCGCAGGCACAGGCGGCGCTGGCGGCCACCGGCAGGCTCGCCGAAGTGGATGCAAGCGGATTCGACGCTGTCTTCTATCCGGGCGGGCACGGCCCCCTGTGGGACCTGGCCGACGACAAGGCCTCGATCGCGCTGATCGAAGCCATGATCGCCGCCGGCAAGCCGGTCGCGGCCGTGTGCCATGCGCCCGGCGTGCTGCGCGATGTCAAAGGCGCGGACGGCAAGCCGCTGGTGAGCGGCAAGAAGGTGACCGGATTTACGAATACCGAGGAAGAAGCGGTCGGCTTGACGCAGGTCGTTCCCTTCCTGGTCGAAGACATGCTGAAGAAAAATGGCGGCATCTATTCGAAGGCAGGCGACTGGCAGCCGTATGCGGTCACCGACGGCTTGCTGGTCACCGGCCAGAATCCGGCATCGTCGGAAGTGGCGGCGCAAGCGCTGCTCAAGCTGCTGGCCTGAGCGCCGGCGCCGGAATGAACGAGGCCAGCCCCAGGCTGGCCTTGTCGCTTCAGCGCCGGATGTCAGCGCAGCACCATCAGTTTGGTCTTCTGCCCCTTGCGGTAGGTGTACAAGGTCAGCGCCGCATTCTTCAGGTCGCCCTTCGGATCGAAGGCGATGCTGCCGGTCACGCCCTCGTGCTTGACGGTGGTCAGCGCCGGCAGGAATGCCGCCGGCGCGCTCGAATTGGCCTGCTGCATCGCTTTCGCGAACACCATCACCGCATCGTAGGCATAGGGTGCATAGGTTTGCACCGGCATCTTGTAGCGTTGCTGGTAGCGCTCGTTGAATGCAGCCAGGCCGGCTTCCTGCGGACCGCCGACACCGCCGGCGACGACGCAAAACACCTTGTCGTCGACCAGCGCGTCGCCCGCCAGCTGCGGCATTTTCTCGGAACAGACGCCGTCGCCCGAGACCAGTTTCGCGCGCAGCCCGAGCGCCTTCATCTGCTTGAGCATGGGACCGGCCACCGCATCCATGCCGCCATAGAAAATCACGTCCGGATCGCGCGCGCGGATCTGGGTCAGGATGGCGTTGAAATCGGTTGCCTTGTCGTTGGTGAACTGGCGGCTGACCACGGCGGCGCCGGAACCGGCCTGCTTGACGCGCTTGACGAATTCGTCGGCCAGGCCCTGGCCGAAGGCCGTGCGGTCGTCGATCACGGCGATTTTCTTCGCCTTCAGGGTGCCGATCGAATAGGCCGCCAGGATGCGCCCGACCAGGTTGTCGTTGGCAACGATCCGGAACGCCGTCTTGAAACCCTGGTTCGTATAGAGCGGCGTGGTCGCGGCCGGCGAGATCTGCGGGATGCCGGCGTTGCTGTAGATCTTCGAGGCCGGCACCGTCGTGCCCGAATTGAGGTGGCCGACCACGGCCGCCACCTTCGCGTCGACCAGCTTCTGCGCCACCGCCGCGCCCGTCTTCGGATCGGCGGCGTCGTCTTCCGCTTGCAGGAGCCATTGCACCTTGTTGCCCGCGATCACAATGCCTTTTGCATTGAGCTCGTCGATGGCCATGCGGGCGCCGTTTTCGATGTCCTTGCCCTGGTGGGCGCCGGTGCCCGAGAGCGGCGCAGCCGTGCCGATTTTCACTTGCACGACCTGGCCGGCCGGCTGGGCATGGGGGGAGGGCGCGGCCAGGACAAGCATGGCAGCGGCGGCGATGGCGGGAGTATGCATGGCGGATTGATCGTGGATGGTGCCGACGATTGTACTGCCGGGTGGACGGTTAAATGAAATGCAATTGTGCACGGGTGGAGCCATCCTTGCCGGGTCGCCCGGCATCGTCGCGTCACGCAAGCGTCAATGAACAACGCCAACCCGAAGGTTGGCGTTCTCGTTCCCGCTAAACCAGCTTAGGCCGCCTGCTCCAGCGTCGGATAATCGATATATCCGGCCTCGCCCGGCACATAGAAGGTCTGTGGATTGGGCGTATTGAGCGGCGCGTTCAGCTTCAGGCGCTGCACCAGGTCCGGATTGGCGATATACGCGCGCCCGAACGCCACGGCATCGGCCCGGCCCTCCTCGACCGCATCGATCGCCATCTGGCGGTCGTAGCCGTTGTTGGCGATATAGGTGCCCTTGAAGGCCTGGCGGGCCCAGGCGAAATCGAAGCCGGGCACGTCGCGCGGTCCGCCGGTGGCGCCTTCGATGAAGTGAATGAAGGCGATGCCGCGCTTGTCCAACTCCTCGACCAGATAGCCGAACACGGCTTGCGGATTGCTGTCGGCCAGGTCGTTCGCTGGAGTCACCGGCGAGAGACGGATACCGACCCGGCCGGCGCCGACCTCGGCCACCACGGCGTCCACCACTTCCAGCGCGAAGCGGGCCCGGTTCTCGATCGAGCCGCCGTACTCGTCCGTGCGCTTGTTGGCGCCGTCGCGCAGGAACTGGTCGATCAGGTAGCCATTGGCGCCATGTATTTCAATGCCGTCGAAGCCGGCACGGATCGCATTCGCCGCGCCACGGCGGTACTCGGCGACGATTTCCTTGATTTCATCGAGCGCCAGGGCGCGCGGCTCCGGCGCCTCGACCTTGCCGGCGTGGGTATAGGCCGTCACTTTCGCGGTCACGGCCGACGGGGCGATCGGCTGCGCGCCGCCCGTCAGCTCCGGGTGCGTGACGCGGCCCACGTGCCAGATCTGGGCGATGATCTTCGAGCCGGCATCGTGCACGGCCTGGGTGATCGGTTTCCAGCCTTCGACCTGCGCGTCCGAGTAAATGCCGGGCGTGGCCATGTAGCCCTTGCCGACCGGCGAAACCTGGGTGCCTTCGCTGATGATCAGGCCGGCATTGCTGCGCTGGCGGTAGTATTCGATGTTCATCGGGCTGCCCGGCAGGTCGCCGGCGGCCTCGTCGGCGCGGCTACGGGTCAAGGGCGCCATCACGACACGGTTGGCAACCTCGATGTCGCCGATACGGGTGGGCTGGAAGAGTTTGTTGGTCATGGTCGATCCTTTTCTTGTCCGAGAGGGAAATATTCGGGCCGCCGGTCGCTGCACTATCGGGAGCCAGCGCCGGCGGCCACTACAGCATCGACTATAAGTATTCCTGGCGCGCGCGGATAGACCAGTGCGGATGATATGATTTATTCCTGACAGGAATAGATGGAGCATGACATGGACCGTTTGCGCTTGATGGAAACCTTTGTCCGGGTAGTTGAGACCGGCAATTTCTCGGCCGTCGCGCGCGAGGAGCGCAGTACCCAGTCGGCCATCAGCAAGCAGGTGCAGGCGCTGGAAACCATGCTCGGCGTGAAATTGCTGGTGCGCTCGACGCGCAGCCATTCCCTCACCGAGGCGGGCAAGCGCTATTACGAACGCTGCCGCACCGTGATCGATATGCTCGAGGAAGCGCGGGTCGAGGTCCAGCGCACCGAGAACGAGATTTCGGGGGTGTTGCGCGTGGCTGCCCCCGTCTCGTTCGGCCGCTTGCACATCGTGCCGCGGCTGGGCGCCTTCTTTGCGCGCTATCCGCGGCTGAAGCTCGACCTGCAACTCGACGACAGCTTCGTCGACCTGGTGGTGGGCGGTATCGACGTCGCCTTCCGCGTCGGCGAATTAAAGGACAGCCGCCTGATCGCGCGCCGCATCGGCACCGCGCACCGGGCGGCGCTGGCCTCGCCCGGCTACCTGGAAAAGCACGGCGAGCCGCGGCATCCCGGGGAGCTCGGCCAACACCAGTGCATCGTCTACACCGGTCTGGCCAACCTGAACGAATGGCATTTCCAGGACGAGGACGGCGCCCAGCACTCGGTGCGCGTCAACGGCCACCTGCAGTCGAACAGTTCCGAGGCGATCCGCGCCGCCGTGGTCGAGGGCCTCGGCATCTGCTACACGCCGCAATGGGCGTACGGCGACGACATCCGTGCCGGGCGCGTCAAACCGATCCTGACGCGCTACCGGCTGCCGCCGCTGCCGCTGAACGTCGTGTTCCAGCCGGCACGCCGGCCCTCGCTGAAGATCAGCCATTTCGTCTCCTTCTTCGCCGACGAATTCGCGATCGATCCGGATATTTCGCCGATGCTGGGGCTCGACGGCGTCCCGCGCGATGCGCTGCGCAAGCTCGGCGGCGGCTACGCCGACGTCGGCGGACCATGAGCGCAACCCCGGGTCCAGTTGCCGGCAAGGGCAACCGGAAAAGCACGGGTCGCGCCACGCGGGTATGCTCGACCGGAAATCGATGTGAATTCCGGCCGCCGACAGCACGTGGCACCTATTCCGGCGGGCCGGCGTCGCCACTTGCCGCCATGCCGCCGATGCTCCGTATCCGCTTCCGATTCCTCCTCGCCGCGGCCGCCCTGCTCCTTGCCGGCGGCGCGCAGGCGCACAACGACGGCCGCCTGGTCGCCCTGGTCAATGCCTATCGCGCGGCGCCCGGCGCCTGCGCGGGCGTCCGTTTCGCGCCGGCGCCCGGCTTGACGCCCCAGGCGGCGTTGGGACGCGTACGCATCGGCCCCGGCGCCTTTCCCGAATACGAACTCGAGCGCGTCGGCTACCACGCGGCCCGGGTCGAGATCATCTCCACCCGCGGCGCCCTGGATGCGGCCGGCGTGATGGACCTGATCCGCCAGCCCTACTGCCGCGTGCTCCTCGATCCGGCCTACAGCGACATCGGCGCCGCGCGCCAGGGCGAGCAATGGACGATCGTGCTGGCGCGCCCGCTGTTGCCGATCACCCTGCCCGCGCAGGAGGTGGTCGGGCGCGAGATCCTGGCGAGGGTGAACGCCGCGCGCGCCGTGCCGCGCAACTGCGGCGAGCGCGCCTTCGGCGCGGCCGCGCCGCTGGCCTGGGCCGACGCGCTGGCGGCGGCGGCGCTGGCGCACAGCCGCGACATGGCGGCGCGCCGGCGCTTCGCGCACCAGGGTTCGGACGGCAGCGAGGTGGCCACGCGCGCCACGCGCGCCGGCTACGACTGGACACTCATCGGCGAGAACATCGCGGCGGGCCAGCCCTCGGCCCAGGAAGCGGTGGCCGGCTGGATCGCCAGTCCGGGCCACTGCGCCAACCTGATGAATCCTGCCTTCACCGAAATGGGCGCGGGCTACGACATCAGCCGCGCGCGCATGCCGGGCTTTGTCTACTGGACCCAGGTGTTCGGGGTGCGGCGCTGAAGCCGCCCGCCCCATCCTGCCGCAAACGCCCGTTGCAGGCGAGCGTTACCAGAAGGTCACGCGCTGCTCCGGCGCCAGGTACATCTTGTCGCCCGGTTGCACGCCATAGGCACGGTAGAAGCCGGGGTGGTTGCGCATGCTGCCGTTGACGCGGAATTCCGGAGGCGAATGCGGGTCCGATTTCACCTGCGAGATCAAGGCCGCGTCGCGCGCCTTGCCGCGCCGGGCCTGGGCCAGGCCCATGAACAGGCGCTGCTCGGCGGTGAAGCCGTCGATCATCGGCGCCGGCCTGCCCTCGAGCGAAATGGCATAGGCGCGGCTGGCCATGATGGCGCCGGCGTTGTCGGCGATGTTTTCGCCCAGCGTCAGTTCGCCGTTCACGTTGTAGCCGGCCAGCGGGCTGTAGGCGGCGTACTGGGCGACCAGCACCTTGCCGCGCGCGGCGAACTTTTCCGCGTCTTCCTTCGTCCACCAGTTGCGCAGGTTGCCGTCGCCGTCGAACTGCGAACCCTTGTCGTCGAAGGCATGGCTGATCTCGTGTCCGATCGAGATGCCGACCGCGCCGTAGTTGACCGCCGGTTCGGCGCCGGCGTCGTACAGCGGATACTGCAAGCGCGCGGCCGGGAACACGACTTCGTTCAGGGTCGGGCTGTAATAGGCGTTGACCGTTTGCGGCGGCATGCTCCAGGCGGCGCGGTCGACCGGCTTGCCCAGCTTGGCGATGGCGTGGTCGTGCGCGAACTGGCGCGCGCGCATCACGTTGCCGACCAGGTCATCGCGCGCGATCTTCAGGGCCGAGTAATCGCGCCACTTGTCCGGATAGCCGATCTTGGCCTTCAGTTTCGACAGCTTCAACTGCGCCTGCTGTTTCGTTTCGTCGCTCATCCAGTCGAGGGTCTGGATGCCTTCGCGGAAGGCGACCACGAAATGCTGCACCATCGCCTCGACCTGCTGCTTGCGCTCGGCCGGGAAATGGCGCTCGACATACACCTTGCCGACCATCTCGGCCAGGTCGCGGTTGACCTGGGCGACGGCCAGCTTGTCGAGCGCGCGGTTTTCCTTCGCGCCCGAGAGGATGGCGCCGCGGAAGGCAAAGCCCTCGTCCACGAACGGCTTGGACAGGTAGGGCGCGTAGCTGCCGAGCAGGCGCAATTCGAAGTACGTGCGCCAGGTCCCGAGCGGCGTGGCGGCGATCAGCCGGTCCAGGGCGGCCAGGTAGCTCGGCTGGTTGACGATCAGCGCATCGACCTTGCCGTGCGCGCCCGTTTCCTTCATCCAGGCACTCCAGTCGAAGCCGGGCATGCTCTCCTTCAACTGCGCGAGCGAGCGCTTGTTGTAGCGCTTGACCGGATCGCGGTTCTCGACCGCGCTCCACTGCGCGCGCGCGATGTCCGTTTCCAGGGCGACGACCCGCGCGGCTTTTGCCGCCGCGTCCGCGTGGCCGGCCAGCGCCAGCATCTTCGCCACATGGGCCTGGTATTTGTCGCGGATGTCCTGCAGGCGCACGTCGTCCTGCAAGTAGTAGTCGCGGTTGGGCAGGCCCAGGCCCGACTGGCTGACCGAGACCACCACGCGGGTCGCGTCGCGGTTGTCCTGGCCGACATGCATGTCGAGCGGCGAGCCGGCGCCGATGCGCGAGAAATGCGCCGCCAGTTGCGCGATGCCGCGCTTGTCTTTTAACGCTTTCACACGCGCGAGTTCCGCATCCAGGGGTTGCAGGCCGAGCGCATCGCGGCGCGCCTCGTCGAGGTAGCTCGTGTAGTAGTCGCCCATCTTTTGCGCGGCGGAGCCGGCCTTGGCGCCCTTGTCGCGCGCCGCCCCGGCGATGATGCCGGTGATCTGGCCTTCGACCTTGTCCTGGGCCGCGTTGAAGGCGCCCCAGCTCGAACGGTCCGCGGGAATCTCGACATCCTTGAGCCACTTGCCCTGGCTGTAGCGGAAGAAGTCGTCCTGTGCGCGCACCCCGCTGTCGATCGCGGCGACGTCGACCCCCGAGACGGCGGCGGCAACGACGGCCGATGCCTTCGGGTGGTCGTCGGACGCCCCGGCGTGGGCGGCGACGGCGAACAGCCCCGCGGCCAGGGTGCTGCGCAAGATAGACTGCATGACGGCTCCGTGTTCCAGTGTTGTAAATCAGGCGATGCTAATGGAAAAGCCGGGCACTGCCAATGGCGGGCCGGCTGGCGGCGATGGCGCCAGGCGCTGCTCAGCGCCGGAAGATCCAGAGAATGACCGAGATGACGATCGAAACGACGATGCAGGTGACGATCGGGAAGCTGAAGCTGAAGCCTTCGCGCACGATGTGGATGTCGCCCGGCAGGCGGCCGAAGGGGAGCCGGCGCAGCCACGGCCAGGCCAGGCCGACGGCGGCGATGACGAGGCCGACGACGATCAGGGTGCGCTGCATGGGGTGGCTCCGGGGATGCGTGCAGGGTGCATGCCGTTCTTCCGCAGTGGTCGATGGATGCCCCTGATTTTGCGCCAGGAGAGGCGCAAGATGGCGCGCGCATGGGGTGCGTCGGGCTGGGCGACCCCGGTGCTATACTGGATCGACGCGACGATCGAATGCAGATGGATCCGGTCGCGCTGTTAGGGCGCCGCGCCCATGCCGGGTGTACGCCCAGGGTCGACACACCCCTGACAGGACTCATCTGTATGCGATCGCCGGTCTTTATGTCCGTGCCCGCAGCAAGCCGGCCCCGTGCCTGGCCGCGGGATCGGACTTCATTCACGCTTCATCATTGACAGGGGGTAGCATGCCAACAACCTGGATTATCACGGCCAATGCGGGCCGCGCACGATTCTTCTCCGAGGACGGTCCAGCAGAACCGCTGCAAGAACTGGAAGACATGGTCAACAACGGCGCGCGCCTGCGCGACCAGGAAATCAACACCGACCGGGTCGGCAATCTGGCAGCGGGCAAGAGCGGGCATGCCATCGGCGGCGCGCAGGGCGGCGGCGCGCAGCACAATGCCAGCGCGGGTGCGCCGAACAGCCAGTACGAGCCGAACCAGACGCCGGCCGAGCACGAAACCGAGCTGTTCGCGAAAGACCTGTCGCACTACCTGCTCAAAGCCCAGCAGGAAGGCCGTTACCAGTCGCTCGTGATTTCGGCTTCGCCCCAGTTCCTCGGCACGCTGCGCAACAACCTCGATGCGCACGTCAAGGCGGTGATCAAGCAGGAATTCAACAAGGACTATACCCAGGTGCCCGTGCACCAGTTGCGCGAACAATTGCAGGCGGCCCAGGCCAAGTCCGCGGAGTAAAACGGTACCGGGACTCGTCCCATGACGCCAGCCCGCCCGGGGTGGCGTTTTTTTTGCCCCCCGCCGCGCCAGGCGCACGGTCGCGATTCGTGCGGCCGCGTTCGCCGTTGCGCCCTACCATGGCGGTATCGACGAACGAGGAACCACCATGAACAAGCGCTTGATGTCGCCCCTGGCCAAGGGAACGCTGCTGGTCTGCATGGCGCTGCTGGGGATGAAGGCCTGGGCCGCCAGCGGCGAGGCCAATCCGCGCAGCGACCTGGCCACCATCCCCGCGCTCGACCTGCCGCGCTACCTTGGCGAGTGGTACGAGATCGCGAAGTTCCCGAACCGCTTCCAGCGCAAGTGCGCCGGTTTCACGAAAGCCACCTATAGCGCCCTGCCCGACGGCCGGGTGCGGGTCGAAAACCGCTGCCGCCTGGCCGACGGCGGCACCGACGTGGCAATCGGCGTGGCGCGCCAGGTCGGCGCAGCCAATTCGCCGCGCCTGAAAGTGCGCTTCGCGCCGGCCCTGCTCTCGTTCCTTCCAATGGTCTGGGGCGATTACTGGATCATCGACCTCGACCGCGAGTATGGACTGGCGGCGGTGAGCGAACCGAAGCGCGAATACCTGTGGATCCTGTCGCGTACCCCGACGGTCGACAAAGCGGCCTACGACGCGCTGGTGGCGCGCCTGTCGGGACAAGGACTGGACGTGCGCAAGCTGGTGCGTACACCGCAGCAGTGATCCGCGTTATCACCTGCAGTGTTAAAGCCGAAACAAGTATTAGCGCAGTCAACAAGCAAGGCGGCCCGCCTGCCTGCTTCGGTGCGGCCGCGCGCTCGCCGGCGCCTGCCGGCGCGGCAATGACGGCTTCTACTGACCCTGTTGCCCCCATGCTACATCAGCCGCCAAATCGTCGTTTCCGCGGCAAATAAAGCTACGAAAAGTCAAAAAAGTGCAAGAATGAACCAGGTTTCCACACAGAAACCAGAACACATTCAACCCTTTTTCCACGTCTGGCTTCCGCACGGTAAGGCGCTCCATGAAACTGAACGATTTCACGATTCGTACCCTCCTTCTCGCCGGCTTCGGCACGGTCCTGAGCTTGATGCTGGCGGTGGCCGCCGTCGGCATCGTCCAGATGGGCAAGGCAGACAGCCTCACCCTGCGCCTGTCGGGCCAGAGCATGCACCGCGCCGGGCAGCTGCAGGAATGGCTGGCAGTGGTCGAGACGAACGCCGCGCGCACGCTGGCCGCCGCCAGGCTGAGCGATCCGGCCGACGAAAAATTCTTCCTCGACGCGATCTCGGCTTCGTCCAAGCGCGCCGACGAGCTGCAAGCCTCGATGAAGGAAAGCGTGGCTGACGACGCGGTCGCCGGCGCCTTGTTCGCCGATGTGCTGAAAGCGCGCGAAGCCTACCGCGCCGCGCGCAAGACGGCGTTCAAGCACAAGGCCGATGGCAATCACGAGGCGGCAGCGGCATTTTTCCAGAGCGACATGCTGCCGAAGGTGACTGCCTACATCGGCAGCCTGCGCGCCCTGCTCGACCACCAGCTGCGTACGGTCGCGCAGGACACGGCGCGCATCGCCGAAGGCTTCGAAGCGGGCCGCCGCCTGCTGGTCGGCCTGGCCGTGCTGGCGCTGCTGCTGGGTACCGGCTTTGCCTACTTCATCAGCCGCGCGATCGCGCTGCCGCTGCAGGCGGCGGTATCGGTGGCCCAGACCGTGGCCAGGGGAGACCTCAGCAGCCGCATCGCCGCCGGCGGCGCCAGCGAGACCGGCGCCCTGATGGGCGCCCTGAAGGAGATGAACGACAACCTGGTCGGCATCGTCAGCCAGGTGCGCAGCGGCACGGTGACGATTGCAGGCGCGGCCGACCAGATCACGGCCGGCAACCTGGAACTGTCCTCGCGCACCGAGCAGCAGGCCAGTGCGCTCGAGGAAACCGCTTCCTCGATGGAAGAATTGACCGTGACCGTGCGCCAGAATGCCGACAATGCGCGCGAAGCGAATGCGCTGGCGCAAACGGCGTCGAACGTGGCCGGCCGCGGCGGCGCCACCGTCGGCCGCGTGGTCGAGACGATGGACGCGATCACGCAAGCGTCGAACAAGATCGCCGACATCACCGGCGTCATCGACAGCATCGCCTTCCAGACGAATATCCTGGCCTTGAACGCGGCGGTCGAGGCGGCGCGCGCCGGCGAACAGGGACGCGGCTTTGCCGTCGTCGCCTCCGAGGTGCGCGTGCTGGCCCAGCGTTCGGCCGGTGCGGCCAAGGAAATCAAGGCCCTGATCGGCGACTCGCGCGGCAAGGTCGAGGAGGGCAGCCGCCTGGTGGCCGACGCCGGCGCCACCATGACCGAGATCGTCGACAGCATCGGCCGCGTCACGTCGATCATGGCGGGCATCGCCCTGGCCAGCCAGGAACAGTCGGCCGGCATCGATCAGGTCAATGTGGCGATCACGCAGATGGACCAGGTCACCCAGCAGAACGCGGCCCTGGTCGAAGAAGCGGCGGCCGCCTCGGAAGCCCTGCGCGAACAGTCGCGCGCGCTGTCGGCGCTGGTGTCGACCTTCCGCTTCGACGACGGCGCGGCGCCCGCGCCCGCTGTCGTCACGACGGCGCCGGGCGCACGGCGCGCGCCGCCGCTAGCCTTGCGCCAGGCCTGAGCGGCGACCCGCGCGGATGTATGCACGGCGCTCCAGGGCGCCGTTTTCACGCCGGCGCCGGGCGCGGCGGTAAAGCCGATTCAACGCCCGCTGGTGCCCGTGGTGGTGGTGCCGGTACCGGTCGTACCCGTCGTACCGGTGGTGCCCGTCGTACCGGTGGTGCCCGTCGTTCCGGTGGTGCCGGAAGTACCGGAGGTGCCCGAGGTGCCGCTGGTGCCCATCGAACCGCTGGTGGTGCCCGTGGTGCCGCCGGCGCCGGTAGCGGTGTCCATCGAGCCGCTGGTGCCGCTGGTGCCGCTGCCCATCGAACTGCCGCTGCCCGTCGTACCGCTCATGCCGCTATCCATCGTCCCGCTGGTGCCGGACGTACCCGTGCTGCCGCTGGTGCTGCCGCTGCCGCTGGTGCTGCCGCTGCCGCTGCCGCTGCCGCTGGTGCTGCCGCTGCCGCTGGTGCCGCCCGCGCTGCCGCTGCCGCTGGTGCCCATCGCACCGCTGCTTGATGTGCCGCTGCTGCCGCTGGTGCCGCTGGTGCCGCTGCCCATTGCGCTGCTGCCGGATTTGCTCTTTTGTTTCTTCTGCTTCTTGCCCGAACCGGTGGTGCCGCTATCCGAACTGCCCATAACCTGGTCGCTCGCCTGCGTCCGTCCCGCGGCGCTGCCGGCCTGGTCGGACGTGGTACTCGTTTGCGCATGCACGTTGAACGAGCTTGCCATCGCAGCTGCCACCGAGGCGCCGAGCAGCGTTTTTAACAGTGTGTGCATTGTCATGTTCTTCTCCTGATGTTTGGGGGCTTGGCGCGTCACAGACGCTCCTGAAAGCTCAACAATATCAATGACATAATTGAGGGGGCCGAGTGTAGATAGGTCGGCCGAAGAGTAGCGCACGCTAGCCTGCCGGAAAGATATTCGACACGCTTTCAGGGGTGCCGGCACCGGGGTTCCGCGCCCCGCCGCGCCACCGTATCGGGGCGCGCCCAGCGGGAAAAAATCCTTCGGCGTATCATGAAACCATGATTCCATTCTCCATACTCGACCTGTCGCCCATTGCCGAAGGCAGCGACGCACGTGCCTCTTTCCACCATTCGCTCGACCTCGCCCAGCATGGCGAACGCTGGGGGTTCAACCGTTTCTGGCTGGCCGAACACCATGGCATGCCGGGCATCGCCAGCGCCGCCACCTCGGTGCTGATGGGCTATGTCGCGGCCGGCACGTCGACGATCCGCGTCGGCGCCGGCGGCATCATGCTGCCGAACCATTCTCCGCTCGTCATTGCTGAACAGTTCGGCACGCTCGAATCGCTGTTCCCGGGCCGCATCGACCTGGGCCTGGGCCGCGCGCCCGGTTCCGACCACGTGACGGCGCGCGCCCTGCGCCGCAACCTGGCCTCGGATGCGGACGAGTTCCCGCAGGACGTCCTCGAGCTGATGGATTATTTTGCCGATTCGCCGCGGCGCCAGGTGCGCGCCATTCCCGGCGCCGGCCTGAACGTGCCGCTGTGGATACTCGGTTCGAGCCTGTTCGGCGCCCAGCTCGCCGCGCACCTGGGCTTGCCGTATGCGTTCGCGTCGCACTTCGCGCCGCAGATGATGATGCAGGCGGTCGAACTGTACCGCGCCAACTTCAAGCCGTCCGCGCAACTGGACAAGCCGCACGTGATGCTCGGCTTTAACGTCTTCGCGGCCGAGACCGACGAGCAAGCGCATTTCCTGGCGACCTCGATGCAGCAGGCCTTCGTGAACCTGCGTAGCGGCCGCCCCTCGCGCCTGCAGCCGCCGGTACGCGGTTACCTCGACATCCTTGGGCCGCAGGAAAGGTCGATGCTCGATTCGGTGCTGGCGTGCTCGGCGATCGGCGCGCCGGAGACGGTGGCGGCGCAATTAAAGGCGTTCATCGCGCACACGGGGGCGGACGAGCTGATGATCACGTCGCAGATTTTCGATCACGCGGCGCGCTTGCGCTCGTACGAAATGACGGCGCGGATCCGCGACGCGGCATAGGACAAGCGCGGGTCGACCCACGGCAACCCGCCTTCACGGCGCAGGCAAGCGGCCCAAGGTCCGCTAGGCTTCGCCGGTTCCCGCCTGCAGCGCATCGATCAACTCGGCCGTCGTCCTTACCCTTCCCATCGCCCGGAACGTGTTCTTGCACGCGGCATGGTGCGCCTCGGCCGTGAGGCCGCTCATCGCATCCTCGGCAAACACGAGCGCGTAGCCGCGGTCGTAGGCCGCGCGCGCCGTCGACTCGACCCCTAGGTTCGTGACGATGCCGCCCAGTATCAGGGTCTTGATATGGCGCCGCCGCAGCAGCTGGTCGAGCTCGGTGCCATAGAAGGCGCCCCACTGGCGCTTGACGATCACGACATCCGTCGCTTCCACGCCGGCCGCGGGGGCGAAGTGGGAAGCGTCCGGCGGCGCTGCCGGCGCGCCCGGCGCGCGCAGGGGCGCATCGGCCGGCGGCGACTGCAGTTCGTTCATCAGGACGCGCACGAACACCACCATGCCGCCGCGGGTGCGCATTTCCTGCGCCAGCGAGACGCAGTTGCCGAGCACGCCTTGTGCCGAATACGGCGCCAGCGCGCGCGCCATATTTCCGTTTTGCAGATCAATCAGCACCAGGGCGGTGCTGGCCAGATCGATCGAAAAGTCGTCCATTGCTCCCTCCTTGCAGCGAGTATCGATGAAGCGGCACTGGCGCGGCGCCGCTCAGGACTTGTCCGGCACGATGCGCAGGATGCGCGAATTGCCCTCGTCGGTGAGCACGTACAAATGCCCGTCCGGCCCCTGCCGCACGTCGCGCACGCGCTTGCCGATGTCGAGCTTTTCCTGGCGCACCACCTTGCCTTCCTTGTCGAGTTCGACGCGGCGCACGTCCATGCCGGCCAGGCTGCCCGAAAACAGGCTGCCGCGCCATTGCGGAAAGGCCGTGCCCGTGTAGAGCGCCAGGCCCGAGGGCGCCGGCGAAGGCGACCACACCACCAGCGGATCGACCATGCCCGGCACGCTGCCCTTGCCGACCGGCGCGCGCGTGACGTAGTCGAGGCCGAGGGTCTGGATCGGCCAGCCGTAATTCTTGCCGCCCACCACGCGATTGATTTCGTCGCCCCCGCGCGGGCCGTGCTCGCTCGCATAGACGCTCGCGCCCGCCACCACCATGCCCTGCACGTTGCGGTGGCCGTAGGACCAGAGTTCCGGCAGCGCACCGGACTGCGTGGCCAGGGGATTGCCCGGCGCCGCCTTGCCCTCGGCGGTCAGGCGCAGGATCGAACCGTTGTGGCTGCCCAGGTTTTGCGCCTGGTCGCGCGCCAGCATGCTGCCCACGCGCTGGGGCGGGTTGCCGCCATCGCCTATGCTCATCAGCAAGGAACCGTCCGACATCCAGGCCAGGCGCGAGCCGAAGTGCTGGCCCCCGCTTTTCGCCGGAGCGGCGCGGAACAGGGTCTTGATGCCGGAAACCTTCTTCCCGTCGAAGACACCTTGCACCAGGATGGTCCGGTTCTCGCTGCTGCTGCCGCTGGCCATGGTCATGTAGAGGCGCACGTTCGGGCCCTTGTCGGCCGGATGCAGCGCGATGTCGAGCAGGCCGCCCTGCCCGCTCGCCATGAGCGCCGGCAAGCCCTCCAACGGCACGGCTTGCACCTTGCCGCCGGCGACCAGGTGCAGCGTGCCTGCCTTGCCCGTGACGAGCATGCGCCCGTCGGGCAGCCAGGTCATGGCCCAGGCTTGCGGCAGCGCGTCGGTCACGGTCTCGGCGCGCCAGCCCTGCACCACCGGCGGTTCGGACATCGGCGCGACCTGGGCCCTGGCAGGCAAAACGCTGCCTGCCAGGAAAAGAAAAGGCAAGGTGTTACGCCCGACCACGCCGAGTTGACTGAATTGCATGCAAACCTCCATTAAAAGTGATTAATTGACCGTCATCGTGTCGCGAAAAATGCGCATTGACTGCAACAATGACGAAATCGGGGTATACTCTTCGTATCTGACCTTGCGTAAGGATGTTCAATGAACCAGCGACGCTCTTTCCTCAAAAGCTCTGTTGTCCTCGCATCCGCCGTCGGCATGCCGGTGCTGGCGAAAGCCGCCCAGGCCGTGCCCGTCGAGCGCACCCTGCGCCTGTACAACACCCATACTGGTGAAAGCCTGCGCAGCGTTTTTTGGGCCGAAGGCCAGTTCATTCCTGATGCACTGAAAGATATCAACAAACTGCTGCGTGATCACCGCAACGACAAGATCGCGGAAATGGATCCCAAGCTGATCGTACTGCTCAACGACGTCAGTAACCATTTCGGCGAAGCGCCGACGCTGCACATCATTTCCGGCTACCGCTCGCCGGAATCGAACGCCAAGCTCGCTGCCGCTTCCGGCGGCGTGGCCAAGCACAGCATGCACATGGACGGCAAGGCGATCGACATCCGCCTGCCGGGCAAGAACCTGGCCCAGCTGCACAAGGCGGCCATGGCGATGCGCGGCGGCGGGGTCGGCTATTACCCGGACTCCCAGTTCGTCCACATGGATACCGGCCGCGTTCGCTACTGGTAAGCACCATGCGCCCGCTCCCGCGTTGCCTCGCCTTGTCGATTGCCCTGTTTGCAGGGGCAATGGGAACGGCTGCAGCGCAGGAGCCGGTTGCAAAAGTCAATGTCACCACGACACGCGACCCGGTCGACAAATCCTACCGCAAGATGATCGAGGGCATGGAACGCTTCGAACGCGAGCGTGCCTTCGCTCCTAACGCCCCCCTGCGTTTTCAGTTGTTGCCGCGCACGCCCGACGCCAGGATGGACGGCGTGACACTGCGCGTGGCCGGCGATACGGTATCGGTCCCGGTGCCGGTCGCTGCCGACTACACGTTCGTTCTCCCGCGCAACGAGCAAGCCTTGCGCGAAAATGCCGCCGTGCTCGCCAACCGCAAGACCACCAGCATGACCTGGCGCGCCATGATCCGCACTCCCGGCTTGCCGCCCGACACGCGCCGCCTCGGCGACCTGCGCCTCGAATGCCGCGTCGGCACCGAAGCCGGGCTGGTATCGAACAATTCGCAAATGTTCGCCTGGCTCTCGAACGCCCTGCTGAACGCGGACCAGGTGTGCAACAGCCCGAATGGCAACTACCTGTTCTTTGCCGAGCGGGCGCTGTTCGGCGTGCGCCTGCGCGCCGGCAGCCGCGTCGAAGACCTGCCCTTCGCCATGCTGTACGCCGGCGGCGAACAGACGCCCGAGATGCTGCGCTTCTGCGACTGCCAGGTGCTGCTCGACCGCACCTATTACGCGCCGCTCTGGGACCGGAGCTGGCCCGACGATACGCTGATCGAGTTCGAGTACATGACCGATGCGGCGCCCGGCGCGCCCGTTCCGGGGGTCGGATGAAAGCCGCCGCCCTCTTCTGCTGCGCCCTGGTCCTGGCCGGCTGCGCCACGGGCCAGGCCACGCCCGGCACCCAGGTCGCGGCCGAGCGCCTCGCCGCCTCGATCGTGCCCGGCCGTACCACCAAGGCCGAGCTGCTGGCCGCCTTCGGCAAGACCCGCAGCGTCGTCTTCGACAGCGGCTATGAAAGCTGGCTGTACCAGTCGCCCGCAGGCGGTGGCCGCTTTTCAGAATTCGTCGTCCTGATCGACCCGTCCGGAGTCGTTGCCAAAACACGTCAACGTGCCCCCGCGGCGCCCTGACTCGCGCGCGAAACCCGCACTGGCGTGCGCGGCCGGTTCATGAACACTGGCAGAATCTGCCTCACTGACTGTCCGTCTTCTGTCGAGGCCCACCATGCTGGTCGATCGCGTGCGGATGTGTACCCTGTCGCTGCTCTCGCTGCTGTTCCTGCTTGCAGCGTGCGGCGGCGGTGGCGGCAATCCCGGCACGCCGCCATTCGGAGCGCCTCCCGCGACTGCCACCGGCACCCTGCAAGTGATCGTCAATGCCCTGCCTGCCGGCCTGAGTGGCGTGGTGCGCGTTACCGGTCCCGGCGATTTTGCGCAAGACCTGGGCGGCTCGCAGACCCTCGCCAATCTCGCGCCCGGCAGCTACAGCGTCACGGCTTCCAGCGTCACCCTCGGCGCCGCCACTTACACGCCCATGCCCGCCACCCAGCGTGGTCGTGACGGCCGGCGCCGGCGCCAGCGCCACCGTCACCTACAGCAATAGCGCACTGACGCTGGCGCTGTCCGACATCGGCCCCGTTTTCACCGATCCCACCTTCGTCATCGCCCCGCCCGGCGACGAGCGCCTGTTCGTGCTCGAGCGGCGCGGCGTGATCCGCATCGTGCGCGACGGGGCGGTGCTCACCCAACCCTGGCTCGACATCAGCGCGAACGTGTTCACCGGCGGCGAAGGCGGCCTGCTGTCGATGGCCTTCGATCCGAATTTCGCCGCCAACGGCTACTTCTATCTCTACTACACCGACCTGGCCCGGAACATCGTCGTCGAACGCTACACCCGCTCGCCGACGCCGAACCTGGCCGATCCGACCTCGGCATTGACCATCCTGCGCGTGGCCCATCCGCAGTTCACGAACCACTTCGGCGGCCTGGTCGCCTTCGGACCGGACGGCATGCTGTACGCCGGGCTGGGCGACGGCGGCGGCGCCGGCGACCCGTCCGGCAATGCGCAAGACCCCAATGCCCTGCTCGGCAAGCTGCTGCGCGTCGACGTGCGCAGCGCCACCGCCGGCCTGCCCTACACGATTGCGCCCACCAATCCGTATGTGAACCAGCCGCTGCGCCGGCCCGAGATCTGGGCCGCGGGACTGCGCAACCCCTGGCGCTACGCCTTCGACGGCGAGCAGCTCTACATCGCCGACGTCGGCCAGGACGCGCGCGAGGAAGTCAATCTTGCCGCCCTCTCCCAGGGCGGCCTGAACTACGGCTGGGACATCATGGAAGGCAGCGCCTGCCATGAGGCCGCCACCTGCGACCGCACCGGCCTCACGCTGCCGGTATTCGAATACGAGCAGGGCGCCGCCAAGGTCAACGGCTGCGCGATCACGGGCGGCTACGTCTACCGCGGCGCGGCGCTGCCCGAGCTGGCGGGCCGCTATTTTTATTCCGATTATTGCCGCGGCTTCGTCAAGAGTTTCTTCGCCACAGGGGCCGGTATCGTCGAGCAGCGCGACTGGGGCTTGAACACGGCCGGCCAGGTGGTTTCGTTCGGGCGCGACGGCGCGGGAGAGCTGTACCTGGTCAGCGCCAGTGGGCGCATTTTCCGGCTCGTTCGGGGGAGCACGGGCTGATAGAATGCGCGGATGGCTCGCTTACAACTCCACTTCCCCGAAGACCAGTACTGCTATTCGACGCTGCTGACGGTGCGCGTCACCGACATCAACGGCGGCAACCACCTCGGCAACGACTCGATGATTTCAATGATCTCCGAGGCGCGCGCCCGCTTCCTGTTCGAGTTCGGGGTCCCCGAAACCGAGGGCGACGGCACCGGCATCATCGTCACCGACCTGGCCACCACCTACCGCGCCGAAGCGCATGCGCGCGACGGGTTGCTGTTCGAAGTGGGCGTCATGGATTTCAACAAGTACGGCGGCGACATCACCTTCCGCATCACCCGCCCGCGCGACCAGGCCCTCGTTGCAATGGCCAAGTCCGGCTTCGTCTTCTACAACTACAAGACCAGCCAGGTCGTGGCCATGCCGGACGCGTTTCGGAACAAATTCGCCCGCGTGAACCAGGTCGACTGAGCCGCGTCGACCGAGCCGCGCCGCGCGGGCATCGGCGGCGCGATGCGCCATCAGCGGCGGGCGGCGCGCTCGCGCTCGCGCGGCACGATCGTCGCGTAGAACCAGTCGTCGATCATGCGCCGCTCGTAGCGCAGGGTGTCGCCATCGCGGTAGCGGCCGATGCGGTCCATGAAACCCATGTCGCGCAATTGCGCGTCGCCGCTGCGCACGACCTGGCCATTGCTCTCGATCGTGTAGTGCAGGTCGATGCGCGGCCAGTCGGCGCCGTTGCTTTTTACAATCCGCAAGTCGCGCGCGCCGCGGCCCGGGTATTCGCGCCCGGCCAGATCGATATCCTTGACATCGATGCGCAGGTTCTGCCCCGGCGGCAACTGGGCGCCCAGCTTGGCGAAATGCTCGGTCAGGTCTTTCAGCACCGCCTCGCGCTCCCATGGCGAAAACGGCAGGTCCGAGAAGCGCTCGGGCTGGATATAGTTGACGGTCACGTCGGCGGAGGCGGCGCCCGCGGCCAGCGCCAGCAGGCCACCCAGGGCCAGTGGTCGAATCACGTTCTTCATGGCGATTCTCCTTTCGCTATCTTGCTGCTATCTTCTTGCTGCTATATACGGAAATATACGCCGCGTCCGGAAACGGCAATGTCTACGCCAAGTAAATTTGGTATCCAATTGTGAGGCATTCGGTTAATCCACGCACAGCCGGCCTCGCATCGCCAGCGCAGACTTGCCGGCAAGGAGGATCGACCGTGCCAGAAGGACCATCGCTTGTCATCTTGAAAGAAGAAACAGCCCGTTTCGTCGGCCAGCAGATCGTCGATGCCGGCGGCAACACGGCCACCATCGATGCCACGCGCCTGCTCGGCCAGACCATCGTGTCGCTGCGCACCTGGGGCAAGCACTTCCTGATCGAAACGCCCACCATGGCGATCCGCATCCACTTTCTTTTATTCGGCACCTATCGCATCAACGAGCAGCGCGAGGGCAAGCCGCCGCGCCTGTATCTGCGCACGGCCGCGGGCGAGGAGCTCAATTTCTACGCCTGCTCGGTACGCGAGATCGACGTCGACCTCGACAGCCAGTACGACTGGCGCGCCGACGTGATGGGGGATGCCTGGGACCCGGCGCTGGCACGCAAGAAGCTGCGCGCCCGGCCCGACATGCTCGCCTGCGACGCCCTGCTGGACCAGGACATCTTCTCGGGCGTGGGCAACATCATCAAGAATGAAGTGCTGTTCCGGATCCGCGTCCATCCGGCCTCGACCGTGGGCGCCCTGCCCGCGCCCAAGCTGCGCGCCCTGGTCGAGCAAGCGCGTCAGTACAGCTTCGACTTCCTCGGCTGGAAGCGCCAATGGGTACTCAAACAACATTGGCTGGCACATGCCAAGCGCATCTGCCCGCGTTGCGCCATTCCGTTTTCCAAGGCCCATCTCGGCCACAGCAAGCGGCGCAGTTTTTTCTGCGAACAGTGCCAGAAACGCTATGGTGAACCGGTCCCTGACTCATCCGCCCCACATTCCCGATTGTTGCCCTGAACGCCAGCATATTGCCTGTTGTTAATGCAGCGTAGCCGTACTACAATCGATTCGACCCTGCCCGCGCAGGGCTTTTCCTTCGTATCGACTTCCAACGGTAACGGAAACACCATGTCTTTTCTGTCTCCCGCCACACCCAAGCTCGCGCCATGGAAAGTTTTGCTCGTCGACGATGAACCCGACATCCATGACATCACCAGGCTGACGCTGAACCGCTTCCGCCTCGATGGCCGGGGGCTGACTTTCCTGCACGCCTACAGCGGCGCCGAGGCGAAGGAAATCCTGATGCGCGAGAAGGATGTCGCGCTCGTCTTCCTCGACGTGGTGATGGAGCGCGAGGACAGCGGCCTGGAAGTGGCGCGCTGGATGCGCCAGGACCTCGACAACCAGTTCAGCCGCATCGTGCTGCGCACCGGCCAGCCGGGCCAGGCGCCGGAAGAGCGCGTGATCGTCGACTACGACATCAACGATTACAAGGAAAAGACCGAACTCGACCGCACCAAACTGTTCACCACGACCTTCGCCGCGCTGCGCGCCTACCGCGACATCATGAAGGTCGAGGATGCGCGCCGTGTGCAGCTGAGCTACCGCGAAGGCCTGGAACGCGTGCTGGCAGCCTCGTCGCACATCTTCAAGCAGCGCAATCTGAAAGACTTCGCCAGCGGGCTGCTGCAGCAGGTCGTCGCCCTGCTGCGCCTGGAACAAAGCATGCTGCTGCGCCTGAAAGGCGCGAGCATGATCAGCGGCGAAAGCCAGTACGAAGTGCTGGCGAAAATCGGCGAATTCGGCGACGGCATCGACCCGGCCCTGCTGGCCCAGCTCGACGAGGCGCGGCACAACCGGATTTCAAAATTGCATGGCGATACCTATGTCGGCTACTTCCCGAACAACAGCGGCAAGGCGTCGCTGCTGGTGCTGCAAGGCGTCGAGGAAATTTCCGAGATCGATGCCCAGCTACTGGAAGTGTTCTGTTCGGGCGTGGCGATCGCCTTCGACAACATCCTCCTGAACCAGGAAATCACCGACACCCAGGCCGAACTGATCCTGCGCCTGGGCGACGTGGTCGAGTCGCGTTCGAACGAGGCCGGCAACCACGTGCGCCGCATGGCCCAGGTCTGCCACCTGCTGGCCCAGGCCTCGGGCTTGCCGGAAGACGAAACGGCGATCCTGATGCACGCCGCGCCGATGCACGACATCGGCAAGATCGCCACGCCCGACGCCGTGCTGCTCAAGCCCGGCCGCTTGAGCCCGGAAGAATGGGAAGTCATGAAGCAGCACCCGACGGTCGGCTTGCAGATCCTGGACGGCTCGAGCCGCCCGATCCTGAAAGCCGCTGCCGTCATCGCCTACCAGCATCACGAAAAATACGACGGCAGCGGCTATCCGCAGGGGTTGAAGGGCGAAGACATTCACCCGTATGCGCGCATCGTCGCGGTGGCCGACGTGTTCGATGCCCTCAGCCATGCGCGCGTCTACAAGGACGCCTGGCCGATCGGGCAAGTGACCGGCTACCTGCGCGAAGTGGCGGGACAGCACCTCGATCCGGTGTATGTCGATTTGCTGATCAAGAATATGGACAAGGTGATGGAGATCAACCGGCAGTGGCCGGATTGAGCGGGGAGCGTGCCGGCTGGGGGCGGTGAGCGCGCGACCTCGGTACCGGCCCGGACGCCAGGTGGCGCCGGCCGCCCTGCCCCCTGCCCGTCACGCGGCCAGCTTCTCCGCCCGCCGGCTGCGCGGGAAACGCAATGCGTAGCGCAAGCCCGCGCCCGGCGCACTTTCCACCCGCACGCTGCCGCCCAGCGGACCCGTCACCAGGTTGTAGAGGATGTGCGCGCCCAGGCCGCTGCCGCCGTTGCCACGCTTGGTCGTGAAAAACGGGTCGAACAGCTTGTCGAGCGTCTCGCCATCCATCCCGGCGCCGTCGTCGGCATACGAGAACGAGACGATGTCGTCCGCGACCGAGACGCCGATTGCGATCCGCCCCTTCTGACCGTGCTCGAAGCCGTGCACCAGCGAATTGACCAGCATGTTGGTGACGATTTGCGACACGGCGCCCGGGTAGCTTTCGAGCACCAGGTCGGCCGGGCAGTCGACCTCGACCGTCACGGGACGGCCCTTGAGTTTCGGCTGCAGCGACAGCAGCACTTCATTCAGATAACTGCGCAAATTGAAGCTGCGGATATCGTCCGAGGACTGGTCGACCGCCACCTGCTTGAAACTGCGCACGAGCGCGGCGGCGCGCTGGGTATTGGTGGTCATGATGCGCAGCGACTGGTCGACGATGTCGAGGAAGCCGTTCAGGCTATCCCCGGTCATCTCGCCGGCGCCGAGTTCCTCGCGCGTCAGGCGCAGCTCTTCCACCAGATGGCTGGTCGCCGTCACGCAGATGCCGAGCGGGGTGTTGATCTCGTGCGCGACGCCGGCCACCAGGCGGCCCAGCGAGGCGAGCTTTTCCTGGCGCACCAGTTCGCCCTGGGCTTGCCGCAACTGGGTCAGCGCCGTGTTCAGGGCGGCGTTCTGCTCTTCGAGCATGGTCTTGGTCGTGCGCAGGCGCTGGTCGGCCTGCATGCGGGCCAGGGCGACGGCGACATGGCTGGCCATGAAGGCGAGCAGGTCGAGGTCGGCCTTGGTGTAGACCACGGCCGGATCGTAGCTCTGCACGACCAGCACGCCATACGGCTTGTCGTGCACCAGCATCGGCGCGCCCATCCAGCTGGCGATGTCGGCGTTGCCGAGCGGCTCCCGGACCAGGCCATGCGCGACCAGGCGCGCGAAGCTGCCGGCATCGTGCAGTTGCGCCTGCTTCGAGGCCAGCACGTAGGAACACATGGCCTTGCCGTAAGGGAAGCGCGTGACCGGGGCCTGGGCATCTTTCTGGTCGACGAAATACGGAATGCTGATTTCCTGCGTTTCGGGATGGTACAAACCGATCAGGAAATTCTGCGCCACCATCAGTTCCCCGATAATGCGGTGCAGGCTGGCGGTGAGCACCTCGGTATCGGCGGCGCTGGCCGACAGGGTGGCGATCTGGTACAGCGCGTGCTGCACCTGCTCGGCGCGGCGCCGTTCGGCCACTTCGTGGGCCAGGCGCGCGGTGCGTTCCTGCACGGCGCGTTCGAGCCGGTCCATGCTCTGCAGGCTTTGCAGCGCCACCGAGACATGGTTCGCGATCACGCCGAACAAGGCCTGGTCCTCGATGCTGTAGGTGTGTTCCGGCGTATAGCTCTGGATGACGATCGCGCCCAGCGGCAGGTGCTGCTGGTCGAGCAGCGGGCAACCCATCCAGTGCTCGGCCGCGCTGCCGGCGCCGAAATTCGAGCCTTGCGCCTCGCGCGCCTCGAAATCGGCGGCGGTGACGACCAGGGTCTGGCGGTTCAGGATGACCCAGGCCGTGGGCGACTCCTCCGGGGAACCGAGCGTGACCGAGTGATTCAGCGGCGGGCCGTCGTCGAATTCGTCGACGAAATACACGAAGCGCACGGTGCCTTCGTCGCGCTCCGACAGCGCCACATAAAAGTTGGCCGCATACATGATGAGGCCGAGCGCGCGGTGCACCGCGCGGATGAATTCGGTGATGTCGCTGCAGCTGGTCGAGGTCCGCCCGATGTCGAGCAGCATCGACTGGACCGCTTCCAGCCGGTCAAGACGTTCCATGGCTTCCCCTGAAATTAATTCCCAAAGGAAATATTAACAGTGGGAACGCTTTCATGCACCTTCCCTGCGTGAAAGTGTGGCGTCCTGGACGCGGGCCGCCTGCCTACGAGCGCGGCGCCTTGAAATCGTTCTCGATCCAGGCCGTCGCCGTGCCCGGCGTGAGCTTGAAGCTCGCGGCCACGCGCACCTGCGCCACCTGCTCGCTCATCTGGTCGGTCGCGGTCAGGATCGCATACGGGTCGTCGTCGTCCGGCTTGATGTCGAGCGTGACCTTCAGCTCGCCGCTGCCTTCGGTCCACACGTACAGGCTCTTGTGCAGCATCGCGTGCAGGTGCTGCTCGTGGCGGCGGATGACTTCCGACGCCGTCTTGATCAGCGTATTGAAGGCGTTGACGTCGAGCGGCTTCGGGTTTTTCTTGTCGCGGCCCATCGTCCATGGACCGACCAGGGCCGGTTCCGGCTCGCCATCCTTGAACATGGCGACCGCCCAGCCCTCGTCATCGTCGTTCTTGATGACGCGCGCGGTCCAGCCGTTGCCTTTCCACAAGCGCGGCTCTTGCACCGGCGCGCTGTCGTCTTCCGGTTCCAGGTTGGATTCTTGGTCGTTCATCGCTCACTATGTCCCTCTGCGGGCTGTCGCCCAAAGACGAGATCATAGAGGAAATTGCAGTAACGAGCGCACCATTCGCATGCCGGGCAATGCCGGCGGGCGCACCGGGGGCGGGGGCGGCGTGCGCAGCGGGTCGATATACCGCTGCTTCGGCGCTTCCCGGTTGAACGGGTTGATGATGATGGGTGGAATGGCAGGCGGAGCCGATGGCGGACCCTTCGGTCCCCCGCCCGCCCGCACCGGCGGCGGTGCGCTTGGCTGCACCTTCATCGTTGAGCTGACGACATGCATAAGGTCCCTCCTACAACAGAGCAGGCTGTCAGTATAGGCGGCGCCGAGCGCATTGCAAGGTCGGAAAACGCGCGATGTTCGCCGGCGCCCTGCCGCCGTGGGACCTGCTCCCGGGCGCCGCCGAGGCCGGCTACTAATGCTAGGCAGCCGCCTTCTGCGCCGCGAACTGCGCATGGCCGCGCGCGCGCAGTTCGCAGGCCGGGCAAGCGCCGCAGCCATAGCCCCAGTCGTGGCGCGCGCCGCGCTCGCCGAGGTAGCAGGTGTGGGTCTCGAAACGCACCAGGTCGACCAGGGCGGTACCGCCGATCTGCTCGGCCATTTCCCAGGTTTGTTTCTTGTCGATCCACATCAGCGGCGTCTCGACCTTCAAGCGCGTCGCCATGCCCAGGTTCAGGGCGACCTGCAGCGCCTTCATCGTATCGTCGCGGCAATCCGGATAGCCCGAGAAATCGGTCTCGCACATGCCGCCCACCAGCACCGTCAAGCCACGCCGGTAGGCGACCGTCGCCGCCACCGTCATGAACAGCAAATTGCGACCGGGCACGAACGTATTCGGCAACCCGTTCGCCTGCATTTCAATGGCAACATTGCTGGTCAGCGCCGTATCGGAAATGCGTGCAATCAGCGACAGGTCGATCATGTGGTCTTCGCCCAGGCGCGCGTCCCAGTCGGGCGACAATGCGCGCATCTTTTCCAGCACCGTCGGGCGCACGGCTAGTTCGATCGCGTGGCGCTGGCCGTAGTCGAAGCCGATGGTTTCCACGCGCGCATAACGCTGCAATGCCCAGGCCAGGCAGGTGGTCGAATCCTGCCCTCCACTGAAGAGAACGAGCGCGGTATCGGATGCGAGCATGTGTTGTTTTCCATTCATTAAACGTTCGCCATCATTTTTGCAATTCCGCTAAGATTCGCCCAGCTTTTATACTCAGACGGAGATACATGGTTCTCGCAACATCCAGCCGGACCGCAAAGACGGGGCCAAGGCAATCACGAATTCTGGCACAAATCATGCTCTCCGTGTACGCGCTCCTGAGTGCGCAGGCGGCGTTCGCACAGGGTATCAACTACACCGTGCGCATCGATGCACCTGGCAAGCTCGACGACCTGCTCGAAGACAACCTCGACCTGCTGCGCTGGCGCGGCAATCCGCGCGTCGACCTCGAACAGCTGCAGCGCCTCGTGAAGGCGGCACCGGAAGAAGCGAAGACCCTGATCGCCACCGAAGGCTATTATTCGCCGAAAATCACCGCCGGCCTCGACACCAGCGGCGCCACGCCGGTCGCGCGCATCGTCGTCGATCCCGGCCAGCCGGTGCTGGTGAGCGATCTCGACCTCGTGCTGCAGGGTTTCGTCCCCTTCGAACAAGGCGGCGCGCCCTTCGACGCGGCGGCGCTGCGCAACCGCTGGTCGCTGCCGGTCGGCGCCCGGTTCCGCCAGGCCGACTGGGAAGCGGCCAAGCGCGATTTATTGCGCGAAGTGACGCAGTCGCGCTTCCCGCGCGCCCAGCTGGTCGAAACCAGCGCCACGGTCGACCCGGAAGCCTACCGGGCTTCGCTGCGCGTGGTGATCGACAGCGGCCCGGAAATGCGTTTCGGCGAGCTGCGTATCCGCGGCCTGAAGCGCTATCCGCGCGACGTCATCGCCAACCTCAACAAGATCAAGCCGGGCGACCTCTACAGCGAGGCCGCCCTGCAAGCCTTGCAGGCGCGCCTGCAGGAAACGGGCTATTTCGCCACCGTCGAGGTCAGCGCCGACATCCGCGCCGTGCTCGACGCCGAGCTCAAGGAACTCAAGGAAGAGGACGACGGCGCCGCGCCGGCCGCCCCGGCCGACCCGGCCGCCGCCGTGCCCGGCCAGGCCGCGACCGGCGTCAAGCCAGCCACCGCCGCCGGCCCGACCGTGCTGCCGGTGCTGGTGCGCGTGACCGAGAACAAGCAAAAGAACATCGAGGTCGGCCTCGGCTTCTCGACCAATACCGGCGGCCGCGCCCAGCTCAGCTACGACGACCTGTACGTGTTCGGCAAGCGCATGAAGAGCGACCTGATCTACGAACAGAAGCGCCAGTCGGCCCGCGTCGACTTCTTTTGGCCGACCACGCCCGACGGCTACAACGACAGCGTCGGCGGCGGCATCGAGCGCACCGACGTGCGCGGCGAGCTGACCACGGTGGCCACCGTCGCCGCGCGGCGCGCCTGGGGCACGCCCGAGCTCGAGCGCAGCCTCACGCTCGAAGCGCTGATCGAACAGCGCGAAGTCGAGGGCGTCGAAACGACGCGCAGCAGGAGCGTGCCGCTCACCTATGCCGTCACCCGCCGCAAGCTCGACAACCTGCTCTCGCCGACGCGCGGCTATGCGCTCAACTGGCAGCTCGGCGTGGCGCCGCTGCCGCTGCTGACGGACGAAAAATTCGTACGCGGGTATACGCGCGGCGTGTACTACCGCCCGGTGGGAACGAGCGGTACACTGATCCTGCGCGGCGAAGCCGGGGCCGTGCTGTCGAAGGAAAAGATCGGCGTGCCGAGCAGCTTCCTGTTCCGCGCCGGCGGCGACCAGTCGGTGCGCGGCTACGGCTACCAGCAGCTGGGCGTGCGCGAAGGCGACGCCGTCGTCGGCGGGCGCTACCTGCTCACCGCCGGCGCCGAATACCAGTACTGGTTCCGTCCGCCCTGGGGCGTGGCCTTCTTCGTCGACGCGGGCAATGCCGCCGACAAGTTCAACGACCTGAAACCGGAAGTCGGCGTGGGCATCGGCGCGCGCTGGCGCAGCCCGGTCGGACCGATCAATGTCGACCTTGCCTATGGCGAGGCGGTGCGCAAGGCGCGCCTGCACTTCTCACTTGGATTCACGTTCTGATGGACGATCACACCACCACCCCCACTCCGGCCAAGACGCCCGCGCCGAAAGCGCGGCGCTGGCCGCGCCGCGTCGCCATCGGCCTGGTCGCCACCGGCGTCGTCGTCGGCGGCGCGATCTGGTACCTGGGCCGCGAAACGACGCTGCAAATGATCGCCGAACGCGTCAGCCGCTCGACCGGCGGCAAGCTGACCATGACCGGCATCCGCGGTTCGATCTATGGCGCCATGCACATCGACCGCATCGTCTGGCGCACCGACGAACAGCTGGCGATTGCCACCGACATCGACCTCGAATGGTCGCCGCGCCAGCTGCTCTCGAAGGGCATCGAGGTCAACAAGCTGCACGCGGCCGACCTGCGCCTGGAAACCCTGAAGGAAACCGACGAGCCGACCAAGATGCCGGTCTCGCTCGCGCCACCCTTCAAGATTTCGCTCGCCGATGCACGCCTGGCGAAAGCGACCTTCGTGAACAAGGGCGCGGCGACGGAAATATCGAATGTCCGCATGCGCCTGTTCGGCGACAAGGTGCAATGGCAGCTGCGCGACGCGGTGGCCACCACGCCCTGGGGCAAGGTCGCGGCCGACGGCCAGATCGGCGCCAGCCGTCCGTTCAAGCTCGACGCCAACGCCAGCCTGTCGCAGGCGCAGGTGGGGCCGGGCGCCACGCCGGCGGCCCTGAAGCTGCGCGCCGGCGGCGACCTCGAACTGACGACCGTGACCGCGACCGGCAATGCCGGCCGCGCCGGCGGCGAGGCGCGCATGACGCTCTCGCCCTTCGCCCCGATCCCGCTGCGCACGATGGACCTGAACGCACGCAACATCGATCCGGGCTTCTTTAACCCTTCCCTGCCGGCGGCCGACCTGACGCTGACGGTGCAGGCCAGGCTGGACGACAAGCGCGCCATTTCCGGCAGCGTGAACCTGGTCAACGACGGCCCGGCCGGCACCATCGACCAGCAGCGCCTGCCGCTGCGCGCCTTCCGCGGCCAGCTGGGCGGCGACCTGAGCGCGATGCGCATCGGCGACGTGCTGCTCGACTTCGGGCAAGCCGGACGGTTTACCGGCAGCGGCAGCGTCCAGCGCGGCAAGGACGAAGAGGGCGCGGGCACCGCCCACTTCGCGCTGCATACCGACCGCTTCGACTTGAAGGGCATCCACGGCAGCATGAAGCCGACCAAGATCGCCGGCGACATCGCGGTGGCGAATGTCGGCAAGGTGCAATCGCTCGACGTGCGCCTGGTCGAGAACGGCCTGCGCCTGACGGCCAAGGCCAGGCTCGAGAACGACGAAGTCACGGTCTCCGAAGCGCGCCTCGCGGCCGGCAGCGGTACCGTGGCCCTGACGGGTAACATGCAACTCGGCCAGGACAAGGCCTTCAAGGTCCGTGCCGACGCCAGCCGCTTCAATCCTGCGGCGCTGGGCGACTATCCGCAAGCCGACATCAATGCCGTCGTCAACGCCAGCGGCGTGCTGGCCCCGGCGTGGCGTGTCGCCACCGACTTCACGCTGCGTCCGAGCCGGCTGTTCGACCAGCCGCTGTCGGGCAAGGGCAAGCTGGCGGCCGACGCCAGGCACGTCACCGGGGTGGACGCGACGCTGGCCCTGGGCGCGAACACGGTCGAGCTCGACGGCGCGTTCGGCGCGCCGGGCGAGCGTCTGGCCTGGCGCGTGGACGGGCGCAACCTGGCCACGCTGCGGCGCGACCTGTATGGCGCGGTCAATGCCAACGGCGTCGTCACCGGCACCATGGACAACCCGCGCACGACCTTCGTGGCCGATGCCAACGGCCTGGGCTGGGTCGCGGCCCAGCGCAAGGCCAGCACCAGCAACCTGCGCGTGAGCGGCGAAGCCTGGCTCGCGGGCACGAAGGAAGCCCGCTTCGTCGAAGCCAAGGGCAGCGGCACCATGGCGCGCTTCAATCCGGCCGCCTTCGGCAGCCCCCTGCCCGGCTCCATCAACGGCGCCTTCGACGCCAGCGGCCGCTCCGGCGCCGACTGGCGCGGCGCGCTCAACCTGAAACTGGCCGACTCGACGCTGGCCAAGTCGCCGCTGTGGGGCCATGCGCGCCTGGCGGCCGACAAGCGCCACGTCTCGGGCGCCGACGTCGACCTGCACGTGGGCGCCAACGTGCTGGCCGCGAAAGGCAGCTTCGGCGCCGGCGGCGACCGCCTCGACTGGCGCATCGAGGCGCCGCAGCTGGCGGCCCTCGGGCCGGACTATGCCGGCCTGCTGCGCGGCGCCGGCACCCTCAGCGGCACCATGGACACGCCTTCGCTCACGGCCAGCCTGGAAGGCCAGAACCTGCGCCTGCTGGGCACCCATAGCCTGAAGTCCTTGCGCGCCACGGCCAACCTGGGCGCCGGCCGCGGCGCCGCCGATCCTCTGGTGAGCGACATCCAGATCGTCGAGTACGCCACCGGCGAGACCCGCATCGCGGCGGCCAGCCTGCAAACGAGCGGCACCCGCGGCGCCCACACGCTGCGCGCCGCGGCCCGGGGCGAAGACTTCGACGCCAGCACCGAGGCGCGCGGCGGCTGGAGCGGCAATGCCTGGGCCGGCACGCTGGCGGCCTTGCAGAACAAGGGCCGCTATGCGATGACCCTGGCCCAGCCGGTGCCGCTGCGCATCGGCGTGGCGCCCGGGGCCGGCCTGACGGGCCTGGCCAAGCCCGCATCGCTGGCCTTCAACGGCGCCCTGATCCGCCTGCCGGCGGGTACGGTGCGCATCGATACGCTGACCAAGACCGGGGCGCGCTGGAGCAGCCGCGGCGCGGCCGCCGGCGTGCCCTTGAGCTACCTGGGCCAGTTCTCGGAAGCGCTGCGCGAGAACGTGCAGGGCAACCTGACCCTGGGCGCCGACTGGGCGCTCGACCTGCGCAACGGCACCGGCGGCGCCCCTGCCCTGGCCGGCAACGTGCATGTGTTCCGCGAAGGCGGCGACGCCCTGGTCGGCGCCGGCACCCCGGTCGCGCTCGGCCTGCGCAGCTTCGACATGCGCGCCGACGTGCAGGGCAGTTCGCTGCGCACCCGGCTCGTCCTCGACGGCGCCCGCACCGGCAGCGCGCGCGTCGACGGCACGGTCCAGATGATCGGCGGACGCGTCAACCGCGACAGTCCGCTGCGCATGACGGCCAATGCCGACATGGCCTCGATCGCCTGGCTGGCGCCGTTTGCGGGCCAGCGCGACCTCGAACTCGACGGCAGCCTGAAGCTCGCCGTCACCGGCGCCGGCACCGTCGGCACGCCATCCCTGAACGGCAGCGTCAACGGCGACGCGATCGCCGTGCGCTGGCCCGAACAGGGCGTGCGCCTGCAGGGCGGCCAGCTGCGCGCCCAGCTCGCGGGCGACCGCCTGGTGCTGCAGCGCCTCTACCTGCAAGGCAGGTCGGGCAGCGCCACCGCCGACGGCGCGATCCGCTTCGGCGCCGGCGACCCGGCCATGCAGCTGAACCTGGTGGCCGACAAGCTCGAAGCGCTGTCGCGGCCGGACCGCACCGTCGTCGTCTCGGGCAACGCGGCCCTGGTGCGCGACGCCAGCCGCCATTCGCTCGAAGGCCGCTTCAATGTCGATCGTGCCCTGATCGAGTTCGCGCCGCAAGGCCGGCCGACGATCTCGGACGACGTCATCGTGCTCGGGCGCGGCAAGCCGATGCCGCCGCAGAAAAAGGAGAAGGACATGCCGCTGGTGGTCGACCTGCGCGCCGACCTGGGCGACAACTTCCACCTGCGCGGCCTCGGCATCGATGCCATGCTCGAGGGCAGCGCCCGCGTGCGCATGGTCGGCAACGCCGCGCCGCGGGTGAACGGTGCGATCCGCGTGGCCAGCGGTAACTACGCCGCCTATGGCCAGAAGCTGGCGATCGAACGCGGCGTCATCACCTTTACCGGGCCGTATGACAATCCGACGCTCGATGTGCTGGCGGTGCGCAAGCAGCCCGAGGGCGAACAGCTGAGCGAGAACAATGTCGAAGCCGGCGTGCAGGTGCGCGGCACGGCCCGCTCGCCGCAGGCGCGCCTGGTGTCGACGCCCTCGGTGCCGGACAGCGAAAAACTGTCCTGGCTGGTGCTGGGCCACGGCATGGAAGGCACCAGCGGCAACGAGAAGGACGTGCTGAGCGCGGCGGCCGGGGCGCTCCTGGGCGGCAAGGGCGGCACCGGCGGCATCCAGTCGAAGCTGGCCAACACGCTCGGTGTCGACGAGCTGGGCATCGGCCAGGGCCGCAACGGCGAGGCCGAGGGCCTGGCCAACACGGTGGTCACGATCGGCAAGCGGATTTCCTCGCGTGCCTACGTCAGCTTCGAACAGGGCGCCACCACGGCCTCGAGCCTGGTGCGCCTGCGCTACAAGCTCACGCCGAGGTTCACGCTGCAGTTCCAGGCGGGAACCAACACCGCGCTCGATGTGCTGTACGCCTGGGCCTTCGACTAGCGAAAAACACGGTCAATGCAGGCTGGGGTTCGGATCGGGCACCGGCTCTTCGGACTGCGGCGTGTGGCCCGGGTGGTGCAAGGGATGATGGGGCGCGTCGAAGGGCTCCGGAATGGGCTCGTCGGCCGGCACGGGATCGGGCGCGCGGTGGGCGCGCACCGGGATGGGGTTGGCTGCGAACATGGGTCAGGTCTCCTGGAAACGGTGTGATCACCTTATCATGGGGCGTGGCGGCCCGCCGCCCGGCTGGATGCCGCCCTGCCCGGCGCACGCCTCGTTTACAATGCCCGCTCCGACCCAACAGCGCTTCCCGACCGATGACCATCACCACGCTTGCCCTGCTCCTGCTCACGCCGATCCTCGTCTGGCGCATCTACACGCGCCTGAAGACGCAGATGGCGCGCCAGCGCTCGCTCATGACGCGCCACTACACGGGCGTGCTGGTGTTCGTGGGAATGCTCCTGGTATCGCTGTCGGAAGTGCTGGCGCGCCCGGCCGCGCTCGGCGCGCTCGCGGCCGGCGCCGCGCTGGGCGTGTTCTGGGGCGTGTTCGCGCTGCGCCGCACGGCGTACGAGGAAACCGGGCTTGGCTACTTTTTCACGCCACCGGCGCGGCTCGGGATCGTGATGGCCATGGTCCTGATCGCGCGCGTGCTGTACCTGGGGGTCGAGATCTATGCCAGCCAGGGCAGCGCAGGGCCGGCGCCGCGCTTCACGGACAGCCCGCTGACCATGCTGTGCCTGGGGCTGACGGCGGCGTATTTCGGCGTGTATTCGGCCGGTTTGCTGCTCTGGCGCAGGAAGCTGCGCCAGGCGCTGGAAAAAGCCTGAGCGCGGGGCGGTCGCGCGGATCGGCCCTGCCACCGGCATAAAGAAAAGAGGGACCGCGCGGTCCCTGTGCGTCATGCGGCTTTCGCCTCGCCCTTGCGCCGCTGCAGCACGAAAATCGGCTGCGCCCACTGCGTGTCCTTCTTTTTCTTGCTGGTGATGAGCGTCAGTTCCGACGGGTCATAGACGTCGGTGTTGTGGGTCAGCGGCGTCGTCATCAGGTACTGGGCGTCGGTGTTCTTGAGGAACTCGCCGACCAGCTGGATGTTGCGGATATCCAGGTGGGCGAACGGTTCGTCGATGAACACGAAACCGCCCGAGCCCTCTTCCGACTTGAGCAAGCCGATGAGCAGCACCAGCGACTTCATCACCTGCTGGCCGCCCGAGGCCTCGCCGTCGTTCATTCCGATCTGGTCCTTGCCGTCGAACTTGAAACGCACGTGCAGGCCGGCTTGCGCCAGTTGCACGTCGTCGTTCTCGAGGCGCACCGGATCGGCCTGCACGTCGATGCCGGCCAGCGCCCCCAGGTCCTTGATGTTCTTCGAATAGGTCTTGATCGTGTAGCGCAGGCGCTCGATGTAGGCGCCGCGGGCATTGCCCGTCGCCTCGATCGCGCGGTTGTTCTGGTAGCGGCGTTCTTCGGTTTCCACCTGGCGGCCCGAGAGCTGGTCGTTCAGGCGCGCGTACTGGTCGATCACGGTGGCGTCGAGCTCCCAGTCGTCGCGCGCCAGCGCGTGCTCGAGCGAGGACACGCGCAGGTTCACCTGGTGCGCGTTCTGGTGCTGGGACACCAGGGCGGCGCGCCGTGCCGGCCGCTTCCACGCGGCCGGGATGTTGCGCCAGCCGCGGCGCAGCGCTAGCAGCGCCTGCGCGTGCTCGGCGCGCTGCTCGATCTGGCGGCGGTGGTTCAGGCGCAGGCCCGCTTCGGCTTCCGACAGCGCCATGCGCGCGTTCTGCCAGACGGTGTCGGCGCGGGTGCGCGCCACCGTCGCGTTCTTGGTCAGCGTTTGCAGTTCGCCCAGGCGCGCGCCCACTTCCAGGCGCTCGGCCTTGATCGGGGCAATGCTGCGCGCCGCTTCCTCGAACTCGGCCTGGCGCGCCGCCAGTTCCTTGGCCGCGTCGACGCCGGCGATGCGGGCTTTCAGCGCGCCCACTTCCGAGGCCAGCTTGCTGATGGCCAGCGTGAGCGCGTCTTCCTTCGCTTCCAGCGCCGGCAGCGCCTTCTGGATCGCTTCCAGGCGCTGGGTCTTGCCGGCGGCGCCAAAGCGGTAGCGCGCCGGCTCGACGAACAGCGAGCGGCCGCCGCGGCGCTCGCGGTGGTAGGCGTCCGGCGTGATCCATTCCTCGGTGCCCGACTTGAAGCCGGCATCGACCGAATCGACGCGGTCGATGCGCGCCAGTTGATCGATCAGCCAGGACGGCGCCGGCGCCGAGAAATTGACGACCGACAGCAGGCTGGCGTCCTTCGTCTTGGGGGCCTCGATGCAGTCGGGAACGATGAAGTGGCGATAGCGCTCTTTTTCCGCCAGGTGGTAGGCCGCCGGCGCGTCCTTGGCGCGTTCGAGCAGCACGACCGACGCGTAACCGCCGAGCACGCCCTCGACAGCGCCCTGCCATTTCGGGTCCGTCACCTCGACGATGTCCGACAGCATGGCGTGGGCGATGCCTTCGTCGCGCAGGGCGCGGCGCATCAGGCGCTGGGCTTCCGGCTCGGGCATGGCGCTCTTGCCCTGGAGCGCGGAGATGGTCGCCATCTCGGCGGCGATCTTCGCGCCCAGGGCGTCGCGCGCGGACTTCTGGCGGGCCAGTTCGGCTTCCTTTTCTTCCAGCTGCGCGGCCACTTCGGCCAGGTCGGCGCCGGCTTCGGCCGCCAGTTTTTGCAGGCGTTCCTTTTGCTCGACCAGGTTTTCCAGCGGCTTGATGCGACCGTTGATCTGGGTCAGGCGGCTGGCCAGCACGGTGCCTTCCTGCTCGAGCAGCGTTTCCTGCTGCTGGGCCTCGGTCAGGGCGCGCTGCTGCGCGGCCAGGGCCTGGCGCTTTTCGGCCAGCTGGCTGTCGGCCTGGGCCATCGGTTTGCGCTGCTCGCGCAGGTTGCGGCTGACGGCGCCGGCCTTTTCGCGCGCCTCGTGGTACTCCAGGCTCGGCAGCACTTCTTCCTTCAGGTCGCGCCGCTCCTTGTGCAGGTCTTCCCACTGGTGGTAGTTGGCCACGCGCAGGCGCAGGCCCTCGAGGTTGATGCGCGAGGTTTCCAGTTCCGCCTCGAAGCGCTTCAGTTCCGTCTCGGTGTCGCGCTGGTGGCGCTTGGCTTCGTCGTAGGCGTCCAGCACTTCCTTGTCGCCGAAGACCTGGAACACCAGGTCCAGCAGCTGGCGCGGCGCGTATTCGCACAGTTTATCGGTCTCGCCCTGCTCCAGCGCCAGCACCTTCGACATCGCCGGCGACAGCCCTGCCGCAGCCAGGCGCTTGCGGTAGTTCTCGACGCCCATCCAGTCGGTCGCTTCCGTGACCTCTTCGATGTCGACGTTACCCGGCCGCATCAGGTACTGGCGCTTCCAGTCGCCGCCGTTCTTCTGCACCTGGCAAAAGAGCGTGACTTCGTCGTCGCTGAAGAAGCCCGAGTGGCGGAAGGGGCGGTTCGACAGCTGGCGTCCGACCGGCTTGTTGTCGACCACGGCGCGGATCCAGGCGCTTTGCTGGCCCGAGTGGCGCGCGTAGTGCTTGTAGGTGCGGCCCATCGAGCAATCGAGCCCGAACAGGGTGCGCAGCGCGTCGAGCAGCGTGGTCTTGCCGGAGCCGTTCTGGCCGGCGATGGTGATGATCTTGGCGTCGAGCGGGATGTTCTTGATCCGCTGCCAGTAATCCCAGTGGACCAGCTCGAGTGATTTGATGTGGAACATAGTGTCTCAGTTCGCAGTGCTTAATTCGATGGGTCGAAGGCGTCGACGGCGTCGGCATCGTTGGCGTCGTTGGCGGCTTCGAGCGCGCCGCGGCGCGGCGCCGCCGCCAATGGCGCGCGCTTGAACACGTCCGACAGGGCGCCGTTGATGATGCGCTCCTTCAGCACGTCGGTGTCCATCATCAGGTCGAGCAGGGGGCCTTCCAGGATCACGTCGCCGCGGCGCTCGATGAAGCCAAGCTTCGACAGCTGCCCCAGGTTCATGTCCATGCGCGTCTTCTTGCCCAGCTTGTCGCCGAAGTCCGACAGCAGCGCCGTGTACGAGATGCCGATCGACGTGTCCTCGGCGCGTGGAATCGGGCTGTCCTTGTCGAACAGGTCGTTCTGGTCGTCGTCGACCGTGACGTGGGTCTCCTGGCGCTCGCGCTTGGGCAGGATGATCTGCGCCCACAACACCACCAGCAGCGCCACGCCGTCGCGCGTGAGGCCGAAGTTATTGTTCTGCCAGATGTCCCTGGCGCCGAAGATCTTCGGCTCGACATTGCGGTGCAGGGCGATCGTCACATGGTCGGCATACACGTTGTCGAGCAATTTGAGACCGCATTCGAGCAGGCGCTTGTCGACCTCGATGCGGAACTGCTCGTCCGACAGCGCGCGCTTGACCATCTTGTCGTCGCGGCGCAGGGTCTGGTGCGTCAGCAGGCGCGCGATCAGGATTTGTGCATCGTCATTCATCATCCGGTCCTGCTTCCAAATTCAGTGAGAGGGTTGCAAACGACATCGCCGCCACTTCCGGATCGTCCAGCTGGACCAGCTCGTCGAGCGGCTCGAAGCGGATCGGCAGGCGCGCCAGTTCGGCCGTCGCCCCCTGCAGGCTGGCTTCGGCGGCGTCGCCCAGCAGCGGCAACAGGGAGGCGCGGTACGAGGCCACCGCGAAACCGGCCGGCAGCAGCGACTCGTGCAGCCGCACTTTCTTCGGGCCGGTTTCGGAAAACTCGGGAAAGTTGCCGAGGTTGGCGAAGTCGGCCAGCTTGTTGATCCAGTCGTCGAGCTCGGCCTGCATGGCCGGGTTGTCGTTGATCGTCAGGGGCGCGTCCTCGCCGCTCGGCAGGCCTTTCGGACCGGCGGCGACGGCGCGCTCGGCGAGCAGCTCGGTTTCGGCGACGTCGATCATTTCGGCCGGCGTGCCGAACAGCGGCACCACCGGACGGTCGATCGCGCCTTCGGCCAGGCTGGCCAGGTCGTCGTGCGCCAGCAGCCAGCGCTTCACGTCGGTCGTCGACAGGCCGGACTGGCCCAGGTGCACGCGCTGGCGCTCGATCTGGTTCAATGCACGGGAAAACATGCCTTGCATGTTGAGCAGTGCGCTTTGCGCGCGGCCGATCGCCTGCGCCGCCTTGTGGGTGGCCGCGTCGGCGCGCTCGTCCGACGTGATCGCGCGCAGGATGACGGAACCCTTCTCGACCCAGTCGCAGGCCATGTGCCACTTCGCCTGCGAGGTGCGCAGCTTGAATTCGGAGCCGGAGGCGATCGCGTCGCGAAATTCCTCGGTCAGCTCGACCAGGCGTCCGAGCAGATGCCGCAACTGCTCGACGGTGACGCCGCCGACCGCCTGGGCGCCGGCCACCTGCGACAGCAGGAAACCCATCTCGGCGTCGTCTTCTTCCGGCTTGGCCAGCGCGACCAGGGTATCGAGGGCGGACAGCACGTTGCGCGCCAGGGGCGTGATGCGGTAGACCGCGCCGGGCGCGTCCCAGGCCAGCAGCCCGTGGGTGCGCAGGCGGTTCAGCACCGTCTCCAGGCTTTCGGGAATCAGGTAAGCCAGTTTCGTGTTGATGTCGGCGCGCGAGAAGGCCGAACTGCCCGTGTCGGCGGCCAGTTCGCGCAGCACCAGCAGCCGCACCAGCACGCCGTCCTGGGTGCCGTGGAACAGCGCCGTGAAGGCGGACAGCATCGGCTGGGCGCGCTTGAGGTGGAAGACTTGCTCGATTTCGTCCGGGGCGATGCCGTGCTGGAAATGGGCGGCGAGCGGATCGAGCGGGTCGAACTCGCTCGGCGCCATGCCATGGGATTGCGCGGCCAGGACCACGCCTGCCTGTGTGTCGATCATGTGGGATACCAGTTCTGCGTGCGCGCAGTGTCAGGCAGGCTGTGGCAGGCCTGCCTGTGCGCGGGGGCGCCAGTATAGCAGCTAACCAGGGCAGTTAAGAACCGGCAAGCAACAGGCAGGCAGGAAGGGAAAGGCGCCGGCCGCTGCCGGCCTGGCGAAAATGACACACTCCAAATCTTTGCATGATGCAATATCGACAAGCTTGCACCGCATGCGAGCACGTTTATTTCCGCGTGATTTTCGTCACCGTCTGCTCGATCGTCTCGCGCTCGTCGTCGCGAAAGCGCAGTTTCACCGGATACCATTCCTGGCCAGGGGCCAGCCAGATGTCGACGCCTTCGCTCCTGCCCTCGCCGCGCGGCTCGCGCGTGACCATCAGCGTGTCGAGTTCGCCCATGGCGGTCTGGATCTTTTCCTTCTTGACCACCTTGAAGGTCCAGGGCGCGACATCGCGCCGGCCGGCGACGACGAAACTCCATTCGCTGCCCGGCTTGAAACGCGCCTCGCCGGCCGCGCGCGCCACCGAGGCGAGCTGCCAGGTGACCGAGGCGCGGTCCTGTTCGCCGCCTTTCAGCGCGACCGGCTCCTTGCCATCGGTAAACGTGATGGTGTTCGCGTCGCGCTTGAACACGGTGGTGGTGGCGTCCTTGCGGTAGCGCTTTTCGTAGAATTCGGCCGGTGCCAGGCCAAAGCCGTCGACCGTGCCCTGGCTGCGGTATTCGGTCAGTTTGCCCAGCAGCGGCGTGCTTGCCTCCACGTTCACCTCGTACTTGCCGTCGCCGCCGCGCCAGGCGATCAGCGCCTCGCCCTTCAGGCCGAAGCCGCGGTGCTGGGCGTTCAATTCGTAGGCCAGGTCGGCCGACGGCGGCGGCTCGACCGCACGCTTGGGCGCCGCCGCGTGGGCGCCCGCATGCGAGGCCAGCACCAGCGCCAGCACGGCGCCTTTCAGAAGATTGCTTCGCATTATCATTTTCCTGGTTCAGTGAAGGCTATATTATTCACCGTTTGCGTCGTCACTGCGCCGTTGGCTTCGGTGTTGCGAATCTGCACCGGATACCAGCCTTGGCCTGGCGCCAGCCAGACGTCCAGGCGCGAGCGGTAGGAACCCTCTTTCGGCGGGCGCGACAGGTGGACCGCCTGCAGCTTGCCGAGCCTGGTGTCGATCGTTTCCTGCCCCACCACGACGAAGCGAAAGACGACGGCATCGCGGTCTTCGCCCACCTGGATGTCGATGTCGCCGCCGAGCTGCGCCGGGTCGCCGCGCGCGATCGCCGCCAGCTGCAGCGGCAGGCTGGCCTTGTCCTGGGCGCCGGCCACCAGGGGCACTGTCTTTTGCGAGGACGAAAAAGTGATCTTGTCCTGCTGCCAGTCGAAATGGGTCGCGGTGAGCGCGCGTCCGCGCCGCTTCTCCGTCATTTTGACCGGTGCAAATCCGGTGGCGGCCAGCGCGCCCTCGCTGGTCAGCATGGCGAGATTGACGCGCGCAAAGACGATGCGGATGCCGGCCTCGAACGCGATCCGGTAGCCGCCGTCGCGGAAAGTCCAGCCCAGCTGCGCTTCGCCGCTCCAGCGCGTGCCGTCGGCGTCGACGCGCGCCACGTCCATCGTGATGCGCGCCGGCGGCGGCAGGTCGACCTTGTAGCGGCGCGGCGCGGGGACGGGCGGCGCGACCGGTTCGGCCGGTTCCGCCGGTACTGGTGCCGGCTCGGCGGCGGCGGGCGCCGCGGGCACGTCCGGCGCGGCGGCTTCCCCCATGCCGCCGCTGCCCGGCTCGACTGCCGGCTCGACGGCATCCTCGCGCGCGACCGGCACGCCTTCCTGGGCCAGCTTCGGCAGTGGCGGCGGCGGTAAGGGTGTCGGCAGCGGCAGCGGCGCGGGATCGGGCGCGGCCGGCGCCGCGGGGGCCGGCAGCAGCTGTGCCTGCACGAAGTCCATGCCGGTCGAGGCGGGCAGGCGCGGCAGCGCAACCGTTCCCGAGACGAAGGAAAACAGCGCGAGGTGGAGAACGACGATCAGCGCGCCGACCAGCACGGCGCGGCGCTGCCCGGCAGTGGTGGAAAAAATGCCCATGGCCCTAGTGTACCCGCCCCCGTCCACGCCTGCTGCTCGACAGTCGCGTCTGTCCTTTGTGCGGGTGTTATTTATCTGCTACGCTAGCATTCCATCTATTGGAGACCACCATGCTCAAACCTCCCTCGCAAAACGTGCCAGGCATGACGGATACGCTCGAGTTCGTAAAGACCCTCTGGGGTGGCATGGGCGTGCCCGGCATGCCCGCGGCAGCCACGCCCGCGCTCTCGCTCGACGAACTCGACAAGCGCATCACCGACCTGAAAGCCGTCGAAAGCTGGCTCAACCTGAACTTGACGATGCTGCGCACCTCGATCCATGCGCTGGAAGTACAGCGTGGCACGATTGCAGCCCTGAAATCGATGAGCGACAACATGGCCCAGGCGATGGGCCAGAAACCCGACCAGACAGCCGCGCTGGCGCCTTTCGCCGCCTTCTTCAGCGCCGCCGGCGCGCAGCAGGCGGGCACGCCGCCGGCGGGCGCTGGCGCGACGGCGGATGCGGCGATGCCGGCGGCCGTCGCGTGGTGGAACTTGTTGCAGGACCAATTCCAGCAAGCCGTCGCCAGTGCCATCCCGGCAGACAGTGCGCAGCGCGACAAGGCGGGCGCCAAGCCGGCCGACGGCGCTGCCGCGGTGTCCGATCCGGCCGAGCGCGCCGGCACCGGCGGCGACGCCGGCGGCACGCCTGGTACTTCCTCGCAGAAACCTTCGCGGACAAAATCCGACAAGGCTTGATTCCAGCGCAAATATGCCGCGCCACCGTGCCCATGTGTTGATTTGACGGGCCTCAGAACCTCCCCTGCCGTGCTGAACTTGCGAGTGCGGCCGGGGCATCCGGCCGCCGTGTTCCCCAGCTGGAGACCGGCATGTCCACCACCGATTTTTCCCGTCTTACGGCCGAGCAAGTCGGCGACGTGCGCCGCAAATTCGAAAGCGCGGGCTTTCCGGTGCCGCAAAGCGCGCATCGCCTCGAAGAACTGGCCGCCGCCATCGCCGCTTTCCGCAAGCAGCACAACCTGCCCGGTGGCGGCCCCCTCGACGAAGCCACCTGGCGCCGCCTGAACGACTGCAGCGGCAGCGTCTTTAGCGAAGTATTCCAGAATGAACTGGGCCTGCTGCGCCCGGATGCCGCCGGCCCCAGCGGCGGCCCCGAGGACGTGCAGCCGGCCGCCACCTGCGCCCTGCTCACGCGCGCCCATGCAGCGCAGCTGGCCGGCCTTGCGCTGTCCGGCGGCGGGGTACGCAGCGCCACCTTCAATCTTGGCGCGCTGCAGGCGCTGGCCGAGCTGCGCCTGCTGCGCGACTTCGATTACCTGTCCACCGTCTCGGGCGGCGGCTTCATCGGTGGCTGGCTCTCGAAATGCATTCGCGAGCGGCGCGGCGACGTGGCCGCGGTCGAAGCGCTGCTCACCCCCGGCGCGGCCGGCCAGGCGGTGGCGGCCGAAGCGGTGGAAATCCAGTTCCTGCGCCAGTACAGCAATTACCTCTCGCCCAAGAGCGGCACCTTCAGCGCCGATACCTGGACCCTGATCGGCACCTATGTGCGCAACACTTGCCTGAACCTGACCATGCTGGTGGCCTGGCTATGCGCGCTCCTGATCCTGCCGCGCCTTGCCGTCTGGGCCGTGCACCGCGTGGTCAAGCCGGGCGGCCCCTGGGCGGCCTGGTCGGACGCGATCTGGCTGGCCGGCACGGCGCTGTTCCTGTTCGCCGTGTTCTGCATCGCCTTGAGCATTTCGAGCAAACCCGCCAGTTCGACCGGGCGGCGCCGCTTTCCGCTCAAGCAGGGCGCGGTCCTGCGCTGCATCAATTTGCCGCTGCTGGCGGCGGGCTTCCTGGTCAGCATCGGCCTGTGGCGCCATGGGGGCGTGGTACCGCTACTGTGGGAACAAGGCTTGCCCACGCGTTTTCACGGCTGGGGCGCGGCCTGGCTGCTGGTGCCGGGCCTGGTTTACTTCATCGTCTGGGCCAGCGGCTGGTACCTGGCGCACGACCGCACCAGTGCCTACCGCACCGCCGGCTATGTGCTGTGCATGGCCGGCGCGGCGGCGGTGGCCGCCATGTCGCTGGCGGCGGCGCTCGAATTCGCGCCCGGCGCGGTGGCCCATCTGTTGACGATCGAACTGGCGCAGCTGCTGGCCTGGCGCGTCTGCCCGGCGCTGTCCGGACTGCTCGTCTTCGGCGGCACGGCGCTCGCGCTCGAACAGCGGCTGCGCCTGCACCGTCCGATCCCGGACATCTCGCGCGGCGAACTGTTCGAGGGCCTGAGCCACTTCGCGTGCGCCGTCGGCGCGCTGGCCGCCGGCACCCTGCTGCTGCTGGCCGGCCTGGCGCTGCTGCCGAATCCGCAAGCGCACCCGATCCTGAACAATGCCATTGCGCTGGGCACCTTCGGCATGCCCTTGATGATGACCCTGTTCTCGGTGACGATGACGCTGATGATCGGCTTGATCGGTTCGCTCTACAGCGACGCCAGCCGCGAGTGGTGGAGCCGGCAAGGCGCCTGGTCCTCGATCTTTTCGCTGGCCTGGCTGATCATGTTCGGCGTGGCCTTCTTTTGCGCGCCGCTGCTGCACTGGGCCTGGCTGACCTACGATCCGCTGGCCAACGCCGGCACGGCGCTCGGCTGGCTGGCGATGACCTGGATGGGCTTGAAAGCGGGCAGCGGCAGCGCCACCGGCTCACGCGAGGGCAATTGCGCCAAGCGCGAAATGATTGCCCGCCTGGCGCCCTACTTCTTCACGGTCGGCATCTTCGCCCTGCTGTCGAGCCTGGTGCAAGCGGTGGTCGCCATGCCGCGCGTGGCTTGCCCGACGCCGGTTTCCCTGCCCTGCGTGTATGCCGCCCATGCGAACGCCACCCTGGCCACCGGCGGCGACACGCTCTCGACCGCGTTTGCCTGCTTCCTGGGCGCGGCCCTGCTGCTGGGCTGGCGCGTCGATATCAACAAATTCTCGCTCTACATGCTGTACCGGAACCGCCTGGTACGCGCCTATTTCGGCGCCAGCACCAGGCGCCGCAACCCGCACCCCTTCACCGGCTTCGACCCGCAGGACGATCCGCAACTGGCCGAGATGGAAAACCAGCGCCCCTACCACATCGTCAATACGGCGCTCAACCTGGTGGGCGGCGAGGAGCTGGCCTGGCAGACGCGCAAGGCCGCCTCGTTCGCCTTCACGCCGCGTTTTTGCGGCTTCGAGATGCCCCTGATGCCGGCGCAAGGGACGAGCGGCGGCCTGCGCGACGCCCAGCGCGGGATCTACCGCCCCACGCGCGACTATGCTTCCGGGGCCGGCAGCGGCGACGACGACGCCACCGTACGCCTGGGCATGGCCGTCGCCCTCTCGGGCGCGGCGGCCTGCCCGAACATGGGCACCCACTCTTCGCCCCCGCTGAACTTCCTGATGACGATGTTCAACGTGCGCCTCGGCCGCTGGTGTCCGAATCCCCTGCGTGCCGCCTGGACCCGGTCCTCGCCCGGCATCGGCCTGTTCAGCCTCATCGCCGAACTGTTCGGCATGACGAATGCCGACGCCAACTACGTGTACCTGTCCGATGGCGGCCATTTCGAAAACCTCGGCATCTACGAACTGGTGCGCCGGCGCTGCCGCCTGGTGGTCGCGGTGGACGTGGCCAGCGACAAGGCGATGGCCTTCGAGGACCTAGGCAACGCGATCCGCAAATGCACGACCGACCTCCATATCGGCATCGACATCGACGTCTCGCGGATGGACCTGCTCGAGGACACGGGCCGCTGCGGCGCCAGCTGCGCGGTGGGCACGATCCGCTACAGCCACGTCGACCCGGACGGCGTCGACGGCACGCTCCTGTACATCAAGCCGGCGATCGTCGGCTCGGAAAATGCGGACGTGCTCAATTACCGCAAGGCCAACCCCGCGTATCCGCACCAGAGCACGGCGGACCAGTGGTTCGACGAGGCCCAGTTCGAGAGCTACCGCGCGCTCGGCTACCACATCGCGAAGGCGGCCCTGGCGAAGGCGGCGGCGGCGTCGGCCAGGGCCGGCGGGGGGCATGACGTGGCGCGACTGTGCGCGTACCTGCAAGGCGGGCATGCATGGGCCGGGAATGCGCCCGCGCGGGACGCCGTGCGCGCCGGCCAGGCTGTGCGCGCCGGCCAGGCTGTGCGCGCCGGCCAGGCTGTGCGCGACCAATGCCGCTGATGACCTGACCGGAAAACCATCTTATTTGCGGCAAACGGACCCGGATCCGGCGCAAGGCGGCCAGTACGCCGCGGTGCGCGCACCGCGGGCACGCGCCGATGCAGCAAGGCGCCGGTTCCGGCAGCCGGCCACACATTGGTTCCTGCGACGACGCTACGCCGTCGTAGCGTCCGGCGGCGCCCTGGACGATTCCGGCTGCGGCGCCAGCACCGCCAGTTGCTCCATCAACTGCGCGAAGCGCTGCTGCCCCGGCTGCAGGCGGTCGACATGGGACAGGACCTCGTGCGCTTCCAGCGCCAGGGCTTCGTCGTGGCCCTGCTCGCGCATGTGCGACACCAGCACCTGGGCGGCATTGAACAGGATGCGCTGGTTGTTCGGCAGCCTCGCGCGCGCCTCGCGCATCCAGGCGACGGCTTCCTTCAGCTTGCCGGTCTTCCAGAGCAGCACGCCCTGGTTCATCAGGTCCGCCGCTTCCTTTTTCGAGGAGCGGATCAGGTCCCCGCCCTCGTCGGACAGGCGCGCCTTGTCGAAGATGGCCTGCACCTCATCGAGCAGCAGCGCGTTGTCGTGGTTGTTGCGGATGACGTAGCAGAGCAGCTCGCTGGGTGATTCCTTGACGCCGACCGCGAACAGCAGGGTCGCCATCTCGAGACAGGTTTCGGTGTCGGGACGGTCTTCGCGTGCGCCCAGCAAGGCCTCCAGTTCGTCGCCCGCCTTGCGCGCACGGCGGTAGTCGCCGCTCTCGTGATACACCAGGCCTTCGGTGATCTTGGCGCGCAGGTCGATGTCGGGATACTGCTCGCCGAAGTCGCGCCGGGCCGTCTGCAGCAAGGCCTGCGCTTCCTTCGGATCGTTCTTCAGGCCGCACACGCGCGCCAGGCCGAGGTAGGCATCGGGCGTGCGCCGTACCGAATACGCGCCGACGGCGATGCACTTGCGAAAGGCCTTCTCGGCCATGCCGACATTGCCCAGCTTTAGGCAGACCTGTCCCAGGTTGCACTGGCGCGGCACGGAGTTGGGCGACAGCCTGGCCGCGCGCTCCAGGATCGAGCACGCCTCGTCGAGCATGCCCATGCCTTGATACGCCAGTGCCAGCTGGTCGTAGGCGTCGATGTAATAGCGGTTTTCGGCAATCACGCCCTGGAACATCTGGCGCGCCGCCTCGAAGTCGCCATTGGCCAGGCGGATCTTGGCCAGGCCCGCGCGCGCCCACTGGTATTCGCGCTGTGCCAGCACGCGCTCGTAGACCTCGCGCGCCTTTTCCGGCTCGCCGCACTTTTCCATCAGGCGCGCCTTCATGCGCAGCAGCTCGACTTCGTGCACGCGGCTCGCTTCGATCTGCTCGTCGCACAGGCGCGCCGCGCGCAGGTAATCCTTGTCGGCGCAGGCCTGGTCGATCGGACGGAACACCTGCTTGCGGTGCCAGGCGCGGTTCAGGCGCGTGAGCAGCACGCCTTCGGTAATGGGCTTGACGAGGTAGGCGTCGGGCTGGTGTTCGGCGGCGCCCATCACCGATTCGACGCTTTTTTCGGCCGAGACCATCATCCACACGCCCGATGGCAACAGCAGGCTGCGCATGCGCGCTTCTTCCAGCACCTGCTGGCCGTTCTTGCCGTCGCCCAGGTTGAAGTCGCACAACACGACGTCGTAGCGGACCCTGGCCAGCAGGCCGATCGCCTCGCTGCCGCTGGCCGCCTGGTCGATGTTGCGCGCGCCCAGGCTGCGCAGGCTTTCGCGCAGCAGCTGGCGCACGCCGATGAAATCGTCGACCACCAGGTAATGCTTGCCGGCCCAGTCGATCGGCTCGGCCTTCGCCGCCGAGACCGCGCTCATGGCAGGCTCAGGACGAAACAGCCGCCGCCGAAGCTGCCGCCGTTTTCAAGGCGCACTTCGCCGTGGCGGCCACGGTGGCGGTGCATGCGCGCGACCTCGCGCGAAAAATACAGGCCCAGGCCGGCGCTGTTGGTACGGAAGTCGATGCCGCTGGCGACGTCGGACAGGCCGGCGGCCCCGGCGGCCAGCAGCGCTGCCGGATAACCGGCGCCATTGTCCTCGACCCGGATTTCCAGCAGCCCGTCGACTTCGCACAGCGCCAGCCGGATGCGGTCGCGCGTGTAGTGGGCGGCGTTGTTGACGGCATGCGAGACGACGCCGACGATCAGGTCTTCGTCCAGGTGCCAGATCAGGTCACGGTCGAGCGCGACCTCGAGCGCGATGCCCTTCGCGTCGAGCAGCACCCGCCCCAGCGCGACGATCTGGTCCAGCAGCTGCCCGGCTTCGATCGGCTGCACGTCGAACGGGTAGGCGGGCGTGCCGACCCGTTTATACAAGGCCAGCAACTGCATCAGGTTGTCGTTCAGGCGGCGCGTCTGGTACAGCATCTGCGCCATCTGCGGATAAGCCGCTGTGCTGCCCGGCGCGGCGTCCACCAGCAGGCGCTCCAGGGTCCCGGAGAGCACGCTGATCGAGTTCTTCATGTCATGGGCAGTCGATGCCAGGAACAGGAGCAAGTCCTGGGAAGGTGCGGTGTCGTCCACGGGAGTCATCCATGCGCGGCGCCATCGGCTGGCGCAAAAGTTTCCTTGCGTTAATTATACGCGCACCGCGTGTCACAATCCGGCTCGTACCGCCTTAATCTGCCGTCGACGTCGCCGAAGCGCGTCCGGTGCGGCGCGCGCGCAACACGAAGCGGGCCGGATCGAGGACGTCGGCCAGGCCGGCCTCCAGCGGCAGCGGTTCGTTTTCCAGGCGCGCCGCCAGCAGTTCGGCGCACAGCGGCGCCCAGATCAGGCCGCGCGACGCATAGCCCAGCAGGCCGAACAGGCCGGCATGGCGCGGCACGTCGCGCAGGCGCTCGGTGTCGCCGGCCGCATCGAAATCGGGCAAGGGCCCGACCAGCGGCAGCCGGTCCGGGGCCACGCAGCGAAAACCCACGCGCCCGGCCAGCGGCGCATGCGCGCCCGCCGTCGGGTCCGACACCAGCGCCTGCAAGCGTGCGACGTTTTCCTGCTGGCTCGACGCGCGCAGGCCCGGGTCGGCGTCGAGATCGTAGGTGGCGCCGGCGCAGGCCACGCCATGCGCGGCCGGCGTCAGGTAGGCTTCGCGGCATAGCACCACCGGCAACCGCGGCAGCGTGGACGCATCGAGGTGCGTCACCTGGCCGCGCAGCGCGGCCAGCGGCAAGCGCGCGGCCTGCGCGATCTCGACCGAAGCGGCGCCGCCGGCCAGCACCACGGTCGCCGCGCGCGCGATCGCGGCGCCGCCGGCGCCGCGCACTTCCCATTCATCCCCCACGCGCGCCAGGCTGACACTGCCGGTCCCGAACACGCGTGCGAGGCGCGCGCCGCAAGCGGCGAGCATCGCGTCGCACACGCTGCCCGGACGCGCCCAGCCGCCCTGGCGAAACAGCCAGCCGCCCTCGGGCGCCGGCAGGCCGAGCAGCCTTGCCGCCTGCGGCGCTTCCAGCCAGTCGGCGAACCCGCGCGGATACTGGCCGGTTGCGGCGATCGCCCGCGCGGCCTCGGCGTGCGCCGCATCGCGCGCCAGTTGCAGCACGCCGCAGGCCGCCCCTTCGATGGCCTTGCCGATGCCGCCGATCGTCTCCCAGTAGCGCAGCGCGTACAGGTAGGCGGCGCGCGTCAGGCGCGTCGGGATGTTGTCGTCCTTCGACAGTAGCGGCATGAAGATGCCGGCCAGGTTGCCGGAGGCCTCGAGCGCCGGCCTGGCATGGCGTTCGACCAGGCTGACCTCCCAGCCGCGCGCGCACAGGCGTTCGGCGGCGGCGCAGCCGGCCAGGCCGGCGCCGATCACGACCGCCCGGCGCGGCGGCACTGGCGGCAGCGGCAGGCGCGGCTTGCGGCTGGCAAAGCGCGCGCCGCCGCCTTCGAAGACGAAGCCTTGCGCCATCAAGGCCGCGACCTGCTCCGCCTCGAGCCAGTCGAAGGCGAGCCGGGCGTCGCTCGCCGCCAGGCGCGCCAGCGCCCGCGCGAAGCCGGTGTTCGGTCCGCGCAAGCCCTGCAGCTGGACGAAGTCGATGCGCGCGGCCAGCTGCGCCAGCGCCGCGTCCAGCGGGGTGCCGACGAGGTCGAGCGTGACGCCGGGGTCGCGCTGCGGCATGCGGTGAAAGCCTGGCAGCTGGCGCTCGGCCAGCGCCACGATGTGCAGGCGCGCGGGACGGTCCGGATCGTCGCGCCAGGCAGCGATCAGGGCCGCCGCGCGCGCGCCGTCGCCGTAACGGGTGTCGAACACCGTATAGCGTTCGCGGCCCTGCCAGAAGCGTGCAGGATTCATGCCGCCCGCGCCCGGCGGAAGCAGCAAGGGTCGTGGTCGTCGACCATGCCGATGGCCTGCATGTAGGCGTAGACGATGGTCGAGCCGACGAACTTGAAGCCGCGTGCGGCCAGGTCTTTCGCGAGCCGGTCCGACAGCGCCGTCCTGGTCGGACGCGCGCCGTCGGTCCATTCGCCCGCCAGCGGCCGGCCGCCGACCCAGGCCCACAGATAGCCGTCGAGCGTCTGCCCCTCGGCGCGCAAGGCCAGGTAGGCGCGCGCATTCGAAATGGCCGCCGCCACCTTCAGACGGTTGCGCACGATGCCGGGATCGGCCAGCAGTTCGGCCACCTTCGCATCGTCGTAGCGCGCGATTTTTCCGGCGTCCCAGTCGTCGAAGGCGGCGCGGTAGGTCGCGCGCTTGTTGAGGATGGTTTCCCAGGACAGGCCGGCCTGGGCGCCCTCGAGGTTGAGCATCTCGAACAGGCGCCGCTCGTCATGGCAGGGCACGCCCCATTCGTGGTCGTGGTAGTCGAGGTAGCGGGGATTGGCCGGGTTGGCCCAACTGCAGCGGCGGGTCGTCATCGCGCAAAGTATACGCCAGCACGCGCTCCCCGGGTGGGCCCGGCGCGCCGGCCACGAACAAAAGCGCGCGCCGGGATCGCTCCCGGCGCGCGCCGTGTGGGCTCATGAGCCCGCCGGTCACGGGCGCTGTCTGTCAACGCCTGCGACAAGCCATCGATTGCCGCTTACTTGCCCGACGTGGTGCCCGGCTTTGCCATCGGCATCTGCTGGGCGGCCTTCAGGTGCTGTTCCACCGTCGGCTTCATCTTGGTTGCCAGACCTTTAACGTCAGCATCCTTGGCATTCTTTTCGTTCTTCTTCAGCATGGCCAGCGCATCCTTGTGGCCGCCCGTGCCGCCCATTTTCATGTATTCGCGATCGAATTTCTCGCCTTCCAGCTTGGCCAGCTTGGCCGCCATCGCCTTGTGCTTGGCATCGAGTTCGGTCGGCAGCGTGATGCCCTTGGCTTGCGCCACCGCCTGCACTTCGGCCAGGCCCTTGGTATGGTCGTCGATCATCTGCTGGGCGAAGGTTTTCACTTCCGCGTTCTGGCTCTTGCTCTGTGCCATCTTGCCCATTTCGACTTCGGCCATGTTCACCATCGCCATGTCCATGATGGCCTTGCTGTCGGCCTTGCTCATCTTGGTGCCGCCGGCAGCGGTGGCGCCCGCGGTGCCCGACTGGCCCGCCATCGATTCCGACATGCCGGTCGTGCCGGTGCCGGTGCTGCCGCTCATGCCGGCGCCGCTCTGCCCGTGGCCGGCGTGGCCGGCCATGCCCGCACCGGTGTGGCCGGCGCTACCGACGACGGTCGACGGATTAGCGTCCGTCATTTTTTGCGCGCCCGGGTTCGCGGCGCCGGCGGTCTGTGCCTGGACGCCGAAAGCGGCGAACATGGCGGCTGCGGCCGAAACGGCGAGCAGTCCTTTCAACGTTTTATTCTTTTGCATGATGTTCTCCTGGGGTTGGGGAAGGAGCCGGCATCGTGTCTCCGATGCACCGCCCTTGTTCAAATGTTGTCAACAACTGTGCGCGCCCGCAGCACCGTGTTCTACGGCAGCAACTGACTACGCACTCAAGCCAGCAGTCAGTGTATCGTCGCGTTCATAAACCCAGCGCGCGCTAGCCTTTTGGCAATATTGCCTGGAAAACCAAGGGCGGCACGGCGCCGGGCGCGGGCACGCTGCGCGCGGCGCGCGCTACGGCCCGCTACTGGCGTCGGCCGCCAATCTTTCCCGCAAGGCCGCCAGCGTCAGCGGCCGCGCAAAGTGATAGCCCTGGGCCTCGTCGCAGGCGGCAGCGCGCAGGAATGCGACGACGTCGGCCGTCTCCACGCCTTCGGCCACCACGGCGAGCTTGAGCGCGTGCGCCATGTCGACGAAGGCCTTGACGAAATCGAAGGTGCTGATCCCCGCGCCATCCTGCAGCATGAAGGAGCGGTCGAGTTTCAGGACATCGATCGGGAAGCGGCGCAGATAGGTCAGGCCCGAATAGCCGGTGCCGAAATCGTCCACCGCCAGTTTCACGCCCAGTTGGTGCAGCTCGCGCAGCATCAGCGCGGTGCGCTCGATGTCGGCGATCAGCGCGCTCTCCGTCAATTCCAGTTCCAGGCAATGCGGCGGCATGCCGGATTCGTCCAGGGTCTGGCGCACCTCGTCGACGAAGCTGCCGTGCGCCAGCTGGCGCGCCGAGACGTTGACCGAAACGCAGATCTCGCGCCCGAATTCGGTCATCAGGCGCCGCGTCTGCATGCAAGCCTCGTGCAGCACCCAGCGTCCGATCGGGGCGATCAGGCCGGTCTCTTCGGCAATCGGGATGAACTGCGCCGGCCAGACCATGCCGCGCTCGGGATGGTTCCAGCGGATCAGCGCTTCCATGCCGACTATCGCCATGCTGCGCAGGTCGATGCGTGGCTGGTAGTGCAGCGTGAATTCGCCGCGCGCCAGGGCCGGGCGCAGCGAGGTTTCCAGCGCCATGCGTTCGCGCGTGGCGAAGGCCATTTCCGGCTCGAAGAAGCGGCAGCGGTTGCGCCCGCCCGCCTTGGCGCGGTACATCGCCGTGTCGGCGGCCTGGAACAGCTGTTCCTTGGTCTCGCCATCGAAGGGGAACAGGCTGATGCCGATCGAGGCGCCGATGATCACGTCCTGACCCGCGATCTTGATCGGGGCGGTGAGCACGTCCAGCAGTTGCTCGCCGAGCGACCCGGCCGCTCCCCTGCCGCTGGCGCAGTGCGCCGCGATCACGAATTCGTCGCCGCCGAGGCGGGCGATCACGTCGCCCGGGCCGATCGCGCGGCGCAGGCGCGCCGCCACTTCGCACAGCAGGACGTCGCCGAACTCGTGGCCGAAGGAATCGTTCACTTCCTTGAAACGGTCGAGGTCGAGGAACATCGTGGCCACCGCCGCTTCGCGTGGACAGGTGTCGAGCAGGCGCTGCACGCGTTCGCCCAGCAGCGCCCGGTTCGGCAAGCCGGTCAGGGTGTCGTGGGTGGCCAGTTCGCGCAGGCGGTTCTGGGTCTCCTCGCGCTCGGTGACGTCGCGGATGATGGCCTGGAAGTATTCCCTGCCGCCGTCCTCGAAGCGCGAGATGTGCACGTCGGCCGGAAAGATGCTGCCGTCCTTGCGTTGCTTGCTGGTGCGCACTAGCTGCGTCTGGTCGTCTTCGAGCGCCATTGCCAGCTCGGCCGAATAAGCCTGGCCGCTATCGATGTCGGGCATGCGCAGGCGCAGGAATTCTTCCTCGGTATAGCCGAAGTTGCTACAGGCGCGGCCATTGGCGGCGACGATGAAGAGGTCGCGGTCGGCGATCACGATGCTGTCGGCGGCTTGCTGGAACAGGCTGCGAAAACGCTGCTCGCTCTTGCGCAGTGCCTGCTGGGCCTGGTGCTTGAAGCTGATGTCGTGAAAATAGACCGACAGCCCGTCCTCGCTGGGGTAGGCATGCACCTCGACCCAGACGCCGGACGGCTGCCAATAGGTCTCGAAGGCGCAGGCCTGGCCCGTTTCCATGGCCTGGCGATAGTAGCCGAGCGAGGGCGAATCGTGCAGGTCGGGCGCGACCTCGAGCAGGTTCTTGCCGATGACCTGCGCGGCATCGACGTTGACGAAGTTGCCGGCCTTGCGGTTGGCAAAGGTGATGCGCCACGCGCGGTCGACGGCGAAGAAAGCGTCGCCGATGCTTTCCAACATGATGTGCAGCTGCTGCTGCGATTTGTCGAGCGCCGCGCGTGCCGCATGCTGTTCGGTGACGTCGCGCGCGGTCGCATACGTCACCTGGCTCAGCGCGCACCAGCGCACCGAGACCGACATCATGATCACGCGCCCGTCCTTGCGCATCCACCGGTGTTCCAGGTCGCGCCGGATCGACACCCCCGCGCGCAATTCCGAGCGCAGGGTCTGGAACGAGGCGCGTTCCTGTTCGCCCAGCAGTTCGTTGTAGTGGCGCCCCACCAGTTCTTCCGGGCGGTAGCCGAGGATCTCGTAGGTCGCCGCGTTCAGCCGCAGGAAGCGGCCGTCGGCATCGATCAGGGCGATCAGGTCGAGGGAATTTTCGAGCAGGGCCGTATTTTCCTCGGCCAGCCGCGCCAGATCCGCCGTCGTTGTCGTGTGGTTCACATCGGTTTCCAAACTGCTGTTCTAACCCTGCTCGTTGCATGCCGCGCCGTGCGCCGATCGCCGCCTCATGCAGCGAGCCGCTCAGGTTATCGTACTTACCCATACCAACCAAATGACATTCTGGTAACCTCTAGAAATATAACTTCCTTTGTAGAAATTTCGAGACGGATTGCATCAGGCCGTTGACAGATCGACAGCAGGCCGCACGGCCAAGCGTGTTGGCACGCCGACAGCGGCGAGCGTAGACTGCCCGTTCAAATGTAATGCCGAGAGAGACAGCGAGTGCAAGCCGACAGACGAAGCGTTGAACGACCCAGGATCGCGCTGGACGCCATCACGCGCGAAAGCGTGCGCGCCCTCGTCGAAACCGAAGCGGCGTACCTGCGCAGCGCCGTCGCCAACGGACGCAACCACTACCAGGTGCGGCTGGACCAGCACGACCAGATCGTCGCCTTCATGGCCACGCTCAATCCGATCGACCTCGAACGCTTCTCTTCCCTCTATGAACAGGAAGCGGCCACCGCCCGCGCCGCCGCCGCCCACGACGACGAATGGCGTCCGCTCTCCAGTCCGCTCGCCGTGCAGGAAGGGCGGTCGGACGAGATCATGCGCATCGGCCCCTGGGCCGTCGCGGCCGCCGGCGTAGTGGCGGCGATGGCGGCAGTCTTCCTGAAACGCTGAGAGCCTGTCTCGGCAGAAAGCCGATGACGCACCCCGCTTCCCTGGACCGCGGCCGCACGGCCGCGTGGCGTGTTTCAGGCCGGCACACTATTGCCAAAGAGAAATCTGCTGCGGACTGAGCCGCTGCCGTGTAGACTCACCTACTTGTCGTTTTTTCCAACATACCGGGCGTTTTCCCGCTGAACTATCGGATTTGCCATGTCTCCCGGCCATTACGAACCCGCCCTCGTCGTCGTGTCCATCGTGGTCGCGATCTACGCGTCCTACACCGCGCTGAGCCTGGCCGAACGCGTGCGCCATTCGCATGGCCGTGCCACCTACTGGTGGATGGCCGGCGGCGCGTTTGCCATGGGCAGCGGCATCTGGGCCATGCACTTCATCGGCATGCAAGCCTTCCGCCTGCCCTTCCCGGTCGGCTACGACACGGCCATCACCTTCGTGTCCTGGCTGCTGCCGGTGCTCGCTTCCCTGCTGGCGCTGTCGCAGATCAGCCGGCCGGCCCCCACCATCACCCGTGTCGCCGTCAGCGCCGTGTTGATGGGTATCGGCATCAATGCCATGCACTACACCGGCATGGCGGCCATGCGCATGCGTCCCGGCATCGAATACGACCCGCTGCTGTTCGCCGTTTCGGTCGTGATCGCCATCGGCGCTTCGGCCGGCGCCTTGTGGCTCGCTTTCCACCTGCGCGATCGCATCCAGAGCGGCAAGCTGGCCCAGCTGGCCGCCGCCGTCGTGATGGGCGGCGCCATCGTCGGCATGCACTACACCGGCATGGAAGCGGCGCATTTTTCCCCAGCCAGCGTCTGTCTCGAAGCGGACGTCGGCATCAGCCAGGACTTGCTGACTGGCATGGTGACCGTCACGGCCCTGCTGCTGCTGACGATTGCCACCCTGATCGCCGTCTACGACTCGCGCCTCGAAGACCGCTCGCGCATCCTGGCAGCCTCGCTGGCTACCTCGGCCGAGCGCCAGACCTTGTACCTGCACGAGCAAAAGGCGCGCTTGGAGGCCGAGCGCCTCTCCGACATGAAGGATGAATTTCTGTCCACCCTGTCGCACGAACTGCGCACGCCGCTCAATGCCATGCTCGGCTGGGCGCAATTGCTGATGGACGGCGGCAAGGATGAAAAGCTGCTGCGCCGCGGCCTGCAGACGATCGAGCGCAACGCGCGCGCCCAGTCGCAGCTGATCGAAGACATGCTCGACATGAGCCGCCTGATCGCCGGCAAGATCCGCATTGAGGTTGGCCGCAGCTGGCCGTCCGACTTCATCGCCGCCGCCGTCGAAAAGCTGCGTCCCACCGCCATGGCCAAGGGTGTGCGCCTGGACATGCTCATCGAGAGCCACGCCGGCCCGCTGACGGCGGACGCCGGCCGCCTGCAGCAGGTGATGACGAACCTGCTGTCGAACGCGATCAAGTTCACGCCCGACGGCGGCAGTGTGCGGGTGAGCTCCAGGCGCGCCAAGGATGCCATCGTGATCGAGGTCGCCGATACGGGCATCGGCATCAGGCCGGACTTCCTGCCTTATGTATTCGACCGCTTCCGCCAGGCCGATTCTTCGTCGACGCGCAGCCACGGCGGACTCGGCCTGGGCCTGTCGATTGCGCAGCAGCTGGTCCAATTGCAAGGCGGCCAGCTGACGGCCGCCAGCGCCGGCGAAGGCAAAGGCGCCGTCTTCACGTTGACCATGCCGCTGCTGGGCGCGAATGCGGACGCAGGCGTGACACCCGGCTGCCTGGTCAAGCCGCACGACCTCGACGCCGTGCGCGCCAGCAGCGGCGCGCTGGCCGGCTTGACCATCCTGGTCATCGATGACGAACGCGATTCGCTCGACATCGTGCGCTACGTGCTGGGCGACATGGCCGCCACCATCGTCACCGCCTCGACCGCCTACGAAGCGCTGCAGATGATCGACCGCCTGAAGCCCGACCTGATGGTGAGTGATATCGGCATGCCGGGCATGGACGGGCTGGAATTGATCCGGCGCGTGCGCGCCTCGCACGATCCGTATGTCTCGACCATGCGCGCCCTGGCGCTGACCGCCTTCTCGCGCAAAGAGGACCGCATGCGCGCGCTCGAAGCGGGCTTCGACGAATACCTGTCGAAACCGGTGGGGCCGGCGGAGCTGGTGCGCTCCGTGCTGACCTTGTGCGACAACCGGCTGCATCAGCCGCTTCCGGTGCCCAAGCGCGTCTAGGATTCAGCAAATTGTCATACGGGCGTCAAGCGCCTGTCATATTGGTGAGCGACGATAGCCTCGTTCGCAAGAACACGGCAGCCCTGCTGCCCTACCGGCGTCGGCGGTCGGGAAACATACCGGCACCAGTTCTTGTACCCGTCTTGGGCCGAGCGCATGGCCCGACCGCGCCTTCATCGGCTTTCCTTCACCGGCTTTCAAACAACGGATCAGTCGAACTTCGAAAAGTCGGGCTTGCGCTTCTGGAAGAAGGCCGTGAACGCTTCCTTCGCCTCGGCGCCGGCCAGCATCGCGCCGAACTGCTTGTTTTCGACGTCCATGGTCTCGGCGACCAGGGCCGCGCGTGGACGGCGCATCAGCGCCTTGGTGGCGCGGATCGATGCGGCCGGCAGGGCAACGAGCTTGGCGGCCTGGCCTTGTGCGAAGGCCAGCAGTTCGGCGGCCGGCAGCACGCGCGCCACGATGCCCATCTCGAACGCTTCCTGGGCGCCGAAGGCTTCGCCCAGCATCAGCTTTTCGGCGGCGCGGGTATAGCCGGCGCTTTGCGCGACCAGCACCGACGAGGCGAATTCCGGGCACAGGCCGAGCTGGGTGAAGGGCATCGAGAACTTGGCGTTGTCGGCGCAATAGACCAGGTCGCAGTGCATCAGCATCGTGGTGCCGATGCCGACCGCCGCGCCCGCCACTGCGGCGACGACCGGCCGCGTGCAGCCCTCGAGGGCGCGCATGAAGCGGAAAACGGGACGGTCCTCACCCATGGCGCCGTCGCCTGCGTTGTTCAGGAAGTCGTCGAGGTCGTTACCGGCGGTGAAGATATCGGGTTTGCCGGTGATGAGGACGGCGCGGATTGCCCGGTCTTGTTCGGCATCGAGCAGCGCGTCGGCCATCGTCGCATACATGGCGCCGGTGATGGCGTTCTTGCGCTCGAGGCGGTCGAATTCGATGGTGAGGATGCCGTTTTCTTTGGTCGTCTGGATCGTCATGGGTTCAGTCTCCGGGGGTGGCTCGGGGGCACAAGACCGCGTAGAGGCCGCATCGCCGCGAAGGCTGACACGGCCGCTATCGGAAAAATCAGACGCGCTCGATGATGCCGGCCGCGCCCATGCCGGCGCCGACGCACATCGTCACCATGCCGTACTTCAGGTTGTTGCGGCGCAGTGCGTGCACGACGGTCGCGGCGCGGATCGCACCGGTGGCGCCCAGCGGGTGGCCCAGGGCGATCGCGCCGCCCATCGGATTGACCTTGCCGGTGTCCAGGCCGAGGTCGCGGATCACGGCCAGCGCCTGCGCGGCAAAGGCTTCGTTCAGCTCGATCCAGTCGAGCTGGTCCTGGGTGATGCCGGCGGCGGCCAGCGCCGCAGGGATCGCCACCTTCGGGCCGATGCCCATGATTTCAGGCGGCACGCCGCGCACGGCGAACGAGGAGAACTTGGCCAGCGGGGTCAGGTTGTGCTCGCGCAGGATTTTCTCGCTGACCACGATCAGGGCGCCGGCGCCGTCCGACATCTGCGACGAGGTCGCGGCGGTGACGGTGCCCTTGGCGGCGAAGACCGGCTTGAGCTTGGCCATGCCTTCCGGGCTGGCGTCGGCGCGCGGGCCTTCGTCCAGATCCACGGTGCGGCGCTTGACCGAGATGTCACCGGTGGCCAGGTTGGGCGTGCGCGTGACGATCTCGACCGGGGTGATCTCGTCCTTGAACAGGCCGGCCTGCTGGGCGGCGATGGCGCGGCGGTGCGATTCCAGGCCGAAGGCGTCCTGGTCTTCGCGCGAGACTTTCCACTGCTGGGCGACCTTTTCCGCGGTCAGGCCCATGCCGTAGGCCAGGCCCACGTTCTCGTCCTTGAAGGTCTCCATGTTGATCGATGGGTGGTGACCCATCATCGGCACCATCGACATCGATTCGACGCCGCCGGCGATCATCACGTCGGCTTCGCCGACGCGGATGCGGTCCGCCGCCATGGCCAGGGCCGTGATGCCCGAGGCGCAGTAGCGGTTGACGGTCACGCCGCCGACCGTGTTCGGCAAGCCGGCCAGGATCACCGCGTTACGGGCGATGTTGAAGCCCTGCTCGGCTTCCGGGAACGAGCAGCCCACGATGGCGTCGACGATCAGCGCCGGGTCCAGGTTCGGCACGGCGGCCATGGCGCCGCGGATCGCGTGCACCAGCAGGTCGTCCGGGCGGGTCGTCTTGAACATGCCGCGTGGCGCCTTGCCGATCGGGGTGCGGGTCGCCGCGACGATGTATGCGTCTTGAAGTTGTTTGCTCATGTCAGTCGTCCTTAGTTAGTTCCGCACCGGCTTGCCGGTCTGCATCATTCCCATGATCCGCTCTTGCGTCTTCGGGTTGTTCAGCAGTTCAATGAAGGCCTTGCGTTCCATGTCGAGAAGCCACTGCTCCGACACCACGCTGCCTTGGTCGACGTCGCCGCCGGTCACGATCTCGGCGATCATGTCGCCCAGCTTGTAATCGTGGGCGGAAATGAAGCCGCCGTCGCGCATGTTGACCAGCTGGCCGCGGATCGTCGCCCAGCCGTAGCGGCCGGTGACGGTGACCGGGCGCTGCAGGGGAGCGCGGTAGCCGGCGTCGAACATCGCGCGCGCCTGGACCTTCGCCACGTGCAGCAGCTCATAGGAGTTGAAGACGATGATGTCGTCGTCCTTCAGGTAACCCATCGCCTTCGCTTCCAGCGCCGACTTCGACACCTGGGCCGTCGCGGCGTTGGTGAAACCGGTCTTCAGGAATTGCAGGATGTCGTTGCCCTTCGCTTCGGTGAAGGCGCGTACCGCCGCTTCCTTCAGGCCGCCGCCGGCCGGCACCAGGCCGACGCCGACTTCGACCAGGCCGATGTAGGACTCGATCGCCGCCACGCGCCTGGAGGCGTGCAGGGCCAGCTCGCAGCCGCCGCCCAGCGCCAGGCCGGCAACCGCGGCCACGACCGGCACGTTCGAGTACTTCATCCGCATGAACGTGTCCTGCAGTTCCTTGACGATCGGGTCCATCGCCTTCGCGCCGCCGGCCATGAAGGCCGGCAGGGCCGATTGCAGGTCGGCGCCGGCCGAGAAGGCGCCGCCTTCGGTCGCGTCGGTATTCCAGATCACCAGGCCCTTGAAGTTCTTTTCGGCCTCTTCGAGACCGCGTTTCAGGCCCTTGATCACGCCGTCGCCGATGACGTGCATCTTGGTCTTGAGCGAAATGACCAGCACATCGTCGCCGGCGTGCCACAGGCGGACCGACTCGTCCTCGAACACGGTGGTGCCGAAGGTCCTGGCGTCGATCCCGCCGGCGCCCAGCACCGGTGCGCGGAAGGCCTGGCGTTCGTAGACGGCCAGGGTCGAACGCGGCACGTAGCTGTTCGACGAAGCCGAGTAGGAACCTTCGGCGGTGTGCACGCCCTTCTCGGCAACCGGTCCCTCGAAGACCCAGCTCGGCAGCGGGGTGTCGGTCAGCGCCTTGCCGGCGTCGATGTCTTCCTTGACCCATTGCGCGACCTGGGTCCAGCCGGCGGCTTGCCAGGTCTCGAAGGGACCGACGCTCCAGCCGAAGCCCCAGCGCATGGCGAAATCGATGTCGCGCGCGTTGTCGGCGATGGTGTCGAGGTGCACGGCGATGTAGTGGAAGGCGTCGCGGTAGATCGCCCACAGGAACTGCGCCTGCGGGTTGGTCGATTCGCGCAGGGCCTTGAACTTCTTGACCGGATCCTTTTCCTTCAGGATGCGCGCGACGATGTCGGCGGCCTTGCCGCCGCCGGCGACGTATTCGCCGGTGGCGAAGTCGAGGCGCTGGATGTCCTTGCCGACCTTTTTATAGAAGCCGCCGCCGGTCTTCTGGCCCAGAGCCCCCTTCCCGATCAGTTTCGCCAGCACGTCCGGCGTCTTGTACAGGGCGAAGAACGGGTCGTCCTGCAGGGTGTCCTGCATGGTCTTGATGACGTGGCCCATCGTGTCCAGGCCGACGACGTCGGCGGTGCGGAAGGTGCCCGACTTTGCACGGCCCAGTTTTGCGCCGGTCAGGTCGTCGACCACGTCCACCGACAGGCCGAATTTCTCGGCTTCGTGGATCGTGGCCAGCATGCCGAAGATGCCGACCCGGTTGGCGATGAAGTTCGGCGTGTCTTTCGCGCGCACGACGCCCTTGCCCAGCACGGAGGTCAGGAAGGTCTCGAGCTGGTCGAGGATCTGCGGATTCGTCGACGTGGTCGGGATCAACTCGACCAGGTGCATGTAGCGCGGCGGATTGAAGAAGTGCACGCCGCAAAAGCGCGCCTTCAGTTCCTCGTCGAAGCCTTCGGCCAGCTTGTTGATCGACAGGCCCGAGGTGTTCGAAGCAAAAATCGCGTTCGGCGCGATGTGCGGGGCAACCTTGGCATACAGGTCGTGCTTCCAGTCCATGCGCTCGGCGATCGCTTCGATGATCAGGTCGCAGCCGGCGAGCACGTCGAGGTTGTCTTCGTAATTGGCCACTTCGATCAGCGACGCGTCATCCTTGTTGCCCAGCGGAGCCGGCGACAGTTTCTTCAGGTTCTCGATGGCGCGCAGGACGATGCCGTTCTTCGGGCCTTCCTTTGCCGGCAGGTCGAACAGAACGACAGGCACCTTGGCGTTGACGCAGTGCGCGGCGATCTGCGCGCCCATCACGCCGGCGCCCAGCACGGCGACTTTCTTGACGGTGAAATTGGTCATGGTTTTATCCTTGCGTTCTTAGAACAGGTCGGCGTCGAGCGCCATCAGGTTGGCCGAACCGGAGCGTGCCTGGCGGATCAGCATCGCGGTCTCCGGGTAGAGGCGGGCAAAGTAGAAGCGCGCGGTGGCCAGCTTCGACTCGTAGAACTTGTCGTCCGCATCCTTCTTGGCCAGGGCGATCTTCGCCATCTGCGCGAAGAAGTACGAGAACACGAGGTGACCGACGACGCGCAGGTAGGGCACGGCGGCCGCGCCCACTTCATCCTGGTTGGCGAAGGCCTTCATGCCGATTTCCATGGTCAGCTTGCCGACCTTCTCGCCGAGTTCGCCCAAGGGGGTCACGAATTCCGACATCGACTCGTCCAGGCCGTTTTCTTCGACGAAGGACTTGATCTTCTCGCCGAAGGCACGCAGCTTGGCGCCGTTGTCCATCAGGATCTTGCGGCCCAGCAGGTCGAGCGACTGGATCGTGTTCGTGCCTTCATAGATCATGTTGATGCGCGCGTCGCGCACGTACTGCTCCATGCCCCATTCGCTGATGTAGCCGTGGCCGCCGTAGACCTGCATCGCTTCCGAGGTCGCGATCCAGCCGTTGTCGGTGATGAAGGCCTTCACGATCGGGGTCAGGAGCGCGACTTCGCCGGCGGCTTGCTTGCGCACTTCTTCGTCAGGGTGGTTCAGTTCGCGGTCGATCTGCAGCGCGACGTACGAGCAGACGGCGCGCGCGCCTTCGGCATAGGCCTTCGCGGTCAGCAGCATGCGCCGCACGTCCGGGTGCACGATGATCGGGTCGGCCGGCTTGTCCGGCGCCTTCGGTCCCGACAGCGACCGCATCTGGATGCGGTCTTTCGCATACACCAGCGCGTTCTGGTAGGCCACTTCGGTCAGGCCGAGCGACTGCATGCCCACGCCCAGGCGGGCGGCGTTCATGAACACGAACATCGCATTCAAGCCCTTGTGCGGCTGGCCGATCAGGGTGCCGACGGCGCCGTCCAGGTTCATCTGGCAGGTGGCGTTACCGTGGATGCCCATCTTTTCCTCGATGGCGCCGCAGAAGATCGGGTTGCGTTCGCCCAGCGAGCCGTCCGCGTTCGGCAGGAACTTCGGCACCAGGAACAACGAGATGCCTTTCGAGCCTTCCGGTGCGTCCGGCAGGCGCGCCAGCACCAGGTGGATGATGTTTTCGGCGCAATCGTGCTCGCCGGCCGAGATGAAGATCTTCGAGCCGCTGATCTTGTAGCTGCCGTCGCCCTGCGGTTCGGCCTTCGAGCGCAGCATGCCGAGGTCGGTGCCGCAATGCGCTTCGGTCAGGCACATGGTGCCGGTCCACTCGCCCGACACGAGCTTGGGCAGGTAGAACCGTTTCTGCTCGTCGGTGCCGTGTTCCTTCAGGCATTCGTAGGCGCCGTGCGACAGGCCCGGGTACATGGTCCAGGCCTGGTTGGCCGAGTTCAGCATTTCGTAGAACGAATTGTTGAGCGAGACGGGCAGGCCCTGGCCGCCGTACTCCGGATCGCAGGCCAGCGCCGCCCAGCCGCCTTCGACATACTGTTTATACGCTTCCTTGAAACCCTTGGGCGTCGTCACGGTCTTGGTCGCGGCGTCGAAATGGCAGCCTTCGCGGTCGCCCGGGTGGTTCAGCGGGAACAGCACTTCCTGCGTGAACTTCGCACCTTCTTCGAGCACCTGGTTGATGATGTCGGTGTCGATTTCCTGGTAAGCCGGCAGGCTCTTGAACTCTTCGGTAACGTTGAGGAACTCATGCAGAACGAACTGCATATCCCGGATTGGCGCGACGTACTGACCCATGGTTTTCTCCTGAAGAAGGTGAGATGTTTTTTTTGAAGCCGAAGAGCAGGCGCGAGGCGTGCTCAGTTACTTTGATGATGACTGTGGACGGGATTGCGGTAGTTTTCGATCAGGCGCGCGAAGCCGTGGTTGGCACGGTCCAGCGCGCCGGGGACGCGCAGGAAACGGGCGTCGTGGTGCAGGGCCAGGATCAAGCCGTACATCTCGTAGACCAGCTGGTTCGGGTCGGTGTCGGGCAGCAAGGCGCCGCAGTCGATGCTCTGCTGTACGGCGCGCAGCAGCGCACCCTGCCAGGCACGCACCATCGCCACGAGCGACTCGCGAATCGGGCCTGGCCGGTCGTCGTACTCCACTGCGCCGCTGATATAGATGCAGCCCGAGGCAATTTCGACCGAAACCCGCTTGACCCAGCGCGCGAACATCGACTCCAGGCGCGGCAAGCCGCGCGGCTCCTTGACGCTGGGATAGAACACTTCCTGCTCGAACCGATGGTGGTAGAGCTTGAGCACCTCCATCTGCAGGTCTTCGCGTGAGCCGAAGTGGGCAAACACGCCCGACTTGCTCATGTTCATGCGGTCCGCGAGCAAGCCGATGGTCAAGCCCTCGAGACCGTTGCGGCTGGCCAGCTCGAGCGCGACGTCGAGAATCGCCGCCCGTGTCTGCTCGCCCTTGCGCATGAATTTTGCTGAAGTGTTGATACGTTTCCCCTGCGTGAATCGAAAAATCCGAACGAGCGTACTATTATCTATCAGGCGTCGAATGTCAAACGGGAACTTAGAGGTGCGATTCTATTGTGGCGACGCTGTCTTCCTGGGTGGCGCTGGCGGGTGGGCGTCCCTTGCCCGCGCGGACCGATGCGCAGTGTCGGCCGGCTGTTGCATACGCGGCGATGGGCAGGTTAGCCGGCCGCTTTCGCAATCGCCCGCCGGTCGCGCTTGGTCGGCCTGCCCTTGATCGTACTGCCCGGCTCAGGGAACAAGCGCCTGGCTTCCGAATCGTTCTCGCGCTTGGCGATGCTCTCCTCGGTCTCGCTGTACAGGGCGCGCGCGATCGGCGCCGCCCCGCGTTGATCGGAAATCCCGAGCACCACCACTTCCCAGCGGTCGGACCCGTTGTCGATGACGATCCTGTCGTCCACCTTGACGGCGCGCGCCGGTTTGACGGGCTCGCCGGCAATCCGCACGCGTCCGCGCTCGACCGCGTCGGCGGCCAGCGAACGGGTTTTAAAAAAGCGCGCTGCCCACAGCCACTTGTCGATGCGTACGTTTTCCATGCGCTACCCTTCCTTATGCATAGCCAATCGCGAAAATTCTCATGGTCAGTTTATAGAGAAGGTAAGCCATTTCATAGCGCATACGGCGCATCCATCCCATGCCTTCGAACTCTTCCATGTGCACCACTTCGCCATCGGCGATGCCGCGCTCGATGTGGGTGCGCACGGCGCGGGCAAAGGCGGCGTTCCTGACGACGATATTGGCTTCCTGGTTCAGGAACAGCGACAAGCCGTCGCAATTGCTGGAGCCCACCGTCGCCCAGTCGTCGTCGACCACGGCGATCTTTGCATGCAGCTGGGTCTTGCGGTATTCGACGACCTTGATGCCGGCAGCGAGCAGCTTCGGATAGAAGGAACGCGCCACCGCATCCTGCATGCGGAATTCGCCGACGCCGATCAGGAGCGTGACATCGACGCCGCGCCGCGCTGCCCGCGCCAGCGCCTCGCGGAACTTGCGGCCCGGCGCGAAATACGGATTGGCCAGCAGCACGCTCTTCCTGGCCTGGCCGATCGCCTGCAGGTAGGCGCGCTGGATCGTCCTGCGGTTGCGCAGGTTGTCGCGCACGACGAAGGCGGCGCGCATCGGGCGCGCGCCTTCGGTGGGCGGCGCGCGCCGCGTTTCACGGAACAGGCCGATGCGGCTGAGCAGGTCGAGGCGCCCGGCGCGCATCCACTGCGCCTTGGCCTCGAAGTCGATCTGCGCCACCAGCGGCCCGCGCACGCACACGGCGAAATCCCAGCGCGGCGCCGGCAGCGGGCGGTGCGGCTCGTAGTCGCAGAGCATGTCGTCGTTGATGTTGATGCCGCCGACAAAGGCCAGTTCACCGTCGACGACCGTGATCTTGCGGTGGGTGCGGGCGATGCCGCGCTTGAACCAGGGATTGAAGACGCGGTAATACACGCCGGCCGCGGCAAAGGCTTCGGCGCGGCGGCAGCAGGCGCGGTGCCCGGTGCCGAACCAGTCGACCAGCACGCGCACCTTCAGGCCGCGCCCGGCGGCGCGGATGAGCGCCGCCTCGATGCCGCGCGCGACCTCGTCCTCGGCAAAGATATAGGTTTCGAACAGAATGTCCTGGCGGGCGGCGTCGATGGCGGCGATCATCGCCGGGAATAGCTGTTGCCCGGTTTCGAGCAGGGTGATGTCGTTGTTCGCTACATACGTAATGCTGCGCATTGTCTCAGGCCAGCTGCAATTCGGCGACGATGGGCGCGTGGTCGGACAGCTTGGCCCAGATCGGGCCGGCCATGACCTGGGCGTTATCGATCTTGAAGCCCCGCACATAGATGCGGTCCAGGCGGAACCAGGGCAGCGCCGCCGGGAAGGTGCGTGCCGGTGCCAGGCGTGGCTGGCGGCCGGCCCAGCTACGTACCATGTCCCCGAGCGCCGATTTCGGTCCGAGCTCGTCGAATACCTCGGTCACGCCGAGCGCATTGCGCAGGCGTTCGCTCAGCGTATTTCTCCAGTCGTTGAAATCGCCGGCGATGATGACCGGTTCGCCGTTCGGCGCCGAGGTTTGCACGGCCTCGATCAGCTGCTGCACCTGACGCCCGCGCCCCCCTTCGAACAGCCCGAGGTGGACGACGTAGCAGTGGATCCTGCCTGCCGGCGTACCGAGCACACAATGCAGGATGCCGCGCTGCTCGTAGGCATGGTCCGAGACGTCATGGTTATGGCTGTTCTCGATCGCATAGCAGCTCAGCAGCGCATTGCCGTGGTGGCCATGGTCGTAGACCGCATTCATGCCATAGGCCGAATGATGGTGGTGCGACTCGCCGGCCAGGAATTCATACTGCGCCGTTTCTGGCCAGATACGGGTGGGCTGCTTGTGCTGGCCATAGCGTGCATGGTGGCGGTCGTGCCGCCCTTGCACTTCCTGCAGGAAAACGATATCGGCGTGAAACTCGGCAATCGCCTTTTTGAGCGCCAATACCCGAGGGGTACTACGCAACGAGGTGACACCCTTGTGGATATTGTAGGTCGCGACACGAATCTTCATGGGAACATTCTAACCCCATCAGTCCGTGTTCATTTTTATAACGTTTCCAATCGTGCGGCACGGGGTAAGGTTTCCAGAACCTCGCCCCCGATGGCAGCTCATTCAAACGCAGGCGCTGCTTCCCAGTGCTGGCGCAGCGACGCATTGCGCGGCGCCGCCAGATTCTCTGCCTCGGACAAGGGAACGGAAATCAGGCGTGGGCCGCTCAGGCGCAGGCCGCAGAGCAAGTCGACGTAAAAACAATCGTCGTCAACGCTCACTGCCTTCACTGTTTCCTCGTGCTTCGGTTCGAATTGTTCCATATTTTTTCTCCCAGAATCCGTTGGTTGGACGTGTTGCAGTTCAAAAACTCGCTTGACGCGAATTGCTGACGATAGGCGACTGAATTACGATTGTCAAACGCGGAATCTATTGTGCGCTAGCTAACATAACAAATTTCCTTCAGCAATTTTGCCGCTGGGAATTTGTTTCAAGTTGTAACAGAAAAAGTTGCCGTAGATAATTTGTATTCACTCTGTACGTATTTGTATCAATTTGTATGCACGTTAGCCGAGGTTTCCCGACAGTACGACAAACTTTCGCTGAGTCATTTCTTACTATCGGTGGTTTACACCCGCCTTTAATTCTGATCGGAAAACATTTGTACGTTTAGATGAAGCTCGCTTGTAGGACAAATGCTAGGCAACTGTTGTATTCGCGCCTACAAACAAATTTCGCTTGACTTGACGATTTTACGGAATGAGGCGAGTCAAATCTGAGTCAACGCAGCTTTTTATTGCTTTAATGAAAAATTTTGCGCCGCCGTGGAAATACGTCATGGCAACCGAATTCCATTTTTTCAATAATTTGCCTATTGTCCATCGCGACTGGCATTGCTTTTTTTTCAAGTATTACGCATTTGCGCCTGCGTCACGTTACTCCCCGGTTCCACGCTTTGCGTCAGCCAGACATTACCGCCGATCGTCGACCCGGCCCCGACCGTGATGCGTCCCAAAATGGTGGCGCCGGCATAGATGACGACATCGTCCTCGACGATCGGATGGCGCGGAGCGCCTTTCACCAGCGCGCCGCTCTCGTCCGTCGGGAAGCGCCGTGCACCGAGTGTGACGGCCTGGTACAGGCGCACGTGGCGGCCGATGACCGCGGTTTCGCCGATGACGACGCCGGTGCCGTGGTCGATGAAGAAGCTGGCGCCGATTTGCGCGGCCGGGTGGATGTCGATGCCGGTGAGCGTGTGGGCGATGTCGGCGGCCAGTCTTGCCAGGAAGGGTACGCCGAGGCGGTGCAGGCAGTGCGCCAGGCGGTGGTACAGCACGGCGATCGTGCCCGGATAGCACAGCATGATCTCGGCCACCGAACTGGCGGCCGGGTCGCCCGCCAGCGCCGCCTGCACGTCCGACACCAGCAGCGCGCGGATGTCAGGCAGGCCGGCTGCAAAATGGCGCGTGATGACGCGCGCCCGTTCGGCCAGTTCAGCTTCGGCGATGTGCTCGAGCTCCGGATTGAAGCGCAGCGCGCGCCGCACCTGCCCGGCCAGGCGGTCCAGCGCGACATTGAGGGTATCGCCGACAAAATAATCGATGCTCTCGTCGTTCAGGTCGGGTCGACCGTAATGCGTGGGAAACAGCGCCGCGCAGACACCGTCGATCACCTGGCGCACCACCTCGCGCGACGGCAGCTCGCGCACCCTTCCCTGGTGACGGATGTTATGGGTCGATTCGCGCGAAGTGCGCAGTGCGTCGATGATGGGGCCGAGATGCCATTGGCTGGAGCCGGCCTGCTCCGTGAGATCGTTATCCATTCGACCAGCCTAACCGATGGCTGGACAAAAACGAACGATTTAAATCACACTTCTTTATGTCCAAACAATGCTTTAAATCTATCTTGAGTGTAGGCAACTTCGAGTAGCCGATTGCACTGTGATCAAGGATTCAGATGGCGCGGAAGCTGCAGCACCGCTTCCGCATTCGACGACGAAAAACACCGATCCGCCGCTTTCAGCAACGGCAGCCACGCGTACTGCAAGTGCTCGCGCGGACTGAGCAGGATTGGTATATCGCGCGGCACGCACACCGAAAACACGTGTTCCGTATTGTGGGTGACGCCAGGCGCATAGCGGTGGCGCCAGGTCGGATAAATCTGGTAGCGATTCGACAGCTTCCAGTCATGCAGGCGGATACGCTCGCCATCGGCAGCGATCCCGGTTTCCTCGAACAATTCGCGCCGGGCCGTCTCCAGCAGCGGTTCGTCGAGCGCGTCGAGCGAGCCGGTCACCGATTGCCAGAACCCCGGACGGTCGGCGCGCTCGATCAAGAGCACCTCCAACTCAAGCGTATGGATCACGACGAGGACCGATTCAGGAATCTTGTGCACGCTGGGCTTCTCCGGGGACAACCATAAAAAAAGGCCGGCGCATCGTCGACGACAATGCTCCGGCCCCTATTCTACCCAGCCGCAAGGCTTATCGGGCTTAGCCTGCTTTCGGCTCGTTACGCAGGCGGATATGCAGTTCCTTGAGTTGCTTCTCGTCGACTTCCGAAGGCGCATTCGTCAGCAGGCACTGCGCGCGCTGGGTTTTCGGGAAGGCGATCACGTCGCGGATCGATTCCGAACCGGTCATCAGGGTGACCAGGCGGTCCAGGCCGAAGGCCAGGCCACCGTGCGGCGGCGCGCCGTATTGCAGGGCGTCGAGCAGGAAACCGAATTTCAGCTGGGCTTCTTCGGCATCGATCTTCAGTGCGCGGAACACTTTGCTCTGGACTTCTTCGCGGTGGATACGGATCGAGCCGCCGCCCATTTCCCAGCCGTTCAGGACCATGTCGTAGGCCTTGGCGATGCAGGCGCCCGGATTGGTTTCCAGCATGTCTTCGTGGCCGTCTTTCGGGGCCGTGAACGGGTGGTGGGTCGCGGTCCAGCGGTTCGCCTCTTCGTCGTGCTCGAACATCGGGAAGTCGATCACCCACAGCGGCGCCCAGGTCTCGTCGAACAGGCCGGCCTTCTTGCCGAACTCCGAGTGGCCGATCTTCACGCGCAGCGCGCCGATGGCGTCGTTGACGACCTTGGCCTTGTCGGCGCCGAAGAAGATCAGGTCGCCATCCTGCGCGCCCGTCAGTTCCAGGACCTGGGCCAGCACCTCGTCCGAGATGTTTTTCACGATCGGCGATTGCAGGCCCTCGCGGCCCTTGGCCTTTTCGTTGACCTTGATGTAGGCCAGGCCCTTGGCGCCGTAGATCGCGACGAACTGGGTGTAGGCATCGATTTCCGAACGCGGCATCGAGCCGCCCTGCGGCACGCGCAGGCCGACGACCCGGCCGCCGGTCATGTTGGCGGCGCTGTTGAAGACCTTGAATTCGACCGACTTCATCAGCTCGGTCAGTTCGGTGAACGCGAGCTTGACGCGCAGGTCGGGCTTGTCCGAGCCGTAGGTGCCCATGGCGGTGGCGAAGTCCATCACGGGGAACGGGCTCGGCAGGTCGATGCCGGCGGCATTCTTGAAGACGACGCGCATCATGTCTTCGAAAAGATCACGGATTTCCTGTTCGGTCAGGAACGAGGTTTCGCAGTCGATCTGGGTGAATTCAGGCTGGCGGTCGGCGCGCAGGTCTTCGTCGCGGAAGCATTTGGTGATCTGGTAGTAACGGTCGAAGTTAGCGACCATCAAAAGCTGCTTGAACAGCTGCGGCGACTGCGGCAGCGCGAAGAAGTTGCCCGGATTGACGCGCGAGGGCACCAGGTAGTCGCGCGCGCCTTCCGGGGTCGACTTGGTCAGCATCGGGGTTTCGATGTCGATGAAGCCCAGGTTGTCGAGGTACTTGCGCACTTCCATCGACACCTTGTAGCGCAGGCGCAGGTTGCGCTGCATCTGGCCGCGGCGCAGGTCGAGCACGCGGTGGGTCAGACGGGTCGTTTCCGACAGGTTGTCGTCGTCGAGCTGGAACGGCACCGGCACCGACGCGTTCAGCACGTCGACGGCGCTGGCGTTGATCTCGATCTTGCCCGACTTCAGGTTGGCGTTGACCGTGCCCTCCAGACGGTTGGTCACGGTGCCGGTGATGCGCAGGCAGTACTCGTTGCGCACATGCTCGGCGGCCTTGAACACATCGGCATTATCCGGATGGCAGACGACCTGCACCAGTCCTTCGCGGTCGCGCAGGTCGATGAAGATGACCCCGCCGTGGTCGCGGCGGCGATGTACCCAGCCGCACAGGCTGACGGTTTGGCCCAGCAGTTCTTCGGTGACGAGGCCGCAGTAGTGAGTACGCATGGAGGACATATTTTTCTCTATTCCAGGTTGGTATATCGGATTGCACCGCCCGGCGAGAGGCGGCCTTGATGCATGCTTGTATTGTAGTTAGTCCGGTGCGACGACGCCCATCGAGACGATGTATTTCAGCGCCGCATCGACCGTCATGTCCAGCTCGACGACCTTGCTGCGTTCCATCATCAGGAAGAAACCGGAGGTCGGGTTCGGCGTCGTCGGCACGTAGACGCTGACGAATTCGCCGACCAGGTGGTTCTTCACATCCCCGCCCGGCACACCGGTGAGGAAAGCGATGGTGTACGAATCGGCATGCGGATAGGGGATCAGCACAGCCTGGCGAAACGCATTGCCGGACGACGAAAACAGCGTGTCGGACACCTGCTTGACGCTGCCGTACAGGGAGCTGACGACCGGAATGCGCTTGAGCAGGCGTTCGCCGACACGCACGACATACCCGCCGACCAGATTATTCGTCAGCAATCCCGTGATGAAGACGATGGCAAGCGTCAGGATCGCACCGATGCCCGGGATATCGAACCCGAACAGGGTCTTCGGCTGCCAGCGGTAGGGCACGAACATCAAGGACTGGTCGAGCGTGCCGATGACCATGCTCAGCACCCAGGCCGTGATGGCCAGGGGAACGAGGATCAGTAAGCCGGTCAGGAAATATTTGCGCATCACGTTCTCATTGTTGTTATTGCTGCGGCCTGGACAGCCGCAGGAGCGTCCTCAGGAGGCGCTCGTGTCGCCCTTGGACGCCGGCGCCGGCGTTGCCGGCGCGCCGCCGTCGGCAGCCGGGCCGGCCGGGCTGGCCGGGCCGGCCTTATCCGGCGCGGCGGCGGCGCCATTGGCGCCATTGGCCGGGGCAGCACCGGTTGCCGGCGCGGCGCCGGTGGCCGGGGTCTTTCCACCACGGAAATCGGTCACGTACCAGCCGGACCCCTTGAGCTGAAAACCGGCGGCGGTGACTTGCTTCTTGAATGCGCTCTTGCCGCAGGACAGGCAAGTCGTCAAGACCGGATCGGAAATTTTTTGCAGCACATCTTTGGAAAAACCGCATTCATCGCAGCGGTAAGCGTAAATCGGCATCTGATACTCCGCAAAAATCTCAAAACCCTGCATTATAAAGGTTTTAGCCGGCACCGACGGATTGATGGCCCCACTCGCTGAAGAAGGGCCTGCCTGTGAAAACAGCAGCCTGGCGAAGTGTTGTTTTTAGTCAGCGGTTCGATTGAATTAATTTGCCTAAAATCAACTTAGCTGATTAAATAGCATGCTTAGTCAGCACCTGCTGCCGCGAGCGCAAGCGCGTGGGACCGGATTCAAGAAACAGAAGTTGGCGCGATGCCTCATCGCCGCATGGCCGTACAAGAAGCTGTAGTTGGAAGCCCGCTGATGCGGGCTTTTTTTTGCCTGGCCTGGACTCAGCGGCGGCGCCACACCATCCAGCGTTCCTGTCCTGCAAAGACGGGCAGCGAATCGGCAACCGCCCCTTCTTCGACCAGGTCGAACCAGGGCTGCAATAACGACTCGAGGGCCGCGCGCGCGATGCCGAACGGCGGGCCGTTTGGCGCACTGCCAAAAAAGAAAAACCCGGCCAGCAAACCGCCCGGCGCCAACAACTGCTCCCAGCGCGCCGCCACCCGCGGCCACATGGCCGGCGGCATCGCGCACAGGAAAGCGCGTTCGTACACCAGGTCGAGGGGACGCGGCGGCTGCCAGGTGAAGAAATCGGCATGCACCACCTGCGCCGCCCATGGCCCCACCAGCGCACGCGCGCGCCTGACGGCGACCGCAGAAAAATCGATGGCCGTGGCGTCCCAGCCGGCCTCCATCATGCACACCAGTTCGTAGCCATTGCCGCAGCCGGGAATCGCTACCGTGCGCCGGGGCTGCCGGCGTCCGACGAAATCGCGCAGCGCCTGCGGCACCCCCTTCAAATCCCAGGGCGTGAACTCGCGCGCGAAGCGTTCGTCCCAGAAGGCCGGCGCAAGCGGGTCGCGGCTGGCAAAGTCGGGCATGTCAGAAGGTGTGGCCGTAGTGCACCAGCAAGGCGGCGGCGATGATCCCCGAGGCGACCCCGCCGACCAGCCAGGCCAGGAAGCCCAGCATCCGGTTGCTGCGGCGCACTTCGACCAGCAGCATGTTCATCATCTCGTGATTGGTCGCCGCATGCGGATGCGCATGATGTTCGAGTGCCTGGTGCATCAGGCGCGGCAGTTGCGGGAAGATGTGGGCATAGCGCGGCGCCTCGGCCTTCAGGCGCTCGACCAGGCCGCGCCAGCCGACCTGCTCGCCCATCCAGCGCTCCAGGTAGGGTTTCGCCGTCTTCCACAGATCCAGGTCGGGATCGAGCTGGCGCCCCAGTCCCTCGATGTTGAGCAGTGTCTTTTGCAGCAGCACCAGCTGCGGCTGCACCTCGACATTGAAGCGGCGCGAAGTCTGGAACAGGCGCAATAAAATCTGGCCGAACGAGATATCCTTCAAGGGACGGTCGAAAATCGGCTCGCAGCAGGCGCGCACGGCCGATTCGAGTTCGTCGACCCGGGTGTTTTTCGGCGCCCAGCCCGATTCGATATGGGCTTCGGCCACGCGCTTGTAGTCACGCCGGAAGAAGGCCAGGAAATTTTGCGACAGGTAATCCTTGTCGAAGTCGTTCAGGGTGCCGACGATACCGAAGTCGAGCGCAATGTAGCGGCCAAAGGTTTCCGGCTCCACCGACACCAGGATGTTTCCGGGATGCATATCTGCGTGGAAAAAGCCATCGCGAAAGACCTGGGTAAAGAAGATTTCGACCCCGTCGCTGGAGAGCTTTTTCAGGTCGACGCCTTCGGCCGCCAGGCGGTCGATCTGCGACACCGGAATGCCATTCATGCGTTCCATCACGATCACGCTGCTCGAGCAATAGTCCCAATACATTTCCGGAACCATCAATAAATCCGAGTCGGCGAAATTGCGGCGCAACTGGCTGGCATTGGCCGCCTCGCGCATCAGGTCGAGTTCGTCGTGCAGGTATTTGTCGAACTCGGCAACGACTTCGCGCGGTTTCAGGCGCCGGCTGTCGGCCCAGACTTTTTCGAGCAGGCCGGTGGCCATGTGCATCAGCGCAACGTCCTCGTCGATCGTCTTCTTCATGCCCGGACGCAGCACCTTGACGGCGACCTGCTTGCCGTTCTTGAGGGTTGCGAAGTGGACCTGGGCGATCGAGGCCGAGGCGACCGGCACCGGATCGAAGCTGGCGAAGAGCTGGTCGGGATGGGCGCCCAGCGAGAGCGTGATCTGGGCAATCGCCTGGTCGGAAGGAAACGGCGGCACGCGGTCTTGCAGCAGCGCCAGCTCATCGGCGATATCCGGCGGCATCAGGTCGCGCCGGGTCGAGAGTACCTGGCCGAACTTGATGAAAATGGGGCCGAGTTCCTCGAGCGCCAGGCGCAGGCGGATCGCGCGCGGGGTAGTGATGCGCCCGCGCCAGAAAAACATCCCGCTGACGAAACGTGCCATACGCGGGGCATCGAAGCCGGACATGGCGATTTCATCGAGGCCGTACTTGGTTGCGACGGTGAAGATTTTAAGCAGGCGCAGGAATTTCAATATCATCAGCTATCCAGGGTGGTATCCCCGCTCGGGCGGGTTGTCGGAATGAGGGAAGGCTTGAGCAGTTGTTCGAGCCGCGCGATGCGCTTGGCCGCGCGTTCGATATCGTCGCGCAGGCGCACGACGTCGGCGCCGAAGGCCTCCACATCGGCCGGGCGGCTCAGCACCGGGCGTTCTTCGACCAGGAATTCGGCCAGGTTCTCGGCCAGGCGGCGTGCGCCGGCATTCACGTTGACGATCACGCTGCGCGCCCCGCCCGCCAGGCGCTGCGCGCCGATCGGCCCGAACAGGCGTTCCAGGTCGTGCTCGGGTTCCCAGCGCAGTGCGCGGCTCAGCTGGGAAATCGTGTTGGCGAACTCGGCATCGCCTTCGATGCGCACATACGAAAACGCACGCTCGCGGTGTTGCGCGATCAGCGGCAGGTCGGCCAGCTTGACGTGGATGGTGACGTTCGGCGCCGCCTCGGCCGTGCCCGCTTCGAGCAGGCCGTCGGCCCCGATGCGCAGGCGTAGCGCCAGCTGGCCGGTATCGATCACGGCCAGCTTGCCGGCATGGCGCTGCAAGGAGGCGCGCGCCCAGGCCTCGTCCGCCAGCAAGTGGTTGATCGTGGCGACGGCCGACGCTGTCAGGGCGCGTTGCGGCGCCAGGAATGAGGGGCTTGGGAACATGGGATAGGGTCGCTAAAAAACAAAACCGCCCGTCGTGAGGCGGGCGGTGTCGATCTTACCAGTTTGCCAGGCGCAAACCCGGTCGCACAGGAAAGTTTGCAGAAATTAAGAACCGTGCAAAGCCTGTAACGAGCGCAAGGAGTGTCGTCCGAGCAGCGCAGCCATACGAAAGTACAGCGAGCATTACCGAACGACAATCCGGGCGACAATTCGACTAGGCGAGCTGCTGAATACCGGCCAGGACCCAGCCGGTGTTGCCCGACAGCGGTTTTTCCATGTTCCAGACTTCGGCGAAGGGCTCGGCCGGTGCATTCGGCGCGGTACGGATCATGCCGTTGAACTGGACGCTGGCGAGGTAGTCGCTGGCGGTGGTTTCGATGCCGAGCAGCTGGGCGTCGATCGACACCACATCGGTGAAATCGGCATTCGGACCACGCTCGGCGATTTGCATTTTCAGTTCGGCGAAGACTTCCGGCGTCGTGAATTCGCGCAGGTCGGCCACATCGCCCTTGTCCCAGGCAGCCTGCATGCGGATGAAGGACGACTTGGCGTGGCGCAGGAAGGCCTCGGTATCGAAGTCGGCCGGCACGCCCCATGGGGTATGCTGGGCGGCGGCCGGCGCCACGGTGCCACCCTTGTTCAGCGACACGCCCGAGGCGGTGCCGTGGCCCTGGTAGGCCTGCGGCTGGCTCAGGCCGGAGCCGATGTCGGGCGTGGCGCCGGCCGGCACCGGCTGGTTGAAGCCGCCCTTGAACTGGGCATTGGCCGGCGTATCCTTACGGCGGAACATGCGCACGATGAACATCACGGCCAGGGCCAGCAGCGCGATCATGAGGATGGACGACAGGATCGACGCCATGGCGCTGCCGATGCCCAGCTGCGAGAACAGCGCGCCCAGGCCCAGGCCGAGCAGCGCGCCGCCCAGCACCCCCTTCCACATGCTCGGCTTGGCCGCCTGTGCGGCACGCGCGCCGGCCGCGCCGGCAGCGGCGCCGGCGACCGGTGCGGCCGGCGCTGTCGTTGCTGCCTGGCGATTGATAGGCGTCATCGGAGCCGGGGCCGGGGCCGGCATCTGGCGCACCGCCTGCGACTGGCGCCCGATCGAGCGCTTGCTGCCCATCGGACGCGCGATCGCTTCCGAAATCATTGCCGTTGTGCTCAAGGCCAGCACCAGCGTGACCAGAAATTTCTTCATTGTCGTCCCCTTAGAGTTTGATACCCGTATGCAAGGCTGCAACGCCCGCCGTCAGGTTGAAATATTGCACGCGCTCGAGCCCGGCGCCTTCCATCATGGTCTTCAGCGTTTCCTGGTCCGGGTGCATGCGGATCGATTCGGCCAGGTAACGGTAGCTGTCGGCGTCGCCGGCGATGCGCTGGCCCAGCCACGGCAGCACCGAGAACGAATATACGTCGTACGGCTTTTGCAGCGGCGCCGCTACCTTGGAAAACTCCAGCACCAGCAGCTTGCCGCCAGGTTTCAGTACGCGGCGCATTTCCGCCAGCGCCTGGTCCTTGTGCGTCATGTTACGTAAACCGAAGGCCACGCTGACCCGGTCAAAATAATTATCGGGAAACGGTAGCTTTTCGGCATCACACAGCAAGGTGGGGGTCACCAGTCCCTTATTCAATAGACGGTCGCGCCCGACGCGCAGCATCGACTCGTTGATGTCGGTCAGCCAGACCTCCCCGCTCGGCCCGGCCTGCCTGGCGAACGCCTTCGACAAGTCACCCGTGCCGCCGGCAATGTCGAGCACCTTGAAGCCGGGCCGCACGCCGGCCTGGGCGATCGTGAAGGTCTTCCAGAGACGGTGCAGGCCGCCGGACATCAGGTCGTTCATGACGTCGTACTTGGCCGCGACCGAATGGAAAACCTTGGCGACCTCGTGGACCTTCTCGTCCTCGGAAACGGTCTTGTAGCCGAAATGGGTGCTCTTGGTCATATGCAGATATCTGTTTGATCTTGCCACATTATACAAGCGTGCCTGCCATATGCGTGGCCGCACGCCGGCCATGCGTTGGCCGATGCGATTGCTTGTATAATTGCAACCCCTTTGAAGTTTTTCATGGATTGCAATTCACTCCAATGCGAACCAGGACCCGCTTCCTGCTGCTTGTACTGTCCGTATTGGTTCCTGCATTCATTGCCTCGGCGCTGGCGGTTGCCTACGTTTATCACGATGCGCAGAAGGCGCAGAACCGCAGCATGGCGGAAACCTCGCGCGCCCTGGCCTTGCTGGTGGCTAACGAGCTGGAAAAAAAGGAAGAAGTGCTGCGCGCGCTGGCGGCTTCGCCGGCCCTCGCCGGCGGGCGCATGCTCAACTTCTATGAGCATGCCAGGACAGTCGTGCCGCCGCCAAACGCGACCGTCGTCCTGTTCGACCTGGAGTCGCGCCAGCTCCTCAACACGCGCCGCCCTTTCGGCAGCGCCCTCCCGCCAAGCACCGCTTCGAACGTGGACGCCTTGCGCAAGCGATACGGTCCGCAGCGTGCCGTGGTGTCCGATCTCTTCATCGGAAAAGTCGCACGGCGGCTCGATTTCGCGATCCAGGTGCCGGTCACGGTCGACAATTCGGTGCGCTATATGCTGGCCATGGGCGTGGGGGTGGACACCATGCAGACGCTGCTCATGCGCCAGCACCTGCCCGCGAACTGGCTGGCCACGGTGATCGATCGCAACGGCGTCGTGGTCGCCCGTACCCGCCACCCCGAGGGCTTCGTCGGCAAGCCGATCATGGCCGAGTCGCGCCGCCTGATCGGCGACGCCGACGAAATCGTCTACGAATCACGCACGCTCGACGGCGTGCAGTCGCGCGTGTTCGTCAGCACGGTGCCGGGCGCCGAGTGGAAAGTGCTGCTCAGCCTGCCGGTAGACACGCTGCGCGAGGCGCCACGCCAGGCAGCGGCCGTACTCGGCGGGCTGATCGCCCTCCTGCTCCTGCTCGGGCTGGCCGCCGCGCATCGCTTCGCCAACCGCGCCATCGCGTCGATCGAAGCGCTCGGACGCAGCGCCAGGGCGCTTGGCGAGGGCGCCGAGGTGGCCTATGCGCCGTCCGGCTGGGTCGAGCTCGACAGCGTGGCCCGGCGCCTGGCCGGTGCCAGCAGCCGCATCCGTCACGCCCAGGGCGAGATGGAAGCGCGCGTCGCCGCCGCCATCGCCGCCACCGAGCGTGCCCAGAGCGCGCTCCTGAAGAACCAGAAGCTCGAGGCGCTCGGACGCCTCACCGGCGGCATTGCCCACGAATACAATAACCTGCTGCAGACGCTCACCACGGCGCTGCAGCTGGCCGCGTTTTCCACGCGCGAGGACAAGGTCAAGAGCCTGATCCAGACTTGCCAGCGCACGGTGGGGCGCGCCACCACCCTGACCGGCCAGCTCGGCGCCTTCGGGCGCCTGCAGGAAGCGCGCGTGACGACGGTCGACGTGTGCGAGCAGCTGCGCAGCGCCGTGCAGCTGATGAAAGGCTCGCTGCGCAGCAACGTCGCGGTCGAGGTGCATTGCGAGGAAGACGTCTGGCCGGTCACGCTCGAGCCGCTCCAGTTCGACGTCGCGCTGCTGAACCTGGCCCTCAACGCACGCGACGCCATGCCCGATGGCGGCTCGCTGCGTGTCGAGGCGCGCAACGTCGCCATCGACGGCGCCGACGGCAACCTGGCGCGCGGCGACTATGTGCTGGTGAGCATGGTCGACAGCGGCAGCGGGATGAAGGCGGACGTGATGGCGCGCGCCCTCGATCCCTTCTTCACGACCAAGCCGCCGGGCCAGGGAACGGGCCTGGGCCTGCCGCAAGCCTACGCCTTCGCGGTCCAGGCCGGCGGCACCCTGGCCCTCGACAGCATTCCCGGCATCGGCACCCGCGTCGACCTGTACCTGGCGCGCGCCCAGGACGAGGTCACGGCCGCGCCCGCGATCGAAGACGCGGCGCCGGCGCGCGGCAGCGGCACGGTCCTGTTCGTGGAAGACGATGCCCTGGTGCGCGAAGCGGTCATGCGCGCGCTGACGGAAAGCGGCTTCACGGTGCTGGTCGCGGAAGACGGCGACGCGGCGCTGCGCCTGCTGGAAGGCCGCCCGCGCCGTCCCGACGTCGTGTTTTCCGACGTCGTCATGCCGGGCGCGGTCAGCGGCATCGACCTGGCGAACATCCTGCGCCAGCGCTATCCCGGCTTGCCGGTGATCCTTGCCACCGGCTACACCGACCAGCAGCTGGCCACGCCCGGCGTGCAGGTGCTGGCCAAACCGTATGCGATCGAGACGCTGGTGGCGCTCCTGTCGAAGGCGGCGGCCCACTAGGCGAGTACTTAGCGGCATGGCGGACAAGCCTGCCGTCACACGCATGCAGCCGGGGTAAAATCGACGAAAACGGTACTAGTGTGAAACTTTCATTGCACCTGAGAACAGGCGTTGCAGGGGAAGCCGGGTTTCCTGTCGTCGCTGCCCAACTCGACAGTAAATACTACTCACAATTGTGCTTCACACACTGGAAATTGTGCCTATAATAATTTTGCTTTGTTAAGACAGTCGCTGGCGTCATTCGTTTCTTCACCGACAAGCCTGACAAGGCAAATTAAAATAACTTTTGGGGAATAAAAATGACGACTGGCACTGTTAAGTGGTTCAACGATGCAAAAGGTTTTGGTTTCATCACCCCTGATGGCGGCGGTGAAGACCTGTTCGCGCACTTCTCGGCAATCAATGCTCCCGGCTTCAAGTCGCTGGCAGAGAATCAGCGCGTGAGCTTCGACATCACCACTGGCCCGAAGGGCAAACAGGCTGCCAATATCCAGCCGCAGTGACGAGATGGCCCGTCGCCTGCGGGTGATGCGGCTTGCTCGGTAAAAAAGCGCCTCTCGAAGGTAATGCCGTTCAGTTAAGACTGAACGGCATTTTTCTTTTGGGGTGTTGTAAACGTTGGCAGGGGCTGTTAACCTGCGTCACCATGTTTGATGACGCGCTCCATTTTCTCGTGCAAGCTCAGGAAGACCCGGATTGGGCACGCCTGGGCCAGCACTTGCCGTACCAATGGATCGAGCAAGCGGTTGCTTACACAGGAAAAGCAAGTATCCGGCAGCGCCGCCTGCCGGCC
>NZ_JBHSMS010000071.1:0-7999 GCF_042656795.1 Massilia jejuensis | reverse complement strand
GGTCAGTTCGGCTCATCGCCTTCTGACCTCCTGGACTCAATTTCGTTCAGTCAGATACACCCTAGCTCCCGCTTCAACATGGCATGGGTCGCCTGTTTCGTACGACCGCCCATGTTACACTCCTGGGCGTAGCCGTCGATTAGGTCGCCTACGCTATAACCTTCTGGTACGGGCTGGTATCCGCTCGCAACAATGTGCTCCGCTTGAACTTCTACTTGTTTCGCCCATGACTCAGCGTCACACTTTCGGGTGAACGTCTCTCCCCGGTACATGCCACCTTTCCTAACCTGTGCCCGCCATTTCCCGCTGGGTAGCTTCGTTATTGTTGCCATCGTGTGCAAATTATGTGTGTTGAGTTATGCCCGAATTATGAACGAATTATTTACCCCGTGTGCACTACGTGTGCACTGATTGCTGCACATAGCCAAAATGAACGAAGAAAAAACTATTAAAAACAAGAGGTTGCTAAGTGTAGCCCCGATGATGGACTGGACCGACCGCCACTGCCGCGTCTTCCACCGCCAGATCACGCGCCACACCTGGCTCTACACCGAGATGGTGACCACCGGCGCGCTCGTGTATGGCGACGTTGCACGCCACCTGCGCTTCGACGGGATCGAGCATCCGATCGCGCTGCAGCTGGGCGGCAGCGAGCCGGCCGACCTGGCGGCAAGCGCGAAGCTGGGGCAGGAGTGGGGCTATGACGAGATCAACCTGAACTGCGGCTGCCCGTCCGAACGGGTGCAGCGCGGCGCCTTCGGTGCCTGCCTGATGAACGAGCCGCGGCTGGTGGCCGACTGCGTCAAGGCCATGCGCGACGCGGTCTCGATCGACGTCACCGTCAAGCACCGCATCGGCATCGATCGGAACGAGGATTACGGCTTCGTGCGCGACTTCATCGGCACGATCGCCGACGCCGGCTGCCGCACCTTCATCGTCCACGCCCGCAATGCCGTCCTGAAGGGCCTGTCGCCCAAGGAAAATCGCGAGATCCCGCCGCTGCGCTACGAGGTCGCCTACGAGCTCAAGCGCGAGTTCCCGGAGCTGGAAATCATCATCAACGGCGGCGTGAAGACCGATGAGGAGATCGCGCTGCATCTGCGGCATGTCGATGGCGTCATGCTCGGCCGCGAGGCCTACCACAATCCCTTCCTGATGGCGAACTGGGATGCGCGCTTCTACGGCGACGGCGCGCCCCCGAAGACGCGCGCCGAGGTGCTGGCGGCGATGGTGCCGTATATCGCCGCCCAATTGGCGGAGTACGGCCCGCTGGGCCTGAAGCTCAACAGCATCACGCGCCACATGCTGGGCCTGACCGCGGGCCTGCCGGGCGCGCGCGCCTTTCGCCAGATGCTGTCCGATCCGAAGAAGCTGGCAACGGGCGACCCGCGCCTGCTGCTCGACGCGGCCGCGCAGATTCGCGGCATGTAATCGTCAGGCGCACGCGGCGGCCGGTTCGTCCGTGGGCGTCGCAGTTCACCTTCTTTCTTCAGCTTCCACGCCATTGCTCCTCCTGCCGATTGCATGGCAACACGCAAGATGCCAATGGCAGGCGTCCCATTCCGTGGCCATAGCGGCAACACATCCCGTTTTCCGTGTCTTACATGTCTAGAATTTTCTACACGGAAATGTCAATTTGTGTAGACAGGTCAATCCATCGCTTGCCCTAGAGCAATTCTCGTTTCATAATGTGACGCAGGGATCGAAAAGTCACCGTAGAGGTGAGTTGCAGACGGATGTTTGGTTCGCAGTCGCAAGGCTTTATGCCTGGCAGCGTCTTTTGATCTTTTGGAAACTGATTGCAGTAGGAATGTGAATTCCATGGCGGCGCTACTGAAGCACATCTGATCAACGGACGGGAAGGCGAAATGAATTTATCGAAGATGAAGGTCGGCATGCGCCTGGGGCTGGGCTTCGCCCTGGTCCTGGTGCTGCTGGTCGTGGTAACTGTGGTCGGCATCATGCGCATGTCGCAGATCCAGGACCGGCTCGACCACGTGGTCAGCGTCAACAATGTGTCGAGCCACGCCGTCATCGAGATGCGCAACAACGTGCATGACCGTCTCGCTTCGCTGCGCGTGCTGACCCTGATGACCGACGCCTCCGAGATGGAGCCGGAACTCAAGCGTTTCAAGGACCAGACCGCCAAATACGACGAAGCCCAGAAAAAAGTCGGCCTCCTGTTCGCGACCGCCGGCACCGATGCCGAGAAAGCGCTGCTGGCCGACATCAAGCGCCACGAAGCGGCCGCCATGCCGGCCATCGCCAAGGCCTCCGAGCTGTACCTGGCCAACGACGCGATGAGCGCTACCCGCGTCATGATCAAGGAAGTGCGGCCAGTCCAGAAAAAGTGGACCGAAGCGCTGGACAAGCTGGTGGCGCTGGAAGACAAGCAGAGCGCCCAGAGCCAGGAAGATGCGCGCGCCGCTTTCGTCAACGCCCGTAACTTCATGTCGATCATGCTGGTGCTGGCGGTGGGCATGGGCGTGGCCGCCGCCTGGTTCATCACCCGCGGCCTGATCAAGCAGCTCGGTGGCGAGCCGGACTACACGGCGAAGATTGCCGGCAGCATCGCCAATGGCGACCTGGCCATTGCCATCGACACCCGCACCGCCCAACACGGCAGCCTGCTGGCAGAAATGAACGAGATGCGCAACAGCCTGGTCGGCATCGTCGGCCAGGTCCGCCGCGGCACGGAGACCATCGGCACCGCATCGCGTGAAATCGCGGCCGGCAATATCGACCTGTCCTCGCGTACCGAACTGCAGGCCAGCTCGCTGGAGAAGACCGCCTCGGCGATGGAAACCCTGACCACCACCGTCAAGCAGAACGCGGAACATGCCCGTGAAGCGAACCACCTCGCGGCCAGCGCCTCGGACGTGGCCCGCAAGGGCGGCGACGTGGTCTCGCAAGTGGTCGGCACGATGGGCGAGATCAACAGTTCGGCCACCAAGATCGCCGACATCATCAGCGTCATCGACGGCATCGCGTTCCAGACCAACATCCTGGCGCTGAATGCGGCAGTCGAGGCGGCCCGTGCCGGCGAGCAGGGCCGCGGTTTCGCGGTCGTCGCTTCCGAAGTGCGCAACCTGGCCCAGCGTTCGGCGGCGGCCGCCAAGGAAATCAAGACCCTGATCGGCGACTCGGTCGAAAAGGTCGAGCGCGGCAGCAAGCTGGTCGGCCAGGCCGGCGTGACGATGGAAGAAGTGGTGGCGAGCGTCAAGCGCGTGACCGACATCATGGGCGAGATCGCCAACGCCAGCGCCGAGCAGAGCGCCGGCATCGAGCAGGTGAACATGTCGATCATCGAGATGGACAGCATGACCCAGCAGAATGCGGCCCTGGTCGAGCAGGCGGCGGCCGCGGCGCAGAGCCTGCAAGACCAGGCGGGCGAACTGAGCCGTGTGGTCAGCATCTTCAAGCTGGTCGAAGGCGAACAGCAGGCCGCGCAAACGCCAGCCGCACCGGCTGGCCTGGCGGCACCGACGACGGCGCAGCTGCCGGCGGTGCGCACGCCGGCGCCGCGTCCGGCGCGTCCTGCACTGAAGGAAAGCGCGCCCGCGGCAGCGCCGGCCAAGCCGAAGAAGGCACCGGTCGCGGCGGGCGGCGACGAATGGGAAGAATTTTAATTTACGGCGCAGTTTGCCGGGCTCACTGAAAGACCGCAGCAGTCAGCGGCATGTTAACAAACACTTTACAGGAACGACATCATGAAAAACACTGCCTTCAGCCTCCTCGCCAGCCTCGCTTTCGCCACCGGCGGCGTGGCCTTCGCTGCGGAAACCCCGGCTTCCTTCGACCCGTCGAAGTGCAAGGTCGAATACCCGAAGGCCTCGCTGATGAATGAAGAGCAGGGCACGACGTCGATGTCCTTCCTCGTCAATAGCGACGGCAGCGTCGCCGATTCGAAGCTGGAAAAGTCGAGCGGCTTCAAGGGCCTCGACAAGGCAGCCCAGAAGGGCCTGTCGGCCTGCAAGTTCAAGCCGGGCACGAAAGACGGTTCGCCAGCCCAGACCTGGGCCAAGGTCGATTACGCATGGAAGCTCGACTAAGTTCCGCTTCCATCGCGCTTGAAGAACAGCCGGCCTCGCGCCGGCTGTTTTGTTGTGCGGGCAGGGACCGCACCGGGTATCCGAACCGCGGCCGTGACGGCGATGGCGTGCAAGCGCGACGACGCCCGGCCGCGTAACCCGGACCGTGATCGATCGGCAGGCCGCGGCGAAAGCCGGCGCCCGGCATGAGCAAGGCCGTCGCCGGTGGCCTTGTCGTCGTCTTCGCCACTGCCGCCACGACCGATCGACGCCGCGCACAACAAAAAAGGCTAGCTGCCGAAGCAGATAGCCTTTTTCTTTTACTGCTGAATTCTTGGGGTGGCTGATGGGGCTCGAACCCACGACAACAGGAATCACAATCCTGGACTCTACCAACTGAGCTACAGCCACCACTGGTCTTGCTGTTCTATCTCTGCATTGCCGAGACAGAGCAAGATTATACAAACTCCAAAGCAAATTGGCAAATTAATTGTTCTGCACGATCAAGCTGCCGCCGGCAGGGTCGGCCACGATCTCGTAGGTGGGAGGATCGAGCCCGAGCAGGCCAGAGAAAGCGGCGGACAGGGCGGTGGCGCTGGCGCTCGTGTAGCCTTCCAGGCGGGCAGGGGCGCCGGAATCGCGTGCGACGCCGCCGGCAACGAGCAGGCGTGCCAGCTGGCGTGCCACGGCCTCGCCGGTGTCGACCAGGGTAATGGCGCGCTGCGTGCTGGCGGCGATCACGCGCTCGATCGAGGCTTGCACCAGCGGATAGTGGGTGCAGCCGAGCACGATCGTATCGGCGCCGGCGTCGAGCAGGGGAGCGATGAAGCGGCTGAGCAGCGCATCGGTCTGGCTCGACTCCAGCGTGCCGAATTCGATCTGGTCGGCCAGGCCATGGCAGGCTTGCAGCAGGAAGCGGGCGCCGCTGCTTTGCGCGACCTGGTCGCGCAGCAGCAGGAACTTGTTGCCGCCCAGGGTGCGTTCGGTGGCCAGCACGCCGACGATGCCGTTGCGGCTGGCGGCAGCGGCCGGCTTCAAGCCCGGCTCGACGCCGACGATCACCATGCCGGGGTAGCGTGCGCGCAGGACGGCGATGGCGGCGACGGTGGCCGTGTTGCAGGCAATCACGATGGCTTTCGCGCCTTGCCCGACCAGGAAGGCGCCAATGGCGAGCACGCGCTCGGCGAGGACGTGTTCCGGCTTGTCGCCATAGGGGGCGAAGCCCGAATCGGCGAAGTAGATCAGGTGTTCGCGCGGCAGCTGGGCGCGGATGTGGCGCAGGACCGAAAGGCCGCCGACGCCGGAATCGAAGATGCCGATGGGGGCGTCGCGGGAAACTTGAAGTGGGGTCATAGGGTACTGAAGCAGCGCGGCACGCGAACCTGGTTGAGCGCGTGGGCGGGAAACGCGTCCAGCGGACCGGTTTCCCGCCCAACCTGGGTTGCCAAGGCAACCGCGAGCAAGATGCCCTTAGATCGCGTTGACCGGAATGCCCTTGAGCGACTCGATCTTCGCCGCCCACTCCTTCGGCCCGGTGTCGTGCACCGAGGTGCCGTTCGAATCGACCGCCACCGTGACCGGCATGTCCTGGACGTCGAATTCGTAGATCGCTTCCATGCCCAGGTCTTCGAACCCGACCACCCTGGCCGACTTGATCGCCTTCGACACCAGATAGGCCGAGCCGCCGACCGCCATCAGGTAGGCCGATTTGTGGCGCTGGATCGATTCGATCGCCATCGGGCCGCGTTCGGCCTTGCCGATCATCGAGATCAGGCCGGTCTTCTCCAGCATCATGTCGGTGAACTTGTCCATGCGCGTGGCCGTCGTCGGACCGGCCGGGCCGACTACTTCGTCGCGCACCGGATCGACCGGGCCGACGTAGTAGATCACGCGGTTGGTGAAGTCGACCGGCAGCGCTTCGCCGCGTGCCAGCATGTCCTGGATGCGCTTGTGGGCAGCGTCGCGGCCGGTCAGCATTTTGCCGTTCAACAGCAGGGTCTGGCCCGGCTTCCAGGAAGCGACCTCTTCTTTCGTCAGGCTGTCGAGGTCGACGCGCTGCGATTTTTCCGTGTCCGGGGTCCACTGCACGTCCGGCCAGGTCGACAGCGCCGGCGGTTCGATGTACGACGGACCCGAGCCGTCGAGCACGAAGTGGGCGTGGCGAGTGGCGGCGCAGTTCGGGATCATGGCGACGGGCTTGGAGGCGGCGTGGGTCGGGTACATGTTGATCTTGACGTCCAGCACGGTCGTCAAGCCGCCCAGGCCCTGGGCGCCGATGCCCAGCGCATTGATCTTGTCGCACAGTTCGATGCGCAATTCTTCCGTCTTGTTGCGCGGGCCGCGCTGCTTGAGCTCGTACATGTCGATGTCTTCCATCAACGATTCCTTCGCCATCAGCATCGCCTTCTCGGCGCTGCCGCCGATGCCGATGCCGAGCATGCCTGGCGGGCACCAGCCGGCGCCCATCAGCGGCACGGTCTTCATGACCCAGTCGACCAGCGAATCGGACGGGTTGAGCATCACGAACTTGGTCTTGTTCTCCGAACCGCCACCCTTGGCGGCGACTTTCACGTCGACCGTGTTGCCCTCGACCAGTTCCATGTGGACCACGGCCGGGGTGTTGTCCTTGGTGTTCTTGCGTTCGAAGTGCGGGTCGGCCACGATCGAGGCGCGCAGCTTGTTGTCGGCGAAGTTGTACGCCCGGCGCACCCCTTCGTTGACGGCGTCGGTGACGGTGCCGGTGAAGCCTTCGAAGCGCACGCCCATGCCGATTTTCAGGAAGACGTTGACGATGCCGGTATCCTGGCAGATCGGACGCTTGCCTTCGGCGCACATGCGCGAATTGGTCAGGATCTGCGCGATGGCGTCTTTCGCCGCCGGGCTTTGCTCGGCCTCATAGGCGCGCGCCAGGTGTTGGATGTAGTCAGCCGGGTGGTAATAGCTGATGTACTGGAGGGCTGCCGCGACCGATTCGATGAGGTCGCTTTGAGTGATAACGGTGGTCATGGGAATGTTCGATCAGGAGGAATGTTTTGCGTGCGTGGTCATGACGATGCGGTCGGTATAGGCGATCGCCATGGCCGAGAGCAGGAATGCGAAGTGGATGATGGTCTGCCACATCATCGTCTCGTCCTTGTAGGACGCCGCGTTGATGAACGTTTTCAGCAAGTGGATCGACGAAATGCCGATGATCGCCATCGCCAGCTTGGTTTTCAGCACCGAGGCGTTGACGTGCGACAGCCATTCGGGCTGGTCCGGGTGGCCTTCCAGGTTCATGCGCGACACAAAGGTCTCGTAGCCGCCGACGATGACCATGATCAGCAGGTTCGAGATCATGACCACGTCGATCAGGCCCAGCACCACCAGCATGATGGTCACCTCGGTCAACTTGGTCGGCCGCTCGGCGCCGGGCACGGTCACGGCGTCGAGGATATGGGCGAGCGAGGCGGCATTGCCCATCGCGGCGCCGATCAGGTCTTTCAGTTCGACCCAGAAATGGAAAACATAGACACATTGCGCCAGGATCAGGCCGAGGTAGAGCGGCAGCTGCAGCCAGCGGCTGGAAAAAATCAGGCGATTCAGGGGGGTAAGCTTGTGCGGCTCGCGTGCAGGGTGGTTTTGCGCCATCAGGTACGACTCCAGGTTCCGACAACATGTAGCCCATCATTTTACACGGCTCGCGCGCGCTTGCAGATAGCGGCGTCGGGTTTGGCCAGGCGTTGGTAAAATCACACTTGAATAGGAGGGTGCGCCGGAAGTACCTTGTAAGGGGGCAGTAAGCGGGTGCACCTATGGTGTCTGATAAAACTATGACGATGGAGACTAGCATGTCCGAGACCGAGACCAAGCAGGAAAACCATGGCTTGCAGGAACACCGCGTGTTCCCGCCGCCGCCGGCATTCACCGCCAAGGCGGCCATTGCCGGCATGGATGCCTATGAGAAACTGTGCGCGGAAGCTGCCAGCGAT
>NZ_JBHSMS010000070.1:0-17354 GCF_042656795.1 Massilia jejuensis | reverse complement strand
CGCTGCCGTGACCGTGGCAACAATTATGTTATGGCTCCTATGAACTCAGTCAGACACACCCTAGCCGGCGCGCGGGCACGAGCGCATGCCGTGCGCCGTCCATGGTTCACCGCAAGGGGCAAGCAAATCCCCGCGCGCGCGCGAAAAAGCGCGAATGGGGCGCTGCAGCATGGGCAGCGCTTGCTCAACAGGGGGTGGCGGAGCAATAATGCGGATGTGCTGGCTTATTGTCATCGCTTTTCTTGCGCTTCGCCGATGAAGCGCATGCGAACGGAATGGGTCGATCGGCGCCCGGTATCGCGGGCGCTTTTCATTGGTGCTGCGCGTCCCGATTCCATCCTTGCGGAAGAGGCGGGCGCATGCACGGATGGCAGGCGCCCGCGCAATACGGCCGGGCGGCAGGAAAGCGGAAAGACCCCCGGCAAGAACCGGAGGCTTTGCAAGAGGAGATGCATCATGAAAAACAGGAGAACACGTAGTGAGTATTTTTAGGAAGAAAAATCTCGATTCCATGGTCGCGGACAGCCGCGCACCGGGCGGGCTGAAGAAGGTCCTCGGACCGATGGACCTGATCCTGATGGGGATCGGGGCGATCGTGGGTACCGGTATCTTCGTGCTGACCGGCACCGGTGCGGTCACTGCCGGCCCGGCGCTCACCCTGTCCTTCATCATCGCCGCCGTTGCCTGCGGCTTCGCCGCGCTGTGCTACGCCGAATTCGCCTCGAGCGTGCCGGTCGCCGGCTCGATCTACACCTATTCCTATGTGACGCTGGGCGAAGGCGTGGCCTGGCTGATCGGCTGGGACTTGCTGCTGGAATATGGCCTGGCCACGTCGACCGTGGCCGTGGGCTGGTCCGGCTATTTCCAGTCGCTGCTCAAGGGGGTCGGCATCGTGCTGCCCGAAGCGCTGCGCGCCGCGCCGGGCGCCATTCCAGGTGTCGACTCGGTCTTCAATCTGCCGGCCTTCCTGATCATGATCGTGCTGACCTTCATGCTCTCGCTGGGCGTGCGCGAATCGGCCCGCGTCAATAACATCATGGTCTTGATCAAGACCGGCGTCGTCCTGCTGTTCATCGTCGTCGGCGTCAACTACGTCAAGCCGGAAAACTGGCAGCCCTTCATGCCCTTCGGCGCCGGCAGCGTGATGAGCGCCGCCGCCCTCGTGTTCTTCGCCTTCATCGGCTTCGACGCGGTGACCTCGGCCGCCGAGGAAGTCAAGAACCCGACGCGCGACCTGCCGATCGGCATCATCGGCTCGCTCGCCGTCTGCACCGTCCTGTACGTGGCGGTGTCGGCGATCATGACCGGCATCGTCCCGTTCATGAACTTCAAGGGCGTCGACCACCCGGTGTCGCTGGCGCTGCAGTATGCCGGCCAGGACTGGGTCGCCGGCTTCGTCGACCTCGCCGCGATCCTCGGCATGAGCACCGTGATCCTGGTGATGGCCTACGGCCAGACCCGCATCCTGTACGCCATGTCGCGCGACGGCCTGCTGCCGAAGAAGCTGTCGAGCGTGCATCCGAAATACGGCACCCCGTTCTTCGCAACCTGGCTGGTCGGCATCGTTTTCGGCCTGATCGCTGCCGTCGTGCCGCTGGGCGTGCTGGCCGAACTCGTCAACATCGGCACGCTGGCCGCATTCTCGCTGGTATCGCTGGCGGTCATCATCCTGCGCAAGACCCGTCCCGACCTGCCGCGCGCCTTCCGCTGCCCGGGCGTGCCGCTGGTGCCGGCGCTGGCCATCGCCTTCTGCCTGGCGCTGATGTCCTTCCTGAGCGCCACCACCTGGATCGCCTTCGGCGTCTGGCTGCTGCTCGGCCTGGTCGTCTACTTCGGCTATGCGCGCTCGCGTTCGCTGCTGAACAAGCCGGCCTGACCGTCCCGGCCGCGCCCGGTCCACCGGCGACAACCTGGCCCGCGGCTGCCGCGGCCAGGTTTTTTACGCCGCGACGGCGCCGGCGAAATCGGCCAGGCGCGCCACATCCGCCCCGCGCGCCGCCATGCGCGCGAGCGCCCGATCGCCGTCGCCGGGTGCGACATCGACCGCGCGCATGGCTTCCGGCACGATCAGCACCTCGAAGCCATTATCACGCGCATCGAGTACGGTATTGAGCACGCAGTAGTCGGTCGCCAGGCCGCAGACGGTCACCCGGCGCACGCCGGTCTCGCGCAGCTGCCGGGCGAGTCCGGTGCCATTGAAGGCCGAGTAGGCGTCGGAGTCGGCGCTCTCGGCTTTCGACACGAGGACCGCGTCGGCAGGCAGCTTGATCTGCGGGGCAAATTGCGCGCCTTCTGTTCCGGCCACGCAATGTGGAGGCCACGGGCCGCCACGCGCCGCGAACGAACAATGGTTTTCCGGATGCCAGTCGCGCGAGGCATAGATGGGCAAGCCCAGCCCGGCGAACAGGCCGAGCAGCCGGTTGACGGGGCCGACGGCCGCGTCCCCGTGGGGAACGCCGAGCTTGCCGCCTGGCAGGAAATCGACTTGCATGTCGATGACGAGGAGGGCGTCGCCAGCGCCGAGCCGGATCGGTTTCATGTCGGGTCCTGTCGAATCGTTGATCGAAACAGATTAGCACGCCCGCTACGCGGGCGCGGCCCGGTCACATGATATACTGTATATAAACACAGTATTACATGAAGCCAACATGACCAAGTTCCAACCGATCGACCTGGTACCACGCCTTGCCGGCGATGCCGACAAGGGCAGCGGCCGCCTCGAGGTCAAGATGTTCCGGGTTGCCGACGATCCGATCACCGAGGCCCAGACCGACGCAGAGATCGCGCGCGAGTTCATCGGCAATGGCGAACTGAGCCCAAAATCCATTGCAAACAGCCAGAAGGAACTGTTCCGTTTCCTGACCTGGTGCAGGGAAGTAGCGAAAAAAACGCTCTCCCAGCTAAATGTCGCCGACCTCAATTCCTACAAGGAATTCCTGCGCGATCCGCCTCCCGACTGGGTCTCGACCACCAAGTGGCCGCGCAGCGACCCGCGCTACCGTCCCTTCACCGGCCCCTTGTCCGACCCCAGCCGGCGCCAGGCCATGATTGCAGTCAAGGGACTGCTGGCCTTTGCCGAACAGACCGGTTACCTGCGGCGCAACCCGGCCGCGCTGGTGCGCAACGTGCGCACGCCGATGGCGAGCCGCATCACGCGCTACCTGACGCCGGACGCCATCGCGCTGGCGCTGGAGACGGTTTCCCGCCGCGTGCCCGCGACGCCGGCGGCCCTGCGCCGGCGCGAGCGCGACCGTTTCCTGCTGATCGCCTTCGCCGATACCGGGGCGCGCCTGAATGAAATCGTGGGTGCGGACATGGGTGCCGTCTATACCGAAGGCGGCGCGCGCTGGTGGCTCGATGTCACGGGAAAAGGCAACAAGCCGCGCCGCCTGCCCGTCACCGACGCCATGCTCGCCGCCTATCGCAGCTACCGCGAGGCCTTCGGTCTGCCAGTGCTGGCCGCGCGCGCCGACCGCATGCCGCTGGTGCTGTCGAGCCGCAGCCGCGCCCCGACGCGCCTGACCGACGAAGCGGCCTCCGAAGCAATCAAGGGTGTCTTTGCCGAAGCGGCACTGGCTGCCGCGCGCGCCGGGCTGGACGACACCGCAGCCAGCCTGCGCCACGCCTCGGCCCACTGGTTGCGCCACAGCATGCTGACGAATCATGCGAATAATGGCGTGCAGCTCAAGACGCTGCAGGATACCGCCGGGCACGCGAATATCGCGACCACGGCCGGCTACCTGCACAAGACCGACAACGAGCGCCATGACGAGATCATCAAGTCGGCCGTCACCAAGCGGGGGCGGGTAAAGCGGGGAAAATAAGGCGCCCGCGCCCTGTGTCCGGTCCTTGCAATCGCATCAGGAACGATCTCCGTTTCGGCCCGCCTTTGCGCTCTGCCTTCAGGCACGCCGCCGCGGGCATTTGCCCGATTTTAACCACCCTCGAAGCAACCACCAGCCCGCCTAGCACGTCGCATTGTAAATGCAATTGATAATGATTCGCATTCAGGATATGATGTGTCACAGCCGGGGTGGCATCGGCGCTGCAGTTTCCTGATCGACCGCGGACAGCGCATGTCCGCCCGGTGCGGCGCCATCCGCCTCGCGTCGCGCACGGGAGTGCCGGGCAGGGTGCCTCGGACTGGGGCGCGCTTTGACGAATTCCCTCGGCTGTGATGGCCGCGAATCAAGTCGCTTACGTTTAAAACAAATTCTTGGAGTGTCATGAAAGAACTGATCATCCTGGCCCACGTGCCTACCGATTCCATCAACGATGGCTTCATACCGGCGGCGCAACGACTCGGTTTATCAGTGGTATTGCTGACCGATCATGCCGAAGAACACCGACAGCATTTCGCGAAAGCAGGGTTGGCTGCGTATCCGAATGAAATTATTCCCTGCGACGTGTTCAACCCATTGGCGGTGATGGGCGCGCTCACTTGCCGGGCGCAGGCGCCGGCGGCGGTTTTCTCGAATAGCGATCACCTGCAAACCAGCGCCGCCATCGTCGCCGCGTACTACGGCCTGCCGCGCAAGGACTGGCAGGTGGCGTATCGCGCAAAAAACAAGGCGGAAATGCGCAATCGCCTGCGCGCGCTGGAACTGGAGGCGCTGTGGCATGCGGTCGTGTGCGACCCGGCAGGGCTGGCGCAGGTCGGCGAACAGCTACCGTTCCCCTGCATCGTCAAGCCACGCGAAGGCGTCGCCAGCCAGCAGGTCGCGCTCAGCGCCGACCGCGCGGCACTGGAGGCGCAATGCGCCGCCGTCTGGTCCGAGCAGCCCGGCCTGCCATTGCTGCTGGAAGAATATATCGAAGGTCCGCTGTTTACCCTGGAAACGCTCGGCGACGGCAAGGATCTCCTCGTGCTCGGCGGCTTCGAAGTGACGCTGTCGGCGCCGCCGTACTTCGTCGAACTGGAAGCGCAATGGAAGCCCGCCCAGGGCAGCGCGCACCAGGCCGCGGTCGCCGACATGATTCGCCGCTTCGGCGTCGGTTTCGGGGCATGCCATACAGAATATGTGGTGACCGCAAACGGGCCGCGCCTGATCGAAATCAATTATCGCAACATCGGTGATTACCGTGAATTCCTGCTGCAGGAGACGCTCGCCATTCCACTGTTCGAGCTCGTGCTGCGGCTGTACCTGGGAGAGCCCTTGCCGCGCCTCGACCTGGCCGCCAATGCCGCGTTGATCCGCTACTTCACCGCGCAGTCGGCGGGACGACTGTGCGAGGCGCCGACGGCATTCGTCGAGCGGGTGCACGGAATGCATCTGTCATACCGGCAGCTGCGTTCGGCCGGCGACGCCATCAGCATGACCCATTCGAACAAGGATTACCTGGGCGTGTTGCGCGGTAGCGGGCCGGACGCCGGACTCTTGCGCGCGGAAATGGAGCGGGTCAGCGCTTCGCTGGCATGGGAGATCGCGCAATGAACGCGCGCTCGACAGCCCATGTCGCGCACGCGCCGGACGCGCCGGCCGAGCCGGACCACGTCCGCTACATCGTCCTGCGTGTGCTGGACGCGCTGCTGCGCGAAGATGTGCGCGCCTGCGTGAGCGGTGCCGAATTGGTCGCGGCGGCGGCCTTGCCGGCCGCACTGGGACGCCGTGAAACAGCGGCCTGCACCTGGATCAGGGTGCCGCATTTCGGAAACGGCGTGCTATGGATCCCTGTGGAGAAGGCATCGTTCATGCAAGACTGGCGCAGCGCGGGCTTGCCTCTGCTGTGGCAGCAAGACGGGCAGGTGAGGGAACTGTATGCGGTCGAGGACATCATCGCCCGTTTTTCCGCAGGACTTTCCGAAAGCGCCGCTTCCCTGTTCCACGCTTTCGCCGAGGAATGCCGACTTGCGCTGTCACATCGCGCCATCAGCGAAGCGGAACGCCGGCGCTGGTTCGCCCAGTTGCGCTCGACGGACGCGGCCGATGCGGTAAACGAAGCGCAAGAATGGCATGCCAGCATCTTGCATTACGACAGGCTGGGCGCGTTTCTCGACCATCCGCTGTATCCGACCGCGCGCGCCAAACTCGGATTCGACCATCAGGCGCTTGCCGCATACGGCCCTGAATTCCAGCGCAGCTTTCAACTTCGCTGGCTGGCGGTCCCGCGCAGCGTCTATCACTGCAGTGCCGCCGAGGAGCAGGGCTGGCCCGCGGCGTGGCCGGGTTTTGCCGATGTCGGCTTGCCGGCCTCGATGGCGCAATCGCATGCGCTGGTCCCGGTCCACCCTTTCCTCTGGGATCACCAGCTCGCCGGCATGCTGCGCGAGAGCGGCCTGCATGACCGGGTGGCGCGTGCGCCGCTGCCCTGGCTGACGGTGGCGCCGACCTTGTCGGTGCGCACGGTGGCCCTGCTCGATGCGCCGCAATGGCACCTGAAGCTGCCGCTGACGATACGCACGCTCGGTGCAAAGAATATCCGCACCATCAAGCCCAGCACGATCCAGGATGGCCACCGTATCCAGGCGACCCTTGGCGCGATCGCGGCGCGCGAGCCGTCGATCGCGGGCCGCCTGTTGCTGACGGACGAAGGATGCGGCGCGCATGTCGACCAGCGCATGTTCCTCGGCTTTATCCTGCGCCGCTATCCGGCCGAGGAACTGGGCGACAGCATCCTCGTTCCGGTTGCGTCGCTGCTGGCGCCCACACCGTCCGGCGGCTTGGTCGTGCAGGAGGTGGCGGCCGACTGCTATGGCGGCGACGTCGACGCTTTCTTCGACGACTACCTGGACTTGACGCTGCGCCTGCACCTGTTGCTCTGGATACGCTACGGCATCGCGCTCGAATCGAACCAGCAGAATTCCGTGGTCGTCGTCAGCCGCCGCGCGCCGCGCCTGCGCCTGCTGCTCAAGGACAACGACGCGGCCAGGATCCATCTCGACTACCTGCGGCAGCGCTGGCCGGACCTGGCCTCGCCGCTCGCCCGATTGCAGGACCGGCGCATCGGCGTGACCGAGCAGCTGCCGCTGGCGCAGATGTTTACCACGATTACGCTGCAGTTGAACATCGCGGTGCTGGTCGAGCGCCTGGCGCCGCTGCTCGGGCAGCCGCCCGGCGCGCTGTATGCCAGGGTGCGCGCGCGGATCGAGAGCGTGCTCGCGGACCTGGCCGGCGCGGGCGAGGATACCGCCCTGGCGCGCCGGGTACTGATCGAAGACGAGCGGCTGCCGATCAAGTACTTGCTGATTGCGGCCACCCTGGCGGAAAAGACCGCGACCGGCGCCGCCGACGTCAACAAGTTCTACGGGCACAGCGCGCCGAACTTCCTGAGGCCGGCGTGAAGGACGGCCAGCGACTCGTGGTCGGCACCATCATGGCCGGCCACTTCATTGCGGCATTTGCCGCGTTGGGCATGCCGCCGTTCTTCGGCTTGATTCTGGAAAAATCCCTGCGCAGCGACTCGGCCTACCTGGCTGGCTGGTTATATGTCGTGCCGACTTTCTTTACCGCGGTGAGCAGCCCGTGGTGGGGAAGACTGGCGGACCGGTTCGGCAAGAAGCCGCTATTGCTGCGCGCGCAGCTGGGACTGGCAGGGAGCTTCCTGCTGGCGGGCTACGCGCCCACTACCTGGATGTTTTTCTGCGCCCTGCTGCTGCAAGGGCTGCTGGGCGGCACCTTCGCGGCGTCGAACGCCTACCTGGCAACCGTGGTCGACGGCGCCGCGCTGACCCGCAGCCTGACGTTGATGCAATGGTCGGCGCGGGCCGCCCTGGTGATCGCACCGGCCGGCCTGGGCCTGCTGATGACGACGCTCGATTCGCCCCTCGTCATGTACCGCTACCTGGCGCTGCTGCCTTTGCTGGCCGCCGCACTCATCTGGCAGCTGCCGGACCGGCCAGGGCAGGCCACGCGCCAGTCCCGTGCGCCGGCATCGGGTGTGGCGGTCGAGGCGAGCGCGCGCCAGATCTACGCGTTCCAGTTCGCATTCGTCTTTGCCACGGTGATCACCTTCCCCTATTTCGTCCCATTCGTCCAGGCGGGCGCGGCTCCGGTTTCGCCGGCGCTGGCCGGCTGGCTGTTCGGACTGCCGCATCTGGTGTACTTGCTCGGTGCGGTACCCCTGAGCCGCTACCTGGGGCGCGACCGGCTGGTCCTGACGCTGGCGCCGGCTTGCCTGGTGCTCGCCGCTTCGATGCTGGGGCAGGCCGTGGCTGCGAGCCTGGTGTCGATCGCAGCCTGGCGCGTGCTGATGGGGCTGGCGATGACGGTCTGCCTCATCGGCCTGCACGGCTTGATCGCGGCGGTCGTCCAGGGCCGCGATGCCGGCGCCACGTTCGGCTGGTTCGAAAGCAGTGCCAAGTGGGGCGCGGTGGGAGCCGGCCTGAGCGCGGGTGCCGCCATCCAGGCTTTCGATACACGCCTGCCGTTTTTCGCCAGCGCGCTGGTCATGTTCGTCGCCGGCTGTTATCTGGCCAGCTTGGCCGTCCACCGCCGTCGTCTCAACAATTCTTAGTCACAAGGAAATCGTTATGCGAGGAAATCACAATCTGGCATGCGCCATCGATCCGGCGCTGATCGCGGCGCAGGAAGCCGGCCGGCGCTCCATGGAAACGTTGTTGAACTGTTACTGCCGCGAAGTGGCCGGGCCGCAGGGGCAACTCGATGTCGGTTCGCTGTTCGGCCAGAACGACTGGCCGCAGCCAGTGCATATGGCGCTGAAACAGCATGCAGGCGACAGCGCCGGCGTCATGCATCTCCGCTTTCCCCTGAGCGGCGCGCGCCTGCTCACGGTCGTGGACGCCGTTTCCTCGACCGGCAATTACCGCTACCGGTCTCTGTTCTATGTCAAGGCGCTCGCCAGGCCATGGGATCTGCTCTGTCACGAGAAACTGGCGCGCCTGCTGCTGCGAGAGCTGTCCTTGCAAACCGACACGCCGCCCAATGACGAGTTGATGGCGCAGATTCGCGACAGCGTCACCGTCACTGCGGCCGTGCTGCAGGCGGCACGCCCGCGGGCGTTCAGCGCCGAGCCGCTGCGCGCCTTTATCGAGTCCGAGCAATCGCTCGTTTTCGGTCACCCCTTCCACCCGGCGCCGAAGAGCCGCCAGGGCGTGTCCTACGACGACATGCTGCGCTATTCTCCGGAAATGGGTACGCGGTTTCCCTTGCATTATTTTGCGGTGCGGCGCGACGACCTCCTGCAGCAATCGGTGCTGGAAACGCCATGCGACCGGATCATCGCGCGGCAGGCCCCGGCGGGCCTGGTGGCAGGCGACGACTTCGCATTGATACCGACCCATCCGTGGCAAGCGCGCTACCTGCTCACGCATCCCTGCGTGGCGGAGGCGCTGCGCGCCGGGCGACTGCGCGATCTCGGGGCGCAAGGGGAGGCGTACTATCCGACTTCATCGATCCGCACGCTGTTCCACCCGGATAACCCGTATTTCTACAAGGCCTCGCTCAACATCCGCATCACCAACTGCGTGCGCAAGAATGCCGTGTACGAACTGGAGGGCGCGCTGCAGGTCACGCGCATCATGCGCGGCTTGATGCCAGGGCTGCAGCGCCTCTTTCCGGGCGCAGACGTACTGGAAGAGCCGGCCTTCATTTCGCTCGACCTGAAGCTGGAAGACGCCCAACGCAACAAGGAAGTGACCGAGGGTTTCGGCATGATCTTGCGGCGCGGCTTCACCGGCGCGCTGCGGCCCGGCGTGACGCCCTTGCTCGCCGGCGCGCTGTTCGGCAACCATGTCCACGGCGAGCAGCGCTTGCGCGAACTGCTGGCACTGTCCGGGCAACGTCGCGGCGCGCCCTGGGAGGAAGTGGCTGAACGATGGTTTTCACGCTACGTCGAACAAGTCATGTATCCGGTACTGCATTGCTACTTCGCACACGGGATCATCTTCGAACCGCACCTGCAAAATGTCGTCATCGGCGTGGGCGGGGGCTTGCCGCAGCAGGTATTCCTGCGTGACTTCGAAGGGGTCAAGCTGGTCGCCGAGCGCCATGGTGCCCAGCAGTTGCAAGAAATCAGCCCCCAGGCACGCGAGGCGCTCTGGTACAGCGACGAACTGGGATGGAAGCGGATCGCCTACTGTCTGTTCGTGAACAACTTCTGCGAAGCGATCAACCAGATCGGCGCTGGCGATGCGCGTCTCCAGCAGCGCTTGTGGTCGGTCGTGGGGCAGCATCTGCACAGGTATCAAACCCGGTTCGGCGATGCGCGCTCGGCGCGCCGGATCGACGCCGTGCTCGGTGGCGCGCCATTGCCGGGCAAGTCGAACCTGCTGAACCGCTTCCTGAAGCGGGCAGATCGCGCCACGACCTACCTGCCCGTGGCGAACCCGATCAACATGGCCGGGCGGGGTGCACCGTGGAACTGAGGCTGACCGAGGTTGTCGAGCACCTCCGCGCGGCGCAGGCCGATTCCGGCGAACCCTTGTGCGCCTATGTCTATGACCTGGAAGGCTTGCGCCGGCACGCCGCCGGCGTCGCAGCTTCCTTGCCGCAAGGCTGTGAATTGTTCTACGCCATCAAGGCCAATTCCGACCTGCCGATCCTGCAGACGCTGGCGCCCCTGGTCGACGGCTTCGAGGTCTCGTCCGGCGGCGAGCTCGCGTGGGTGCGCGAGCATTTCTCCGACGTACCGGTGATATTCAGCGGGCCGGGCAAGCTCGATAGCGAACTCGATGCCGCGCTCGAACGGCGCGTCGATTGCCTGCACGTGGAAAGCCTGTTCGAGTTGCAGCGCCTGGCCGAGCGCGTCCAGCGGCATGGCAAGCCCCAGGATGTCCTGCTGCGCATGAATGTGGCGCTCGACAATCTTGCTGAGACGACGCTCATGATGGGTGGCAAGCCCACGCCCTTCGGCATTCCGTCATTGGAGTTGCCGGAATGCCTGGCCTGGTTGCGCGGCCATCCCGAGATCGGCCTGCGCGGTTTCCATTTTCACTTGCTGTCGCACCAGCTCGATGCGCAGGCGCACCTGCGCATGCTGGCGGCTTGCCTGGAGCAGGTGCGCCAATGGTGCGATCAGTACCGGCTGTCGATCGAACACGTGAACGTGGGTGGCGGCATCGGGATCAATTACCGCGATCCGGCGCGCCAGTTCGACTGGGCCGGGTTCAGCGGCGCGCTGCCGGCACTGATGCAGCGAAGCGGCCTGGCCGGCGTGCGGCTGCGCTTCGAGCTGGGTCGTTACCTGAGCGCGGCCTGTGGCTACTATGCGATGCAGGTCATCGACATCAAGCGCAGCTATGGCAAGACCTTCGTGGTCGGGCGGGGCGGCTCGCATCATTTCCGTACTCCCCATGCACAGGGGCACAGTCATCCATTCCATGTGATCCCGGTCGACGACTGGCCCCATGCGTTCGCGCGTCCGGCCGCCGCCAACGAGGCGGTCAGCGTGGTGGGCCAGCTCTGCACGCCCAAGGATCTGCTGGCCTTCGACGCGGTTGTCGAGCGCGTGCGCTGCAATGACCTGGTGGTGTTTTCGTATGCGGGGGCGTATGCGTGGCATATTTCGCACCACGATTTCCTGCGGCATCCGCATCCGCGGCAGTGGTATTTACCGGTACAGGAGGACGCGCATGCTGCGGTCGAACGCGCTTAAGCGGGCGCTTGCCGACGGCAAGCCGGTATTTGGCCTGATCAATTCGATTCCCTCGCCGCTGGTGGTCGAAATGATCGGCTACGCGGGATATGACTTTGTCATACTGGACATGGAACACGTGTGCGTCAATCCCGAGACACTGGAAAACATGGTGCGGGCCGCCGAGTGCGCCGGACTAAGCGCGCTGGTGCGGGTGCCGAATGCGGCGCCTGAGGCAATTTGCCGGGCTCTCGATTGCGGAGCGCTCGGCATCGTGGTGCCCCACGTACGCAATCGCGCCGAGGCGGAGCAGGCGGTTGCGGCAAGCCGTTATCACCCCCTCGGCAAGCGCGGCATCAGCGGCGGCCGCACCACCGGCTTCGGCACCATCGACCTGCCGACCTATTTTGAGCGGGTCAACGCTGAAATCATGGTGGTACTCATGATCGAGGACCGCGAGGGCATCGATAACCTGGACGACATCATGTCCGTGACCGGCATCGACATGGTCCTCGAGGGCGCGGTCGACCTGTCCCAATCGTACGGGGTGCCGGGGCAGGCCCAGCATCCGGAGGTGCGGGCCGCGATCGCCACGATCGCCGACGGGTGCGACCGCCACCAGCTGCATTTCTGCGCAATCCCGCGCTCGCCGGAGCAGCTGCACCACTGGCAGGCACGCGGCGTGCAGGCCTATCTGCTCGGCGACGACCGCAGTGTCAGTTTCCGAGCGCTCAAGGCGCATGTCGGTGGAATGCGCAACCCGGGGCCGGGTGCAGCATGCGGCGCGGAGGGGAAGGCAGCGCCGCGGACACCACCCTGAAGCGCCGGCGGCAGCGACTGCCGCCAGGCGCCACGGTTTGCGCCTGCGCTGTCGCTTGCAAATAAGAATGATTCGCATTACACTTGTTGCATGTCTGTCCACGATGGTGCAGCCGGCCTTGTTTTTGCAGTGGCAAGAATATCGCCTGCAGCCGACTGTGCCTTTTCCCGTCATCCGTTCATACGATCACCATTTCAAACGATGCTCCAACCCACACGCCTTTCTCTGCTTATCGCACTGGCCTTACAAACCTTGTCGGCGACGGCCGCGGCGCAGTCGGTTGCCGGTTCCGGCGACACCCCACCCCAGACGGTCCAGGTGATCGGTACGCGCGCGGCCACCTCGTCCTATAACGAACCGAACGCCACCAGCGCCACGCGCATCGACGCGCCCTTGCGCGACGTGCCCCAGACCGTGAACGTCATTCCGGCCCAGGTGATGCGGGACCAGGCCGCCCAGTCGATGGAAAGCGTATTGCGCTTCGTTCCGGGCGTCGGCCTGTCCCACGGGGATGGCCAGCGCGACCAGGTCACGCTGCGCGGCTTCACGGCCATTTCCGACCAGTATATCGACGGCTTGCGCGACGATGCGCTGTACTTCCGCGACCTGTCCAATATCGAGCAGGTGGAAGTAGTGAAGGGGCCGGCATCGGTGCTGTACGGACGCGGTTCTTCCGGCGGCCTGATCAATCGCATTACCAAGAAGCCCGGCATCGACAAGAGCGAGTTGACTGCCCAGGCGGGAAGCTGGCGCCAGCGGCGCGTCGAGGCCGATCTGGCACGGGTGGACAAGGACTCGGGACTTGCTTTCCGTGTGACCGGCGCGGTCGAGCGGGCCGATAGCTACCGCGACCCGCAATTGTTGGACCGCAAGGCGATCGCCCTGTCGTTGCAGGCGCGTCTCGGTGCGAATACCAGCTTGCTGCTCCAGGCCGAGTACCTCAACGATCGTCGGGTGACCGATTTCGGCGTTCCGTCGTACAGGGGACGCCCGGTCGACGTCGATCCCGGCACGTATTATGGCGCGGCGAACGCCGCCGACGTCGACACGTCCGAAGCCACCGTCAAGGCGATCGGATTCACCTTGCAGCACAAGTTTGGCGAAACGCTGGGTTTGCGCAATGCATACCGGCGCTACGACTACACGCTGGCGCGCTTCAATACCCTCGTCACGGCGGTCAACGAAAGCGCGTTGACGGCGTCCTTGAGCCGCACGCAGTTGCGGCGCGCGGAAACCGGTTGGTTCAACCAGACCGAACTGGCCCATACCTTCAGCACGGGCGGCATGAAACACCAGTTCCTGTACGGGGTCGAGTTCGGACAGCAGGACAAGGACCAGGTCAACCGCACCAAGGCCGGGGTCGCCACGATTGCCTTGTTCAACCCGGTGCTGCCGGTACTGGCGCGCGACGTCCCCGTGGCGCCGACCGCCGACAATATCGGCATCGTGAAAACCGCCAGTGCCTACGTGCAGGACCTGGTCACGCTGTCGCCGCAATGGAAGGCCCTGGCCGGCCTGCGCTACGACCGCTTCAACCAGCGGACAGTCGAGCGTCGCGCCGGACAGGCCAGCCTCGACCGCACCGATCACGCCAGGAGCCCGCGCGTCGGCCTGGTCTATCAGCCCAGCGCCGCCCAATCGTGGTACGCCTCGTTCAGCAAATCGTTCCAGCCCTCCGGTGAAGCCTTCCCGCTGGCGGCCAACAATGCGCAGATCGCTCCCGAAGAAACCACGAACCGCGAAGTCGGCGGAAAATTCGATGTCCTGGACGGCGTACTGAGCGCGGGTGCCTCCTTGTTCCGCCTGGAGCGGACCAACATCAAGACGACCGATCCGGCCACCAACCGGCTCGTACCGATCGGTACCCAGCGCACCGACGGTCTCGAACTGACGCTGACGGGACAATTGGCCGACGGCTGGCGGATCTGGTCCGGCTATGCGCTGCTCGACGCCAGGGTGACTTCGTCGCCGGCCGTGGACAACAGCGACAACGTCGTCAAGGGTGTCCGGGTCCAGGGAAAGCGCGCGACGCTCACTCCGCGCCACAGCGCCAATCTCTGGCTCGTCAAGGAGCTGGGCCAAGGCCTGCGTGCCGGCGCCGGCCTGACGTATGTGGGCGACCGCTTTGCCAATCCCGGCAACACCGTCGTGCTGCCGGGCTTCGCGACCGTCGATGCGATGGTGGGAGGACGTCTCGGCCAGTTCGACGTACAACTGAACCTGCGCAACCTGTTTGACAAGCGCTACGTGGTGTCGGGCCACGGTACGGCGCCGAATCTCAATCTTCCGGGCGCGCCGCGTTCGGCGCAATTGACTGCACGCTATGCGTTCTAAGCAGTAATACGCCGGTCCGGGGGAACCCGGACCGTTTCCATTCCGCCCGGCGCGCGCGAAACACGGCGCGGCGGCGCAGGGCGTTTCCGGCCCTGCGCCAACCGGCGGTTCATCGCCCAACGCGGCAGCAGCCGCGTTCGAATCGATGCAGGCGCAGGCTTCCTACTTCGACGAGGACGGCGGCGGGTTCCGCAGGCCGACGAGGCAGCCCTCGCGAACAAGCGATCTGATCACCACGCCATTCGTCCGGCAGATGCATGCGCAATCGCGCCTCTTTGCGTTGGGTCGGTATCGGTTACGCCAGGGGAAGGCGAACGGCTTCCTTCATGCGCAGACGCTACATGCAAGCTCGAACGCGACTCGGGATAATTGCGCGCGTAAGACTCAGGTAAGCGCCCGCCGCTACGATGGCCCCTGCCAAGAAATTGCAAACCAGATATTACTTTAGAGAATTAGGAGACGCAAATGGAAGAAGACATGGTACAGCGCGTGAAAGCTGACCCGAATTACCAGAAGCTGGTCAGGACGCGATCGCGCTTCGGCTGGACCCTCACCTGGGCGATGATGATTGTCTATTATGGCTTCACGCTGCTTGTGGCCTTCAACAAGGAATTCATGGGCACCCGCGTCGGTGATGGCGTCATGACCTGGGGCATCCCTCTCGGGCTGTTCGTCATTGTTTTTACTATTTTTATCACCGGCATCTACGTGCGCCGTGCGAACAGTACCTACGACGAACTGACCGACGCAATCAAAAAGAAGGTGCAGGCATGAACGCTATCTTGCGCAACGTCTCCGCGGCGGTGATATTGGCGGCGCCGGGGTTGGCCACGGCCGCGCCCGACCTTGGACAGGCGACCCAGCAGGCCACCAACTGGACCGCGATCAGCATGTTCGCGGCCTTCGTCATCTTTACGCTGTTCATTACCAAGTGGGCTGCGGCCAAGACCCGCTCGGCGTCGGACTTCTACACCGCCGGCGGCGGCATCACCGGCTTTCAGAACGGCCTGGCGATCGCGGGTGACTTCATGTCCGCGGCTTCTTTCCTGGGCATCTCGGCAGCCGTATTTCTCGATGGCTTCGATGGCCTGATCTATGCGATCGGCTTCCTGGTCGGCTGGCCCGTTATTACCTTCCTGATGGCCGAGCGTCTGCGTAACCTGGGCCGCTTCACCTTCGCCGACGTCGCAGCTTACCGCTTCCACCAGAAACCCATCCGCGTGTTCGCGGCTTCCGGAACGCTGGTCGTCGTGCTGTTCTATCTCATCGCACAGATGGTCGGGGCAGGCCAGCTGATCAAGCTGCTGTTCGGCCTTGAATACTCGATTGCCGTCGTGATCGTGGGTGTGCTGATGATGGTCTATGTGCTGTTTGGCGGCATGACGGCGACGACCTGGGTGCAGATCATCAAGGCCGTGCTGTTGCTGTCGGGCGCTTCGTACATGGCTTTCGCGGTACTGGCGCAGTACAACTTCAGCCCGGAAAAGCTGTTCGCTTCCGCAACCGAAGTGCACAGTAAAGGATTCAGTATCATGGGACCGGGTAATTTTGTGAAAGACCCGATCTCGGCCATTTCCTTTGGCATGGCCCTCATGTTCGGTACTGCCGGATTGCCGCACATCCTGATGCGCTTCTTCACCGTCCCGAGCGCCAAGGAAGCGCGCAAGTCGGTGCTCTGGGCGACTACCTGGATCGGCTACTTCTACCTCCTGACGTTTATCATCGGCTTCGGCGCGATCGTCCTGGTGGGCACCGATCCGGCGTTCAAGGATGCGGCCGGCAAGCTGCTGGGCGGCAACAACATGGCGGCGGTACATTTGGCCAAAGCCGTCGGCGGCGACATCTTCCTCGGCTTTATCTCGGCGGTGGCCTTTGCCACCATCCTGGCAGTGGTGGCGGGCCTGACCCTGTCCGGCGCCTCGGCCGTTTCGCACGACCTGTACGCGACGGTATTCGCCAAGGGCAAGGCGACCAGCGCCAGCGAGCTGAAAGTGTCGAAGCTCACCACCATCGCCCTCGGTTTCATTGCCGTGTTGCTGGGTATTACGTTTGAAAAGCAGAACGTCGCCTTCATGGTATCGCTCGCGTTTGCGATTGCCGCCTCGGCCAACTTCCCGGTGCTGTTCATGTCGGTGTTGTGGAAAGACTGCACGACGCGCGGCGCGACGGTCGGCGGCTTCCTTGGTTTGGCGACGGCCGTGGCGCTGACCGTCGTGTCGAAGTCGGTCTGGGTGGATGTGCTGGGCAATGCCGAAGCGATCTTCCCCTATACCTCGCCGGCGATCTTCTCGATGGCGGTCGGCTTCATCGGTATCTGGCTGTTCTCGGTCACCGACAGCAGCCCGCGCGCCGCGATCGACAGGGCGGGCTTCGAAGCGCAGGAAGTGCGCTCGGAAACCGGTATCGGTGCAGCGGGGGCCAGCGGCCACTGATTTCGTGAACAAAGGTACGCCGATGCGTCGTCGTACCGTGACACTCACCTGGGTCAGTCCTATCAATCATAGTAGCGTTTGCTACGGAGACTAGCATGTCCGAGACCGAGACCAAGCAGGAAAACCATGGCTTGCAGGAACACCGCGTGTTCCCGCCGCCGCCGGCATTCGCCGCCAAGGCGGCCATTGCCGGCATGGATGCCTATGAGAAACTGTGCGCGGAAGCTGCCAGCGAT
>NZ_JBHSMS010000069.1:0-2823 GCF_042656795.1 Massilia jejuensis | reverse complement strand
TCGTCAGGCTAGTTATAAAGAAAAAACCCGCTGATGCAGATCAGCGGGTTTTTTTTCGTCCCGTGAAATGAGGTAGGTCGCTTGTCCCCCTTACATGGCAATAAGCTGTCCGCCCTTCGACTGCATGCCGCGTTCGACTCCTTCCCACAGACGGTCGTGGAAAGGCAAGACGAGGACATTGCAGACCGGTTCGAGCAGCGCCGCGATACCACCTATGGCAACCGACCCTGTCGCGACATACATGACGCCAAACGCGACGCCGGCATGCAGCCCGGTCTGGCTAAGCTTTTCGCACGCGGCGCCTAGGCAGGCGCCACGGGCCCACCAGGCGCCGCGCCGCAACTTCACCCAAGCCGCTTGGTGCAGAGGAAGCAGCAAGACATTGATCAGTGGTTCGACCAGCACTGCCAAACCACTAAAGATAGCCGAACCGGTCAGCGCGTAGGCCACAACATAGGCAATGCCCATGTGGGTGGCGACCTGGCTGAGGCGTTTTGCTGCGATGATCATGGCTGCTCCTGCGTCTCGAACTTGAGTCACATGATAGTCATTCTCATCTATTCAGTAAAATAAATTGATTTAAGTTTAACGATAGAAAAATTCTATTTCACCCGCAGCTGGACCGTCTCAACGCAATCACCAGCGGGCTGAGCCGCACCGCGCATGAACAGGCAGGCAGCTGCCTCCGGGTTCGACGCGAAATAGGCATGGAAGTAGGATGCCGTCAGCGAGCCGGCCCGATACACGGCCTCGCCTGCATCGCCCGATGGATGGCGCACCGTGTGCAGGGCGGGAGCCAAGGGTGTCTCCAGGTGCGAATAATGGAACGTGTGGCCACGCAAGCTCCCCGCCGGCGTCGCGAGCGCCTGCGGACCGATACCCGCCAAACGCGATTGCATACGCACGACGCCTGGGAGCAGGCCAGCCATCGGCCAGCGCACACCGTCAGGGTCCGTCAATTCGTCGGCCAACACCATCATGCCCCCGCATTCGGCGACGATCGGCAAGCGCGCGGCGCAGCATGCGACGATCGAAGCACGCCAGCGCTGGGCTCCGGCGAGTACTTGTGCATGCAATTCGGGATAACCGCCGGGCAGGTAGACGGCGTCGGCCGCTTCCGGTACCTGTTCGTCGGCAAGCGGCGAGAAGAAGACCAGCTGGGCACCGAGCGCGCGCAGCGTATCGAGGTTGGCCGGGTAGAGGAAAGCGAAAGCGGCGTCGCGCGCGATCGCAACGGTGCGGCCGCCCAGGAGCGGTGGCAGGCCCGGGGAAGGCATCGGCGCCGGCGCATCGAAGAAGGGCAGCGACTGCCAGGCCGCGTGGTCCAGTTCGAGCGCATCGGCCATCTGGTCGAACAGCGCGTCGAGTTCGGGCAGTTCGTGCGGCAGCGCCAGGCCGAGGTGCCGCTCGGGCAGCGTGACAGCCTGGCCCGGCAGGGCGCCGATCAGGGCAATGCCGCGCAGCGACTGCGCAACCATGTGTGCGTGGCCGCTACCTGCAATCCGATTGGCGATGACGCCGGCCAGTTGCACCGGGCCGTAATCGCGCAGTCCGCATGCCACCGCGCCCATCGTCTGTGCCATCGCCGACGCATCGATCACGGCCAGAACGGGAATGCCGAAGGCGCGCGCGAGATCCGCTGCCGACGGGGTGCCGTCATAGAGGCCCATGACGCCTTCGACCAGCACCGCATCGGCAGTGTGCGCCGCATCGGCCAGGCGGCGCCGGCATTCGTCGATCCCTACCATCCACAGGTCGAGCGATTCCACCGGAGCGCCGCATGCGAGCTCGAGCAGCATTGGATCGATGAAGTCGGGGCCGCACTTGAAGACTCGCACCCGTTGGCCAGCACGTGCCAGGCTGCGCGCCAGGGCGGCGGTAACAGTGGTCTTGCCCTGGCCTGAAGCCATGGCCGCGATCAGGACCGCACGAGACGCGCTCACCTCGCGGCTCCCGTCAGTAAGGCGCAAGCGAGGACGTCGATGAGCGCGACAGATGCAGGCGACAGGGGTGTCGCTGGCAATAAAGTGGAACGGGTCATGTGGGTCTTTGGAAGGGACAAGCACCCCGCGTTTCCGTAGGCTAGATTAAACATAAATTCACCTGCGCACATTTCTACCTTGTGGCTGGTGTCACTGCCGCCAGGTGGAGCCGTCCGCCCTATCCATGCGATTACACAGTGGCCTGACAAGGCGGTTGGCGGCTTCGACACGTACTTGCGTAGCGTTGCGGGGGCTGCACGGCATTGCCCTGTTAAGAGCGTTGCGCTTCTCGTTTCGCCGGCCGTGACCGGGGCGCGAGCGTCAAAACACATCGATTATACGGCGCCGCCTCTTCCAGGGATGCATATCGCCAGACGCCATGGTGGTGAACGCGCTGACAGGCGACGAGACCCTTGAGCAGCGGCAAGAAAAAGCAAACAGAAATAGCATACGAAAGAACCTTGCTTCCTTCCTGTGACGTGCTTTATAATTCGCGTCCGCTTCGGCGCTGTCTGCAAAACGTTAACGTAATCAAGGTGTTAGATGCGTAATTTCTTTGCGAGCAGCAGCGAAGTGGAAAAAAAGAAGTTGACGAGAAACGAAAAACGCTTCATACTCTTCTTCTTCTGCTGATGACGAACACAACGATTCGCCAAACTGAGCAAGGCAGTACCAGACAAGTTCTTTAACAATTAACAGTCGATAAGTGTGGGCGTTTGATGAAGGTGCCAGGAACTTCGGTTCTTGATTACTTAAATTATCAAATGTTCACGAAAAAGAAATACGTTGCTCAGCGATGAGTGACGGTCAGTATTTTGAGTGAGCGACCCCTTAGCAATGA
>NZ_JBHSMS010000068.1:0-36463 GCF_042656795.1 Massilia jejuensis | reverse complement strand
TAGTGCTGCAACCAGTGTGAAAGTAGGTTATCGTCAGGCTAGTTATAAAGAAAAAACCCGCTGATACAGATCAGCGGGTTTTTTTTTCGTCTCACGGTTTGTTGCAGGTTTCCTGCACAAGCGCTTGTCAGCCCTCGAAGAACTCGACGCGACCATCGTCGAGGTCATAGCGTGCGCCGACGATCATAAGTTTTCCAGCACGCAAAGGTTCGAGCAACAAGGCTTCCGATTCACGCAGCCGACTCACAACGCGCTGGACATTGCGCTTGACCGATGCATCGAGTAACTCATCGTGGGTATGTTTGGGTCCTTTGGGTCCGAGCGCGGTGCGCGCCTGGAGTACGGACGGGATGATCGGTTCCACCATTCTCCCCATACTGCCCGGAAATACGGTTTGTTTCTCGACCACCGACACCGCTGCGTCGACTGCCCCACAGCGTTCGTGGCCCATCACGACGACGAGCGGTACGTTCAACTGGGTCACCGCATACTCGATACTACCCAAGGCAACGGTATCGACCGTGTTGCCTGCATTGCGGATGATAAAAAGCTCTCCCAGGCCACGGCCGAACAGCAACTCCGGGGGCACGCGGGAATCCGAGCAACTGACGAGCACAGCGATAGGCGATTGACTGCGAGCGATCTCAAGACGTCTTTGCTTACCTTGAGTAACGGACTCGGGGCGATCGGCAATGAAACGCGCGTTACCTTCCTTCAGCATTTCAAGTGCCCGCGCTGCCGAGACTGTTGATTTCGGGCCAGGCGCTGCAAGACTTGCAGGTGCAAGCACGGCGGCTCCGACCGCTGCGCCAATGGAGGCAAGCTGACGTAACGAATCGCGCTTCGGTTGATTATGGTGAGCCATCTTCTTTTCCTTGGTAAAAAATCCATGTACCGGGACGGGGATACAGGGTACTGCTCTGGTTCGATTGATATCACACGACACTGTGCGCGCTGATGTGCAGCCTGCACCGCCCGCCACGACACCACGTTGCCGGCCCATGCTGCGTACTGCGTGGCACAGTGCTTGCATCCATGCTTGTTCGCCAGTGTCCATCGGCCGTGCTCCACCCATACGAGCGCGAGCGACGGAACACCTGTCCTCGATTCGGGACACCGGGCGCAGCCCTGTACTGTTGCAATTCCGGAGCAACTGCACAGCAACTTCGATTATAAACCGTCCGCCTCGACGCGGACCTCATCGCCAAGAAAGATGCCATGAAAACGAGAGCAGCCATTGCGTGGAAGGCCGGAGCACCCCTGTCCATTGCCGAAGTCGACCTGGAAGGTCCGCGCGCCGGCGAGGTCCTGGTGGAAATCAAGGCGACCGGCATATGCCATACCGATTACTACACCCTGTCCGGCGCCGATCCGGAAGGCATTTTTCCGGCCATCCTCGGCCATGAAGGCGCCGGAATCGTGCTCGAAACGGGACCGAACGTCAGTTCCGTCAAGCCGGGCGACCACGTCATTCCGCTATACACGCCGGAATGCAGGCAATGCAAATTCTGCCTGTCGCGCAAGACGAACCTGTGCCAGTCGATCCGCTCGACCCAGGGGCGCGGTTTGATGCCGGACGCCACGTCCCGCTTTTCGCTCGACGGCCAGCCCCTGTTCCACTACATGGGGACGTCGACCTTTTCCAATTACATCGTCGTCCCCGAAATCGCGCTCGCCAAAATCCGCGAGGACGCACCCTTCGATAAAGCCTGCTATATCGGCTGCGGCGTCACCACCGGTGTCGGCGCGGTCGTGTTTTCGGCCAAGGTCGAAGCGGGGGCCAATGTCGTCGTGTTCGGCCTGGGCGGAATCGGCCTGAACGTGATCCAGGGCGCGCGCATGGTCGGCGCCGACAAGATCATCGGCGTCGACATCAATCCCGCCCGCGTCGAGATCGCCCGTAAATTCGGCATGACCCATTTCGTCAATCCGAACGAAGTCGGCAATATCGTCGACCACATTGTGCAGCTGACCGATGGCGGCGCCGATTTTTCGTTCGAATGCATCGGCAATACGCAAGTGATGCGCCAGGCGCTCGAATGCACCCATAAGGGCTGGGGCCAGTCCTTCATCATCGGCGTGGCCGCCGCCGGTCAGGAAATCAGCACGCGTCCGTTCCAGCTGGTGACGGGACGCGAATGGAAAGGTTCCGCCTTTGGCGGCGCGCGCGGGCGCACCGACGTGCCGAAGATCGTCGACTGGTACATGGACGGCAAGATCAACATCGACGACCTGATTACCCACACCTTGCCGCTCGAGCGCATCAACGAAGGCTTTGAGCTGATGAAAAGCGGGCAATCGATCCGCTCGGTAGTGCTGTACTAGGTATTGACCCGGAAAATTCACGTTCTTTCCGGTCGAGTACCCGACAAGCTTGTCCGACACATCGACACAACCAATAGGAGACGCGATCATGAGCACTGCAGTGAACATTCATCCGGCGGTCGACAACATCAAGCGGGCCGATGCCGGCTTCGCGGGCGGCACCTTGACCTGCCTGTGCGCCAGCAACCCGGTCACCGTCCAGATCACGGGGCAGGTGGCGCACAACCACGTGTGCGGCTGCACCAAATGCTGGAAGCCGGCCGGCGCGCTGTTTGCGCAGGTCGCCGTCGTCGGCCGCGACAAGGTCCGGGTCACCGCCAACGAAGACAAGCTGCAAGTGGTCGACGAGAGCGCCACCATCCAGCGCCACGCCTGCCGCGACTGCGGCGTGCACATGTACGGCCGCATCGAGAACACGGGCCATGCATTCTACGGACTCGACTTCGTGCACACCGAGCTGTCGAAGGAAAGCGGCTGGGCCGGGCCGGAGTTCGCCGCCTTCGTGTCCTCGATCATCGAAGCGGGCGCCCGGCCGGAGAACATGGGAGCGATCCGCGCCCGTCTCACCGAAATCGGCCTGCCGCCGTATGACGCCCTGTCTCCCCCCTTGATGGATGCGATCTCGACCCATGTGGCCAAGACGCGCGGCGTGCTCAAGGACGCCTGATGATCTGGCCGGCGCGGGTCCGCCGACCGGTCCCAGGCCGGCCCTGCGCAGGTTCACGGGGAGGAAAGATGAAGCGACACCTTCTGCTGCTGGTGGCCTGCATGGCGCCGTTTGCCGTCCAGGCCAACGATTTCCCGACCAGCGGCCGGGTCGAGTATGTCCTCGAGTGCATGCAAAAGCACGAGAGCAAGTATGAGTACCTCTACAAATGCTCGTGCGTCATCGACCGCATCGCGAAGGCCATGCCCTACGACGAGTACGTGACAGTGTCGACGGCATTGCGCAACCAGAGCCTGGCCGGCGAGCGCGGCGCGCTGTTTCGCGATCCGGCGTCGGTCAAGGAGATGGCCAGCAAGTACAAGGCGCTCCAGGCTGGCGCCAACAAGGCTTGTTATGTCCCGGAGCGTTGAGTCTGGTGTGGCGCCTGCGCCATGGATGGCACAGGTCAGCGGCAGACTGTCACGAATGTTGAACACGATGTCACGCCCGGCGCGCCGGTTCCGGGCGATATGGCAGGCAAGCCGCCGGCGAAGCTACTGGCACGTTAAGTGCTGTGTAGTTGAAGGCGTCATCCCGCCTGTCGAAGGTTGAAAGCTTGAAGCGCTCTACCAGGTCGCACCGCTTATAAAAACCATAGGAGACTTACCATGTCATTTGCTACAAGACTCATCCGCTGGTGGCCGTGCCTGGCCCTGGCCGCTGCCCCGGCGTTCGCGGCCAGCTCCGACGTCGAACAGCTGACCAAGAACCCGAAGAACTGGGCCATGCAGGCCGGTGACCTGGCGAATCACCGTTACAGCGAACTCAAGCAGATCACCAGCAAGAACGCGAAAGACCTGCAAGTGGCCTGGACCTTCTCCACAGGCGTACTGCGCGGCCACGAAGGCGGGCCGTTGGTCATCGGCGACACGATGTACATCCACAGTCCCTTCCCGAACAAGGTCTTCGCCATTTCGCTGGAAGACCAGAGCATCCGCTGGAAGTACGAGCCCAAGCAGGATGCGGCCGTGATCCCGGTGATGTGCTGCGACACCGTCAACCGCGGCGTGGCCTACGCCAACGGCAAGATCTTCCTGCAGCAGGCCGACACCACCCTGGTCGCCCTCGACGCCAAGACCGGCGCCGAACTGTGGAAGAACAAGGTGGGCGATCCCAAGGTCGGCGAAACCACGACCAACACCCCGCACGTATTCAAGGACAAGGTCCTCACCGGCATCAGCGGCGGTGAATTCGGCGTGCGCGGACGCATCACGGCGCACGACATGAACACCGGCAAGATCCTGTGGAAAGCCTTCAGCACCGGACCGGACGCCGAAATGATCGTCGATCCTGCCAAGACCATGACCTGGACCGACGGCAAGATGGCGCCGATCGGCCCGGACTCCTCGCTCAAGAGCTGGAAAGGCGACCAGTGGAAGCTGGGCGGCGGCACTACCTGGGGCTGGTACAGCTACGACCCGGCGACCAATCTGGTGTATTACGGCACCGGCAACCCGAGCACCTGGAATCCGCGCCAGCGTCCGGGCTACAACAAATGGTCGATGACCATCTTCGCGCGCGACCTCGACACCGGGATGGCGAAATGGGTGTACCAGATGACGCCGCACGACGAGTGGGACTATGACGGCGTCAACGAGATGATCCTGGCCGACATCAAGGTCAAGGGAACGCCGCGCAAGGCGCTGGTGCACTTCGACCGCAACGGCTTCGCCTACACGCTCGACCGCGTGACGGGCGAGCTGCTCGTCGCCGAGAAATTCGATCCGAAGGTGAACTGGGCGACCCACATCGACATGAAGAGCGGCCGTCCGCAAGTCGTCGCCAAGTACAGCACCGACAAGAACGGTCCGGACTTCAATTCGAAGGGCATCTGCCCGTCCGCCCTGGGCACCAAGGACCAGCAGCCGGCTACCTACAACCGCAAGACCGGCCTGTTCTACGTGCCGACGAACCACGTGTGCATGGACTACGAGCCTTTCCAGGTCGAATACACCGCCGGCCAGCCCTATGTCGGTTCGACCCTCTCGATGTACCCCGCGCCGAGCAGCCATGGCGGCCTGGGTAACTTCATTGCCTGGGATGCCGGCACCGGCAAGATCGTCTGGTCGAAGCCCGAGAAATTCTCGGTCTGGAGCGGGGCGCTCTCGACCGCCGGCGACGTCGTGTTCTACGGCACCCTGGAAGGCCACATCAAGGCCGTCGACCTCAACGGCAAGGAACTGTGGAAGTTCAAGACCCCGTCGGGGATCATCGGCAACGTCAACACCTGGGAATACAAGGGCAAGCAGTACGTCGGCGTGCTGTCCGGGATTGGCGGCTGGGCCGGCATCGGTCTTGCGGCCGGCCTGACCAAGGGAACCGAAGGCCTGGGCGCGGTTGGCGGCTACAAGGACCTGGCCAAGTACACCGAGCTCGGTGGCGTGCTGACCGTCTTTGCGCTGCCCGACCGCTGAAACCGTCCGTCCTTTATCGTTAGCATGTCAATGATTCGGGGACGGCCGCCGGCGCCATCAAGGGGCGGCCGTACCTCGCTTGCCGGGAATAGAATATGAACAGACTCACGAACAACACGCTCATCGCCGCCGTCTGGACCCTGGCGATGCTGTCCGCACCAGCCATGGCGGCCGATACCCCGCCCTACAAGGTTGCCGATGGCAACAAGGTCGATGCGCAGACCCTGAGCGGCTGGAAGACCTGGCGCTCCATGGCCTGTGAACGCTGCCACGGCGCGGCCCAGGAAGGCATGGTCGGTCCCTCGCTGGTGAACAGCCTGCGCGTATTGAGCAAGGAAGAATTCAAGACCGCCGTGCTCAAGGGCAGGATCGAAAAAGGCATGCCGAATTTCGACACCAGCAAGATGGTGACCGAGAACATCGACAACCTGTACGCCTACCTGAAAGGACGTTCGGACGGCGCCATCGCGCCGGGGCGCCTGCAGGAGATGGGCAAATGAAGTGGCGCCCACGGCGGCAGGCGTGGCTGGCAGGGGCGCTCTGGATGCTTGGCCTGGGCACGGCGGGCGCGCAGCCCATGATCGAACCCGGGCAGGACAAGGTGCTGCGCGTTTGCCAGGACCCGAACAACCTGCCGCTGTCGAACCGCGCGCAGAACGGTTTCGAGAACAAGATTGCCGCGCTGTTTGCGCAGCAATTGGGCTGGAAGCTGGAACACGCCTGGTTTCCGCAGCGCATGGGCTTCATACGCAACACCCTGCGCGCGAAAGAAGAGCACGCCGATCATTACAAGTGCGACCTGGTGACCGGCGTACCGAAGGGATTCGACATGGCGGCCACCACGCGGCCATATTACCGCTCCAGCTATGCCATGGCCTATGTCAAGGGCAATGGGCTGGACCGGGTGCGCAGCCTGGACGATATCGTGGCGCTCGATGCCGCGCAGCGCAGCAAGCTGCGCATCGGCGCCTTCGCCGGTTCGCCCGTTACCGAATGGCTCCTGGAAAACGGCTTGATGGAGCAAGTCAGCTGGTACCAGAGCCAGACTGGCGACGCCGACCAGTATCCCGGCGAAGTCATTGAAAAGGACTTGGCGGGCGGGAAGATCGACATCGCCTTTGCCTGGGGACCGATCGCCGGCTATTTCGCCCGGCATGCCCGGACCGCGCCGATCGTCGCCGTTCCGCTGACATCGAAGCCCGGCATGAAATTCGATTTCGAGATCGCGATGGCGGTGCGCCACAGCGACAAGGAATTTCGGCAACGCATCGACGGGCTGATCGCCGCGAATGCAGCCAAGATCCACGCCATCCTCGACCAATACGGCGTTCCCCTGCTCGAACAGGGCGTGCCGGCGTCGGGCCCCTCGAACACGCCAAGCGCATCGTCGGCATCGGCGGCGAAGACGCCATGAGCGCCGTCTTGCCTTGCCGCCCCGCCGCGCGCGCGGCCTTGCAGGCGCGCGGCCTGCGCGGCCTGCATTTTCCGCGTGCCATGCCGCATCTGCTAGCGCTGCTGCTGGCCGCCGGCGGCGCCGCGGCGCAGCCGGTGTCGCCGGCCGAAGTCCTGCTCTTCGAGACCGACCATCTCGCGCGCACGACGGCGCCGGCCAACCTGGTCTACGAATTCCGCAAGCACAGCAACCTCGAGCCCGCATTTACCGACAGCGTCCGGCTCGACGTCACGCGCAAGGGCGGGAAGGTGCATGCGGTGCTGCATTTTCTCAGCGGTGCGCGCAAACGCGAGATACCCGCGGTGGACGACGCGCACGGCAACCCGGTGCTGCTCGGCTTTCTCGAGCGCGACATCGGCGAGATGAAACGCCTGACCGGCGGCTCGGTCACGTATTTCCGCAAGCGCATCCGGATGGCGCTGGCCAACAACGCGCAAGTGACGCCGCAGCGCATCACCTATCAGGGCACGACCGTGGCCGGACAAGCAGTGCGCATCCAGCCCTACCTGGACGATCCGCTGCAGGCGCGCTTCGAGAAGTACGTGAACAAGACCTATACCTTCGTGCTGAGCGAGGCCGTGCCCGGCGGCGTGTTCCAGGTCAGCACCTCCCTGGGGAACACGGCGGTGAAGCGGCCGGGCGCGCTGGTGGCGCGCACCGCGGCCGCGGGCGGGTCGGCGCCCGGCGCGCCGGTGCCTGCCGTTGCGACGCCTGGGACAGCGGCACCCGCCACGGCGCAGCCCGGTGCTGCCGCCCCAGGCAGCGTCACGCCCGTCATCGACGAGACGCTTACTCTGGTCAAAGTCGTCGCACCCCAGCGCTGAGCCTGGTGGATGGAAGCTGCCTGGACATGGAATCAGCCGGAGGCTCAGGATGGCGCCCTTGAAAGTGTTTGCTTTCGATTACGTGCTGGAAGGCGGGCCGACGATGCGTACCTTGCCGCATGCGTTCACGCAGCAGGGCGCCATGCTGTTCGAAGCCTTGCTGGCCGACCTCGGCGCCTTGCCGGATGTCGAAGTGTGCACGATGTCCACGCTGGGCGCGCACCGGCCGGGCGACAGGCTGGCGGCGCAGTCCTTCGGCGAGCGCTTCGCGGCCTGCGTGCAGGCGGCGGACGCGGTCTGGCCGCTGGCGCCGGAAGCTGAAGGCTTATTGGAAAACCTGTCGCGCGACATCTTGCGCGGCAAGCGCATCCTGCTGGGCAGCGCGCCTGGCGCGGTGCGGGTCGCGGCCAGCAAACTCAAGGTGGCCCGGGCCCTGGCCGACGGCGGCGTGGCAACCGTGCCGACTTACCGTCCGCATGCCGCCCTGCCGGAGGGCGAGGGCGCCTGGGTGGTCAAGCCCGAGGATGGCGCCGGCTGCCTCGACACCCGCCTGTTCGGCGACCGCGCCTCGGCCCTGGCCTGGATCCGTACCAGCGCCGCGCAAGGGTATGTCCTGCAGCCTTTTATTGCGGGCAAGCTGGGCAGCCTGTCACTGCTGTGCTGCGACGGCGCGGCGCGGCTGCTGGCGCGCAACCTGGAACGGGTGGCGGTGCGCGACAACCGCTTTTACTTCCTGGGCAGTACCGTGAATGGCTTGAACGATGCGGACGGCGCGCTCGAACGCCTGGCGCAGCAGGTTGCAGCGGCCTTGCCCACTCTGTGGGGCTATGTCGGCGTGGACATCATCCTGAGCGAGCGCGGCGCCGTGGTCCTCGACGTCAATCCGCGCCTGACCGCCGCCTACGCGGGGCTGCGCACTTCCATCGGCTGCAACCCGGCCGGCCTGGTGATCGATCTGTTGCGGGGCCCGGCAGCGATGCCGGCCGAACCGGCCGAACGGCGCGCAGTGAGCGTCGACGTCGGCAGTTTCCAGGGCAGCGCCACTATTTGATGACCACGCCCCAGGGCAGCTTGCCGACGGGGACGTCGCGCAGCTTGCTGCGGCTGGCGGTGTCGATCACGCTGACGCTGCCGGAGCGGCCATTGGCGACATACAGCTTTTTCCCGTCCGGCGTGAGCGCCATGTTCCAGGGACGCTGGCCGACAGGGACCGTGGCCACGACCCGGTTGCTGGCAGTGTCGATGACCGAGACATTGGCATCGCCGCCGTTCGACACATAGACTTCCTTGCCGCTCGGGTGCACGGCGATGCCGTTGGCGCGCAGTCCCGCCTTGATGCGCGCGACGATCGCGAAACTGACGGTATCGATCACGAAGACTTCGTTGGCGTTTTCGGCGGCGACATAGGCGCGGCTGCTGTCGGGCAAGAAGCCGATGCCACGCGGACGGGCGCCGACCGCCACCTGGGCCAGCTGCTTGCGGCTGGCGAAGTCGAGGATGTCGACGGCATCGCCCTCTTCGGCGCTGACGAACAGCAAGCGTCCGTTCGGGCTGAAGACGGCGTGCTCCGGATTCTTGCCGCGCACGGGAATCGAAAACGCCAGGCTATTGGTGCGCGTGTCGGTGACCGCGATCTCGTTCTTGCCCTCGATCGCGGCGATCACCCAGCGTTCGTCCGGGGAGATCGACACGCCTTCGGGCGACTCGCCCAGCGCCACCGTGGCGCCCAGCTTGCGCTCCTTCAGTTCGACCAGTTGCAGGCGGTTGTTCGGCTGGTCGCTGACATACAGCCAGCGGCCGTCCGCGCCGATGGCCAGGCCGCGCGGCTTGCTGCCGCCGGGCAGTTCATTGACCACTTGATCGGTAGCCGTGTCGATGACCGAGATCGTGCCCGATCCTTCGTTCGGCACATAGGCAAACGGCGCGCCCAGCGCGGTCGCGGGCAGGGCGGCGGCAAACGCCAGGGCTAGGGCAAGACGGCGAAGGGACGGCATGGTCATCGGTTCTCCATAGGCAGGTTGGAAGGCGCTCGCGCGAGCGGCCCGCGGCGCCGCGGCCACATGCGCAGCAGCAAGCCATCGTGATCGATCAGCATGTGCTTGGCCACCGCCAGCACGTGGATGGCGACGAGCAGCGCCAGCAGCAGCGCAAACAGGTGATGGGCGCCGTTGAAGAAGGCGTACAGCGCCTTGTCGTCCGGTCCCCAGGGCGCCCAGCGCACGAGGTTGAAAAATTTGATGCCGTGGCGGCTGAAGTTCGAGGCCAGGTAGCCCGACAGCGGCAGGGCCAGCATGCACACGTACAACGCGATGTGGCTGAACTTGGCGGCGCGCCGCTGCCAGCGGGGCGTCGTGCGCGGCAGCGGCGGCGGCCGGTGCGTCAGGCGCCAGCCCAGGCGCAGCAGGATCAGCAGCCCGATCAGGATGCCGCTGCTTTTATGCAGGTTGACGTAATAGCCGCGCGCCGGCGTGCCGCGCGGGATATCTTCCAGCGTCAGGCCGAAGGCGAACTGGCCCAGCAAGAGCAGCGCGATCAGCCAGTGCAGGGCGATCGCGGTGCCGGTATAGCGCGTGCTTGAAGGTTCCATGGGTCAGTGAAACAGCGATTTGTCCGGATGCTCGATATTGAGCCGCTGCAACTTGCGGTAGAGCGTATTGCGGCTGATATGGAGATCGCGGGCCACGCCGCTCAGGTTCCACTGGTGGCGTTTCAGCTCCTGCAGCAGCACGTCGCGCTCGGCGCACTCGAAGGCATTGAGCCCCGGACACGGCGCAGCGCCCGGCGAGGTGGCCATCATCGTGCCGCCGGCGGCAGGCGCCGGCGGCACCGCGGCCAGCGGCGTGCCGCAGGCCGGGCCGGCCTCGGCCAGGTTGTGCCGGTATTCGGCCGGCAAGTTATGCACGGTCAGGCGGTCCGATTCGCGCAGCGCGATCATGGTGCGCAGCAGATGGCGCAACTGGCGCAGGTTGCCGGGCCAGCGTTGCCGCTCCAGCATGGCCAGCAGGCTGTCGTCGAGCTCGACCGGATAGCCGGGATCGCTTTCCTCGCGCGCCAACTGGCGGATGAGTGCGCCACGGTCGCCCCGTTCGCGCAGCGGCGGCATGGTGAAGGTGACGCCTTGCAGCCGGTAATACAAATCTTCGCGGAAGGCGCCGTTCTCGATCTTGTGCGCCAGGTCGCAATGGGTGGCGCTGATCAGGCGGATGTCGAGCTTGACGGGTGCCTCGCCGCCCAGCGGGACCACTTCGCGTTCCTCGAGCACGCGCAGCAGCCGGGCCTGCAAGGCGACCGGCATGTCGCCGATCTCGTCGAGGAAGAGGGTGCCGCCGTTGGCTTGCAGCAGCTTGCCGCGCTGTCCCTCCTTGCTCGCGCCGGTGAAGGCGCCCGCGCGGTAGCCGAACAGCTCGCTCTCGACGAGGGACTCGGGAATCGAGGCGCAATTGATCGCGACGAAAGGACGGGTGGCGCGGCTGCTCGACAAATGCATCGCGCGTGCGAAACGTTCCTTGCCGGTCCCGGTTTCGCCCAGCAGCACGACGGCGACATTGCGCTCCATGACCCGCTTGGCGGTGTCGACATTGGCGCGCATGATGGGATCGCCCGCATGCAGGACGTCGAGCGCGGCCGGTGCCGCCAGTGCGAGCGTGTCGTCGGTGCCGCGCTGTGGGCGGCGCAGGGTCGACGCCGCCACCGGCTGGTAGACGACGGCGAAAAAGCGCGCATTGCTGCGCACCTCGAAGATCGGCACCGGGTGGAAGGCGCGCCGTACGCTGCTGTCGACCAGTCCGGAAAAGGTGATGTTGAAGAGTTCGCAGACATCGCGGCCGACGACCTCGGCCGGGCTGGCGTAGCCGAGCAGCCCGAGCGCGGCACGGCTCGCGGCCAGCACGACGCCCGTCACCGAGAGGGCGATCGCGCCTTCGCTCAGGGTGCCGACGAACTCGGACCGGTTGTGGAAGCGCAGGATGAAATCATGGCGGAACTGGTGCAGGAAGACGCGGTTCTCGATCATCTGCACCGACATGCTGACCAGGGCCAGCGTGTGCTGCTGGGCCAGGCGCGATTCGCCGGAAGCGTCGAGCACGCCGACCAGCGCGCCATCATGGTCGAAGATCGGCGCCGCCGCGCAGGAGAGGTCGATATTGCGGGACAAGTAATGTTCGTCCTGGTGCACCGTGATCGGACGCCGTTCGACCAGGCAAGTGCCCATGCCGTTGGTGCCCTGCACGCGCTCGCTCCAGACCGCGCCCTGCATCAGGCCGGTCCTGGACGCGGCGTGGGTAAAGGCCGGGTCGCCGAAATAATTGAGCAGCACGCCTTCGCGGTCGGTCAGCATGATCGCGTAGCCGGAGCCGGCCAGCTGCTGGTAGAGGTTGGCCATCTCGACCTTGGCGACGGCCTGCACGTCGGCCAGGCGGTGCTGGCGTTCCTGGAGTTCGCATGGCGCCACGACCTCGGGCTCGGCGCAGCTGTCGGGATTGAGATGGTATTCGTTGAGGCAACGAATCCAGGAGCGGGTGATCCGGTTACCGGATCCAATGCAATCGGCGCCCATACGGTCGTGGACGACCGAATGGACGCGCTTGACGTGTTCCACGGCAAACTTCGACATACTGTCTCCTGGGTCCGCAACCGGTTCCGGTATCGATGCCGGCGCCTGCCGCTTTATGGACTGTTTTGTGAGTTTGACACCCCATCTGCTGTGGAGAATACACCGTTCAACCGTCAAATTGTGGGCAAATTTGAGGAATTTTTTGTATCCCAGGTGCTGCAGTATGCAGCGCACATGACGAACTACAGCGTGAAATCATGCGCGCTGCATGCAGGGGGAACGCCGGCAGGGGCCGGATGCCATGGCGAGGCGGCCGCCGCGCACGATGTGCGTGGCGGCCGCGGTCCGGGCGTGGAGGAGTTACTTGGCGATCAGGAGCAGGGTGCCGCGCCCGCACACCCCATAGGACGTGTTTTCGCCGCCGATCAGCACTTCGGTGCCCGGCGCCTGCACCTGCGCCGCGCCTTCGGCCCAGCCGCAGGTATCGGTGACGCGGTACCAGCTCTTACCGGCGCCCGGCCAGGGCAGGGTGAAATTCACCTGCGCGCCCCAGGCGTTATGGGCGACATAAATGGCCGAGGCGCTGTCGCCGAACTCGGAACCGTCGATGCGCCAGGCGATCGCGTGGTTGGCCGCATCGTTGAAGTAGGTCGCATCGGCCACGCCGCCGTCGGGCTTGAACCAGCGCAGTTGCTCCATGACGTTGCCATTGGTGTCCGTGCTGGCATAGAAATTTGCCGGACGCAGGGCCGGGTGCGCCTTGCGGAAGGCGATCATGGCTTTCGTAAACGCCTGGAAATTGCTCTGGTCCGTGGTGCGGGTCCAGCTCAACCAGTTGGCCGAGGAATCGAGGTTGTACGGATTGTTGTTGCAATTCATGCTGTGCAGCGCTTCGTCGCCACCGACGATCATCGGCACCCCGGCCGACAGCATCATCAGCGCCATGCCGTTGCGCGCGGCCTTGCGCTGGTCGGCCGCGATGCCGCCCTGGTCCCAGCTGTTGTTGTTGTCTTCGCCGCCGTCGCTCGGACCGTAGGGCCAGGCCTGGTTATTGTTCTTGCTGTTGCAGCTGTACAAATCTTTCAGGGTGAAACCGTCGTGGGCGGTGATGAAATTGACCGAGTGCCAGGGTTTGCGGCCATCGTCGCCATACAAATCGCTGGAGCCGGCAAAGCGCGTCGCCATCTGGCCGGTCGTGATCGCCACGCTGCCGAGTTTATTCTGGGCCTGGCGCACCACGTCGCGGTAGGCGCCATTCCATTCGGCCCAGCCGCTCGGGAAGCCACCCACCTGGTAAGAGTTGCCGCCGATGGCCCAGGGTTCGGCGATCAGGTCGACGCCGCTGCCGCCGGCGGCCGGGCGTGGCGGCAATTCGGCCACGATGCGGTTCAAGGCATTGCCGGCATCCATCTTGTCGAAGTTGAAGCAACCGTGCTGGCAGGTGTTGCCGAGCACCGAAGCCAGGTCGAAACGGTAGCCGTCGACACCCAGCTTGTCGCGCCAGTAGGCGAGCGAATCGACGATCAGGTTCTGGGCGATGGTATTGCGGGTATTGTAGTTGCCGCCCACGCCCGTGTTGTCCCAGGAATTCTGGAAGTCCGCCGTCAGGCTGTAATAGGTCGGATTGTCGAGGCCGCGCATGCTCAGTACGTTGTAGGTCGTCTTGTCGGTGGGCGACCAGGCGCCGCCTTCGCCGGTGTGGTTGTAGACGACGTCGACGAGCACCTTGATGCCGTTGTCGTGGAAGGCTTTCACCATTTCCTTGAATTCGCGCGTGGGGCCGCCCGCGGTCTTGTCGTAGGCGTAGCGGCGGTCCGGGGCGAAATAGTTCAGGGTCATGTAGCCCCAGTAGTTGTCGCCGCTCGTGCTGGTGGGATCGTTGTCGTTGGTATCGTTCTGGGTTTCGTGCAGCGGCAGGAATTCGATCGCCGTCACGCCGAGCGCGGCCAGGGCCGGCGCCTTCAGGCCGGCGCCCTTGTAGGTGCCGCGGTAGGCGGCCGTGATGCTCGTGTCGTTCATGGTCAGGCCGCGCACATGGGCTTCGTAGACGACGTCGTCCTTCAAGGCCCGCGTCGGCTTGGTGCCGGTCACCTGCGTGTCGCCGGCCAGCACGATGCCTTTCGGGGCCGAGGCGCCGCTGTCGATGTTGCGGTACGTGGCGCCGCTGGCGTAGATGGTGCCGTTGGTCATGGTCGCCGTCGTCGGATCATGGCTCAGCTCGAGCGCGTACGGGTCGCTCAAGAGCTTATTCGGATTGAAGCGGTTGCCGGCGGCGTCGACGTCGCTGATGAAACCGAGGGCCGAACCCTTGGTCCAGCTGGCGTTGTAGGGCCAGTTCGGGCCCCAGGCGCGGTAGCCGTAGTACAGGGTGCCGCTCAGGCCCTGGGTGCTCAGCGTGGAGGTCGGGATCGTCACGCTCCAGATGCCGCTCGTGTTGGTCATCACGTAGCGCGCTTTTTCGGCGGTACCGGTGGCCGTGCTGTAGAGATAGAGTTCGATGCGCGTGGCCTTGCCCGAATACACTTTAAAGGTGACATTGGCCTTGGTGGCATCGTAGGCGGCGCCGAGTTTGTTCGGGTTGATGGCGGCCCAGGCCGGCGCGCCGAGCAGGGCGCCCGTGATCAGGGCGGCGAGTAATTTCCGTTGGAATTGCATGTCAGTCTCCGATATTTGTTTATATGTTTTAAACATTTGTTTGTGTTAGCGCCTTCGGCGCGGCGTTGCTGTACTTTCGCTACCTCTGCCGAGTGGCTCATCAATACCGCAGGCAGACGCTACCCCCGAGTTTGCATGAAGTCAACCGTGATTGCGTAGTTTTGCTACGGATGGGGTGGCGGGGACGGAGCGTGCCGCGCTTCGAATGGAATCTGGTGCACAATCGACGCTGCGATGTTGCCAATCGAATAAAACAGGACGAGCATGAACGAACAGGTTGCACGACGGGTCGTGCTGGTGCGCGCGATCGAAAGCGCCGACACCGGCCACCAGGTGCTGAGCGAAGACGACCGCAAGTACGCGAGCCGCAGCGCGCGCGAACTGGCGGCGTGGCAGGCTGCCGACAGCAAGGCGGCCTTCACCCAGGAACATTTTCTCGAGCAGCGATCGGAACAGATCCTCAAGCGCCTGGCCGAGCGCACGCCGGCCTTCGCCAGTTTCCAGAAGCGCGGCCCCGGCCTGCCCGCCTTCTGGGCGGCGCTGCCGCTGCTGGCCCTGTTCGCCGGCGCCCTGCTCGACCGCATTGCCGATCCGCACCGGGTCGACCTGCTGTCGGCGCCGCTGCTGTTCATCATCGGCTGGAATCTGGCCGTCTACCTGGTGCTGCTGGTCTGGGCGTTGCTCCCGGGCCGCAAGAGCGGCCGCGCCGGGCCGGGTTTATTGCGCCGCCTGAGCGTCGGCAAGGCCGCCTTGCCGCGCAAACTCCCGGGCGCGCTGTCGACCGGGCTGACCAATTTCATGGCCGAGTGGAGCGTGCTGAGCGAACCGCTGACGCGCGCGCGCCTGTCGCGCACCGTGCACCTGTCGGCTGCCGCCTTCGCCCTGGGCGCGGTGCTGTCGCTGTATGCGCGCGGCCTGCTGACCCAGTACGTGGCCGGCTGGGAAAGCACCTTCCTCGACGCCACCCAGGTCCACACCCTGCTTTCCTGGTTGTTTGCGCCGGTCCTGTTCCTGTTTCCCTTTTTGCAGGGCTTTAGCCTGGCCGACATCGAATCGCTGCGCTTCGGCGCCGGCGCCGCCACCTCCGCCGCCGGCGGCGAGCGCTGGGTCCACCTGTACGGCGCCACCATCGTGCTGCTGGTCGTGCTGCCGCGCCTGCTCCTGGCGGCGTTCGCCGCCTGGCGCGCGCGGCGCCTGGCGCGCCGCTTCCCGCTCGACTTCGACCATCCGTATTTCCGCCACCTGGCCGACAGCATCGGGGCCGGCAGCGCCGCCGTGCTGCGCGTGCTGCCCTACAGTTTTACCCTCGACGAAGCGCGCGACCGCGGCTTGTGGACGGTGGCCGCGATGGCCCTCGGGGCCCAGGCGCGCGTATTGCTGCACCCCGCGCTGCCCTATGGCGAAGCGCCCAAGGAGGCGCTCGGCGACGCTTCCCTCGCCGAGCCCGGCATCACCGTGACCGCGGCCTTGTTCAGCCTGGCCGCGACGCCGGAAAAGGAAAACCACGGCGCCTTCCTCGATTACCTGGTGCGCAACAGCAAGCGCGGCGTGGCCGTGCTGCTGGACGAATCGAGCCTGACCGAGCGCGGCGCCGGCCAGGCCGGGCTGGAGGCGCGGGTACAGGAACGCATTGCCCTGTGGCGCCAGTTCTGCAGCTTCCACGGCACCGCCGCCACGGTGGTGAACCTGGTCGATCCGGGCAAGCGCCCGATCGAACTCGGTGCCGGCCTGGCCTTGCCGGAGCTGCGATGAGCGAGGCCGTGGACAAGCTCGCCGTCAAGATCCAGTTCGCGCTGGTCTCGCACACGAACAACGGCAAGACGACGCTGGCGCGCACCCTGGTCGGCGCCGACGTGGGAGAGGTGCGCGATGCCGCCCACGTGACGACGTTCGCCGAAGCGCACCCCTTGCAGACCACCCCGGCCGGCGACAGCTTGCTGCTGTGGGACACGCCCGGCTTCGGCGACTCGGTGCGCCTGCTCAAGCGCCTGGCGCTGGCCGGCAACCCGATCGGCTGGTTCCTGCGCGAAGTGTTCGACCGCTACCGCGACCGTCCGTTCTGGCTCAGCCAGCAAGCCTTGCGCGCGGCCCGGGACGAAGCCGATGTCGTGCTCTACCTCGTCAATTCCTCCGAAGCGCCGGGCGACGCCGGCTATCTGCCGGCAGAGATGCACATCCTCGAGTGGCTCGGCAAGCCGGTCGTGGTGCTGCTCAACCAGATGGGGCCGCCGCGTCCCGGCGCCGCCGAAGGCGCCGAGCAGCAGGACTGGAAACAACACCTGGCGCGCTTTGCGGTCGTGCGCGAAGTACTGGCACTGGACGCGTTTGCCCGCTGCTGGGTGCACGAGCACGTGTTTTATGAAGCCGTCGCGCCCTTGATCGCGCCGGAAAAGCAGGCCGGCTATGCACGCCTGCGCGCCGCCTGGGAAGCGCACAACCGCCAGCGGTATGCCAGGGCGCTACGTATCTGCGCCGAACAGGTAGCCGCCGCCGCGCGCGACAGCGAGCCTGTCACCGGCGACCAGGGCGGCTTGCTGCGCGGCGCCTTGCGGGCGGTGGGAAGGAACAAGGACGGGCAAGGGCGCCAGGACGCGGCGATGGCGGCGCTGGTCGAGCGCCTGAATGGGGAAATCAACAAGGCGACCATGCGCATGCTGGTGCTGCACAAGGTCGATCCGGGCGAAGCGCGCACGGTCAATACCCGCGTGCGCGAGAATTTTGCCGTGCACGCGCCGATCGACAAGGCGCAGGCCGGCCTGCTGGGCGCGGTGGTCTCGGGCGCGGCCACGGGATTGTCGGCCGACCTGATGGCGGGCGGCTTGACGCTGGGCGGCGGCGCGCTGCTGGGGGCGCTGGTCGGCGGCCTCACCGCGGCCGGCGCGGCCTGGGGTTTCAACCAGAAAAACGAGGGCGACAAGCCGGGCGTGCAGTTCGCCGATGCCTTCCTGCAAACGCTGCTGGTGGGCGCCGTGCTGCGCTACCTGGCGGTGGCCCATTTCGGACGCGGGCGCGGCAATTACGTCGAGAGCGAAGCGCCGGCCTTCTGGCAAGCCGAGGTCGAGGCGGCGCTCGCGGCCCAGGGCGACAAGCTGGCGACGCTCTGGCAGGACGTGCGCGCCGCGCCCGACCTGGCCGCCGCCAGCGCCCGCGTGCTGGCGCTGGTCGCACCGGCGACCGACGCCACCCTGTCTCGCCTGTATCCGGGCGCAAGCGCTGCCCTGCCCGGGAAGGAAATGCCCGCCGCCGTGTGACACCTGTCCCATTTTGATACAGCAAGGGACCGCGCAGGCGCCGATTCGCCATGGCACGCCGCTTGCTCATGCTTCTGGTCATCAGAATTCGATAACCGCAGGAGACAAGCATGAAGCACCCGATCCGTACCCTTGGCTGCGCCCTGGCGCTGTCCGCCGCCGCCTTCACCTCGACGTTCGCGCAAGCCCACGGCAACGTCACGCCGCAGGGCGTCGATACGCGCGGCTTGCCGGTCCTCGGCGACAAATGGCGCGACGAGAATCCCTACCGGGGCAATGCCATGGCGCAGAAGATCGGCGCCTCGGCCTATAATCAGAATTGCGCGCGCTGCCATGGCCTGGAGGCGGTCTCCGGCGGCATCGCGCCCGACCTGCGCCAGATGGACCGCGATTGCGTCGGCCTGAAGAACGCGGCCAAGAAAACCGCCTGCTTCAAGGAGATGGACAATTATTACCTGACCAGCGTACGCCAGGGCAAGGTGCGCAATGGCGCGGTCTACATGCCGCCCTTCGAGGGCGTATTCAACCAGGAAGCGATGTGGGCGATCAAGACCTATCTCGAGACGCGCCGCGAAACCAACTGATCGACCAACCTGAAAGCCGAGCGCATGAGCAGATTCTGTTTGTCGTTGGTAGTCTTTCTGATGCTGGCCGTGCTGCCGCCCGCACACGCCGAGTGGAACAAGATCCAGGCCAGCGGCGCGTTGAAGGTCGCGGTCTATAACGAGTTCGCGCCGTTCGCCGACAAGGGCGCCGGCATCGACGTCGACCTGGCCGCGGCGCTGGCCGCGCGCCTGGGACTGAAGCTGAACCTGATGCCATTTCCGGCCGACGAAGAAGTGGCCGACGACTTGCGCAACATGGTGTGGAAGGGCCACTACCTCGGCTACGGACCGGCCGACGTGATGCTGCACGTGCCGGTCGACAACCGCCTGATGGTCGACAACCCGCAGGTACGCATCTTCGCGCCGTACTACGTCGAGACCTTGCGCCTGGTGCGCGCCGAGCGCAGCATCCCGCGCTTCGACGACCTCGACGCCCTCGTCGGCAAACGCATCGGCGTCGAGAAGGTGTCGATCGCCGGCATGCTGATGCTGGGAGAAGGCAACGGGCGCTTTCGCGACCAGGTACGCATTTATCCGACCGCGGGCGAAGCGCTGCTGGCCTTGAAGAAGGGCGAACTCGATGCGGTACTGGCCAAGCGCGCCGAGATCGAAGCGGCGCTGCGCGGCGACCCGGCCTTTCCGCTCAGTGAAGCGAGCTTCCAGCGCCTGCCGCGTGCCGGCTGGGCGGTCGGCATGGCGGTGCGCAAGGACGACGAGGAACTCGGGCGGCGCCTGCAGGCCGCGCTCAACGAGATGAGCGCCAGCGGCGAATTGAAAGCCCTGTTCGCGCGCCATGGCGTGCAGGCAGTGACCCCGTGAGTGCACGCGTAGTGGTAGGCGGTGCACTGGTGCTGGCGCTGGGACGGGCCGCCGCCGGCCCGGAACTGCCGAGTGCGGCGAATACCCCGGAAACGCCGGAGGCGGAGGAGCCGCAGATCGCGCGCGTGGAGGTGGTCGGCGTGGTGCCCTTCGCCGACAGCGGCGGCGACCCGCGCCTGCTGCCGTACGGCGTGCAGACGCTCGACCGCGAAGCGCTGCGCGACGGGCAGGGCGGCAACCTGGTTGCGACCATGGCGCGCCGCCTGCATGGCGTCAACGTCAACGAGATTTCGGGCAGCCCCTTCCAGGCCGACCTGACCTACCGCGGCTTTCGCGCCTCGCCCATCCTCGGCACCGGGCAGGGCCTGTCCGTCTATCTCGACGGCGTGCGCGTCAACGAACCCTTCGGCGACGTGGTCAACTGGGACATGCTGCCGGAAGCGGCGCTCGGCCGCCTGTGGCTGGTGCCCGGCTCGAATCCCCTGTATGGCCTCAATACCCTGGGCGGCGCGATCGCGCTCGAGACGCGCTCGGGCCTGCAGGATCCCGGCGCCGACATCACGCTGTCGATCGGCGAGCATGGCCGGCGCCGCGCCGACCTGGCCTACGGCATGCGCGGCGCCGACGGCTGGCACGGCTTCGCCGCCGCCACCTTGTTCGACGAGGACGGCTGGCGCGCCCGTTCGGATGGGCGCCTGGGCAACCTGTTCCTCAAGGCCGGGCGCGAGGGCGAGCGCACCGACTGGCAGGTGACCTTGCTGGGCGGACGCAGCCGCCTGCTCGGCAACGGCCTGCTGCCGAGCTACCGCGACGAAGACGGCGCGCGCGCGCCGGGCCTGTACGAAGAAGACCGGCGCGCGGTCTATACCTTCCCCGACCGTACCCGCAACCGCCTGCTGCAAGGGGCGTTCCGGCTCACGCACCGGCTGGCGCCGGGCAGCGAGCTGACCGCGTCGGCCTACGCGCGCGGCAGCCGGCGCGATACCGTCGGCGGCGACGTCGGCGACGAGTATGGCGATTACGTCGAGGACTGCGCCGAAGGCTTCCTGGACGACGGCAGCGCGCGCGAGCCCGACGAGTGCGCCTTTACGCGCGAGCAAGGCGCGGCCCTGCACCCGGCCAGCCTGAACACGACCAGCACGCGCCAGCGCGGACAAGGCGCCAGCATCAACCTGGCGCATGCGGTGCGCGGCAACCGCTTCAACGTGGGCGCGGCCTGGGACCGCAGCCGGGTCGACTTCGCCCAGTTCGAGCAAGAGGCATTCTTCACGGCCGCGCGCGGCGTCGAGGGCGATCCGCTCGAAGAGCGCGAGCCGGCATCCTCGGTGACCGGTAGCGCCCGCGCGTTCGGCGTCTACGCCGCCGCCACCCTGGCGCTGGCGCCATCGACCCAGCTGACGGCCTCCGCGCGCTACAACCACGCCCGTGTCGGCAACACCCTGACCACTGAAGACGGGCCCAAGCCGCACGAGTCGTTTACTTATCGCCGCCTGAACCCGGCGCTCGGCATCACGCATGAACGCGGGCCGCTGACCTGGTTCGCGAATATCGCGCAGAGCAACCGGGTGCCGACCGTGATCGAACTCGGTTGCGCCGATCCGGCCGAACCTTGCCGTTTGCCGGTCGGCCTGCAATCGGACCCATATCTGAAACAGGTGATCTCGCGCACGCTGGAAGCGGGCCTGCGCGGCGGGGACGTGCGCTCGGGCTTCAGCGCCACGCTGTATCGCACCGTGAACCGCGACGACATCCTGTTCGGCCGCGCCGGCGCCTCGCGCGCCGGTTATTTTTCCAACTTCGCGCGCACCCGGCACGAGGGCGCGGACCTGGGCGCGCACGGGCAGTGGGGCGCATGGCGGGCGAGCGCCGACTACAGTTACCTGCGCGCGACCTACGATGCAGACGGCACGCTGTTTACGGGCGCGCGCACGGTGCAAGTCGGGCCGGGCACCCCGATCGCGGGCTTGCCGCGCCATACGCTGAAACTGGGCCTGGACTGGGATGCGCGGCCGGGGCTGGTGCTGGGAGCGGACCTGCAGGCGGCGTCGCACCGGGCGACCCAGGGCAACGAGGATGGCCTGATCGCCGATGCCGACGATGCCGACGATGCGCGCCGGGCCGACTGGAGCGTGCGCGGGCATGCGCTCGTCAACCTGCACGCACGCTGGCTTCCAGCGCCGCGATGGGAGCTTTTTGCGCGGGTGAACAACGTGTTCGACCGGCGCTACGAAACGTTCGGGGCGGTCGCGGTGGACCTGTTCCCGGACGGGCGCCTGTTGCAGCCGCATGCCGGTGAAGTGGCGCCGGCGCATGCGCGCTTCGTGGCGCCGGGCGCGCCCCGTACGGTCCATGCGGGCGTGCGCTACCGGTTCTGACCTTTGGCGCGACGTGGATCCGGTGCTTGAACGGTGAGCGCGTGGGCGGGGAATCCGCCCACGCCCATCAGAACTGGTACTGTCCACTCACCCCCACCACCCAGTTCCTCCCCGGCGCTCCTTCATAGAACCGCCGATTCGCATCGCCCACGATCACCGACCCGACATACTGCTTGTCGAACAGGTTATTCAGGCGCACGAACTGCTTGAACTTCCACCCGCTCCAGGCCTGGCTGGCCTGTGCCCGCAGATTGAAGATGGCATAGCCCGGCGCGGCCTGCTGGGTATTGGTGTCCTCGGCATACACGCGCCCGTTGGCGATGGTCTCCAGCGCCGCGCCATAGCGGCCCGCCGCTTCCTTCCAGCCCAGCTCCCCGTAGACGCTGGCCTTGGGCACGCCCGGCAAGCGGCTGCCTTTCGGCACGTTGCCAAAACCGGCATCGTAGACGGCGCGCAGCGCCGACAGGGCGAGCTTGGCGTTCCAGCCGGCGCCCAGGTCCGCATCGAGCGACAATTCGCCGCCCTGGCGCAGGGTGGCACTGGCGTTGCGGAAGCTGGTGCGTCCGCCGCTGGCGACGTCGACCACGACCTCGTCGCGCGTCTTTACCTGGAACAGCGCCGCGTTCACCCGCACCTTGTCCGTCACGAGTGTCTTGATGCCCGCTTCCAGGTGCGTGCCGATGGCCGGCTGCAAGTTGAAATTGAAGCCGCCGCCGGCACCCGAATAAAACACTTCGTTCAGGGTCGGGGTCTCGAAGCCGCGCGCCGCGCTCGCATACACGTTCAGGGTCGGCGAGACTTTATAGAGCACGCCGACCAGGGGCGTCGTGTGGCTGTGGCGCACCGCGCCGCTGTCGTTGCCGTTCGACAGGTAGCGGTCGGCCACCTCGAACTTGACGCGGCTGTGGCGCAGGCCGGCCGTGACGACCCAGGCGTCGCGCTCCCATTCGGCCTGCAGGTAGGGGTCGAGGTTCGACACCTTGTCTTCCTCGTCGCGGCGCAGGCGTCCGCGCACGCCGAAGACGTCGCCGACGAAATTCTCGAAGCCCTGGCGCGAATCGAGCGAGCGGCCGGCGTCGATACCGACCGTGGTGCGCAGGGTGCCGCCGCCCAGCTCGCGCACGTCGCGCCAGTTGAGGTCGAGGCCGAGGAATTCGCGGTCGAAGTCGATCACGCCGCCCGAGTGCGTCGGCGGCGCCTGGAAGCCGCGCGAGAAGGACTGGTACTGCACCACGCGCCGGTTGCCGCCGTAGGCCGTCGCCTGCAGGCGATTCGCGCCGAAGCGCTGTTCCCAGGTCACGCCGATCTGCTTGTGGTCGATGCTCTTGCGGGTGTTGTAGCGCTCGGCCAGGGTGCGCCGCGGAGTGGCCGTGTCGGTGGCGTCGATCTCGCCGGCGCGCGGGTCGCGCTGGTAAGTCGCCCAGGTGACGCCGAGCGGGTCTTGCGTGTCGTCCTGGCGCAGGCCGCTGGCGGTGAATACCAGGCGGCTGGCGGCGGAGGGCGCCACCGTCAGCTTGGCATAGGCCTGGTCGCGCCTGGCGGCGCCATGGTCGCGAAAGCCGTCGATGTCGAAGCGCGAGGCGTCGAGCAGGTAGCCGACGCCGTTCGCTTCGCCCTGGGCGTTGACGTCGAGCTTGCGCATGCCGTAGCTGCCGGCCGAAAAGCTCGTCTCGATCGCGGGCGGTCCTTTCGGATCGCGCGTGAACAGCTGGATGACGCCGCCCGAGTGATTCCCGTAGAGCGCCGAGAAGGGGCCGCGCAGCACTTCGATGCGCTCGGCCATGTCGAGGTTGAAGGTGGCGGCCTGGCCCTGGCCGTCGGGCATGGTGGCGGGAATGCCGTCGGCGATCAGGCGCACGCCGCGCACGCCGAAGGCGGAACGGGCGCCGAAGCCGCGCGAGGAAATCTGCAAGTCCTGCGCATAGTTCTGGCGGTCGCGCGCGACCAGGCCCGGCACCGCGGCCAGCGCCTCGGAGGCGTTCACGCGCGGCTGGGTGTCGCGGATCTGCGAGGCGTCGATCACGTCGATCGCGGCCGGCAAGTCGAAACTGGTGTGCTCGGAGCGGCTGCCGGTGACGACCACGACGGCCATCGGCCCCTGCGCCGTACCGGTCGCTGCCGGGGCGGCGGCAGGGGCGGCGGCGGGGGCGGCCGCCGGCGCAGCGGCGGCAAGCGCCGCCAGCGGCCAGCAGGCGCACAGGGCGGCGATCGCGTTCAGGCGAAATGCGTGTTGCGTCATTGTCTCTCCATTGTTGTGATAGCCCCGTTGGCAGGGCTTACTAATTTGCCTGGCAATTTGACTAGCAATATACCTGCCATGGCGAAAACGCGTGCGCACACCGATGGCATGACGCTTGCATTTCTCCCAGTACTCGTCCAGGAATAAACGTGTTGTTGGCTGCCACAATCCACAAGTATTTCCAGTCGAATATTAGCTATCGCGCTCCGCGCTTACCACGACATAAGGATTCCCATGATGCACATGCGCCTTGCAAGCCCCGCCCTGTTGCTGGCCGTCGCGCTGGCCACCTGCCACGCCGGCGCCGCGCCCTTCGCTTACGTGCCGAACGAAAAATCGGCCACCCTCAGCGTGATCGACACCGATAGCGGCGCCTTGGTTCGCGAAATTGCCGCCGGCAAACGGCCGCGCGGCATCGCGGCCGACCCGGCGGGACGCGTCCTGTGGGTCACCGACGCCGGCGCCGGCGCCCTGCTGGCGCTGGACGCCGCCAGCGGCGCCACGCTCGCCAGCGTCGCGGTCGGCAAATCGCCCGAGGGCGTGAGCGCCTCGGCCGACGGCCGCTGGCTGGCCGTGGCGGTCGAGGAGAGCAACAGCGTGGTGCTGGTCGAGGCCGCTACGCGCCGCGTCCTGGCCGAGATCCCGGTCCAGGGACGCAACCCGGAGCACGCCGTGTTCAGCCCGGACGGCAAATGGCTGCTGGTCAGCGCCGAGGACGCCGAACAGGTCGACCTGATCGACGTCGCCGCGCGGCGCCAGAGCGGCAGCGTGGCCGTCGGCCTGCGTCCGCGCGGCATCGCCTTTTCTCCCGACGGCGCGCGGGCCTATGTTGCCTGCGAACTGGCGAACACCGTGGTCGTCATCGACATGGCGACGCGGCGTGCGCTGGCCACCATTCCCGCCGGGCGCAACACGGCCGGCATCGCCGTCCACCCCAGCGGCCGCCAAGTGTATGCCAGCAACGGCATCGACGGCACGGTCACGGTGATCGATGCCGCCACCAACACCGTCACGACCACCATTGCGGTGGGCAAGCGCCCCTGGAACATGGCGCTCACGCCCGACGGGGCCCGCCTGTACGTGGCCAATGGCCGCTCGGGCAGCGTCTCGGTCATCGATACGGCCAGCAATACGCGCCTGAACGACATTCCGGTGGGTGCGCTGCCCTGGGGCGTACTGATCCGCTGATCTGCTGATCCGTTGCGCTGTTTCAATCTGGAGCAGGTGTACCAGAAACACGCGGCGCCGGGCGGTTTTTCCCATGACAGGGGGCTGGCACGGCGCTTGCGAAACGATAGGGGTGCTTCGACACACCCGTTAAGGCTAACGGCCCATAACCACGAAGAAAGAGGATGACATGAATCTCGCAGACATCAGCAAGCTCGGCGTCGCCAATCCGTTCAAGCAACGCTACGACAACTACATCGGCGGCCGGTTCGTGGCGCCAACCAAGGGTGAGTATTTCCCCAACATCACCCCGATCACCGGCCAGCCTTTCTGCGAGATCGCCCGTTCGACCGCCGAAGACATCGAACTGGCGCTCGACGCGGCCCATGAAGCGAAGGAAGCCTGGGGCAAGACTTCGCCGGCCGAGCGCGCCAACATCCTCAACAAGATCGCCGACCGCATCGAGCAGAACCTGACGATGATCGCCACCGCCGAGACCATCGACAACGGCAAGCCGATCCGCGAGACGATGGCGGCCGACATTCCGCTCGCCATCGACCATTTCCGTTATTTTGCCGGCGCCATCCGCGCGCAAGAAGGCTCGATCGCCCAGATCGACCATGAAACCTACGCTTACCACTTCCACGAGCCGCTCGGCGTGGTCGGCCAGATCATTCCGTGGAACTTCCCGATCCTGATGGCGGTCTGGAAGCTGGCGCCAGCCCTGGCGGCCGGCAACTGCGTCGTGCTCAAACCGGCCGAGCAGACCCCGGCCTCGATCCTGGTGCTGATGGAACTCATTGGCGACCTGCTGCCGCCGGGCGTGATCAATGTCGTCAACGGCTTCGGCCTCGAGGCGGGCAAGCCGCTGGCATCGAGCAAGCGCATCGCCAAGATCGCGTTCACGGGCGAAACCGGCACCGGGCGCCTGATCATGCAATACGCTGCGCAGAACCTGATCCCGGTCACGCTGGAACTGGGCGGCAAGTCGCCCAACATCTTCTTCGCCGACGTGATGGATGCGGACGACGAATTCTTCGACAAGTGCCTGGAAGGCTTCGCCATGTTCGCGCTGAACCAGGGCGAAGTGTGCACCTGCCCCTCGCGCGTGCTGATCCAGGAATCGATCTACGAACGGTTCATCGAACGCGCCCTGGCGCGGGTGGCGGCGATCAAGCAGGGCAATCCGCTCGATTCGTCGACCATGATCGGCGCCCAGGCCTCGCAGGAACAGCTGGAAAAAATCCTGTCCTACCTCGACATCGGCCGCCAGGAAGGCGCCGAAGTGCTGGCCGGCGGCGGGCGCAATGACCAGGGCGGCGAACTGTCCGGCGGCTATTACGTGAAGCCGACCGTGTTCAAGGGCGACAACACGATGCGCATCTTCCAGGAAGAGATCTTCGGACCGGTGGTGTCGGTGACGACCTTCAAGGACGAAGCCGATGCGCTGCGCATCGCCAACGATACCTTGTACGGCCTGGGCGCCGGGCTGTGGACGCGCGACGCCTCGCGCGCCTTCCGCATGGGCCGCGCCATCCAGGCCGGCCGCGTCTGGACCAACTGCTACCACCTGTACCCGGCCCACGCCGCCTTCGGTGGCTACAAGCAGTCGGGCATCGGCCGCGAGAACCACAAGATGATGCTCGACCACTATCAGCAGACCAAGAATCTCCTGGTCAGCTACAGCCCGAAAGCGCTGGGCTTCTTCTGATTCCAGGACAGGGCGGTCCGGGTCCCGCCATACCGGCGGGACCTGAGGCCGGCACGTCCCGCGACTCCATAGGTACTCCAATTTTGGAGTGTTTTTAATACATTTTCGGAGATCGGCCATGGCCACTTCGCTCGAGCGCGTGACGGCGACACCGGCCGCGCTGGATTTCATCGAGGAGCTGCGGCGGCGCCATGGCCCGCTGATGTTCTTCCAGTCCGGCGGCTGCTGCGACGGCAGCGCGCCGATGTGCTATCCGGCCGGGGAATTCAACGTCAGCGACAGCGACGTCTATCTCGGCAACCTCGGCGGCACGCCCTTCTACATGGGGATGGAGCAGTTCAGCTACTGGGAACACACGCAGTTGATCATCGACGTCGTCGCCGGCAACGGCGGCATGTTTTCGCTCGACAACGGCACAGGCCGCCGCTTCCTCACCCGCTCACGCCTGTTTACCGACGACGAATGCGCGCTGCTGCGCGCGCAGCCGCCACGCAAGTTCGCTTGACCGCAGCATCACCACAACAACAGGGAGACCATCGTGCAACAACCCATCCTTTGGCTGCTGGCTGGCCTGACAGCCCTCAGCCCCGCCTACGCAATGAATGTCACAAACGCCATGCTGGCCAACGATGCCAAGGAGACCAAGAGTGTCCTCTCGTTCGGCATGGGCACCGAAGGGCAGCGTTATTCGCCGCTCACCAAGATCAACACCCGTACCGTGGGCCAGCTGGTGCCGGCCTGGTCGTTTTCCTTCGGCGGCGAAAAGCAGCGCGGGCAGGAATCGCAGCCGCTGATCCACAACGGCAAGATGTTCGTCACCGCGTCCTACTCGCGCATCTTTGCGGTCGACCTGAAAAGCGGCGCCAAGCTGTGGAAGTACGAGCACCGCCTGCCCGACGGGATCATGCCCTGCTGCGACGTGGTCAACCGCGGGGCCGCCCTGTACGGCAACCTCGTCATCTTCGGCACCCTCGACGCCCAGCTCGTCGCGCTCGACCAGAACACGGGCAAGGTAGTGTGGAAGGAGAAAGTCGACGACTACGCGGCCGGCTATTCGATGACGGCCGCGCCCCTGATCGCCAACGGCCTGCTGATGACGGGCGTGTCGGGCGGCGAATTCGGCGTCGTCGGCCGCGTCGAAGCGAGAAATCCGATGACCGGCGAAATGGTCTGGATGCGTCCTACCGTCGAAGGCCACATGGGCTACCGCTACGACAAGGAAGGCAAGGCCATCGAGAACGGCATCACCGGCACCGTCAACAAGAGCTGGCCGGGCGATCTGTGGAAGACCGGCGGCGCCTCGACCTGGATGGGCGGCACCTATGACGAAAGCACGGGCCTGGCCTATTTCGGCACCGGCAACCCGGCGCCCTGGAACAGCCACCTGCGCCCGGGCGACAACCTGTACTCGTCGTCGACCGTGGCGCTGGACCCGAAGACCGGCCAGATCAAATGGGCTTACCAGAACACGCCCAACGATTCCTGGGACTTCGACGGCGCCAACGAGTTCGTCACCTTCGACATGAACGGCAAGCGCTACGGCGGCAAGGCGGACCGCAACGGCTTCTTCTACGTGATCGACGCCAAGGACGGCAAGCTGCAGAACGCCTTCCCCTTCGTACGCAAGATCACCTGGGCCAGCAGCATCGACCTGAAGACCGGGCGTCCGAACTTCGTCGCCGCCAACCGCCCGAGCGACCCGACCAAGGGCAATGGCGACGGCAAGAAGGGCTCGACCGTGTTCGCCGCACCGGCCTTCCTCGGCGCGAAAAACCAGATGCCGATGGCCTACAGCCCGCAGACCGGCTTGTTCTACGTGCCGGCCAATGAATGGGGCATGGACATCTGGAACGAACCGATCAGCTACAAGAAGGGCGGCGCCTTCCTTGGCGCCGGCTTCACCATCAAGCCGCTGTTCGACGACTACATCGGTGCCCTGCGCGCGGTCGACCCGAAGAGCGGCAAGATCGTCTGGGAAGTCAAGAACGACGCGCCGCTGTGGGGCGGGGTGATGACCACCGCCGGCGGCCTGGTCTTCTACGGCACGCCTGAAGGCTACCTCAAGGCGCTCGACGCCAAGACCGGCAAGGAACTGTGGAAGTTCCAGACCGGCTCCGGCGTGGTGGCGCCGCCGGTGACCTGGGAAGAGGGCGGCGTGCAGTACGTGGCCGTGGTGTCCGGCTGGGGCGGCGCGGTGCCGCTGTGGGGCGGGGAAGTGGCGAAGAAGGTCAATTTCCTCGAGCAGGGCGGTTCGGTCTGGGTCTTCAAACTGCCCACCAGGACTTGATGACTGCGTGGCCGACCTCCAACGGCCATGCTGGCTTGTGGTGCCTTTGCCGACGGCTGTAGCCGTCGGTTTTTTCGTTTCTGGCCCTTGCGACAGCGCCGGCATGGCGGCCTGGCACGCCCCGGTTCCAAAACGGCGCACCGGGCACAGCGGCTGATCCAATTCGGCGCAAAAAAACATGCCAAACCGTCCGTTTCATGCCTTGATGAACCCGGCACGCGATTTGCCATCGTTCTTCGTTGCATCACGTGATGCGACAACCAAAACGAGAGAAGCAGGAGACGGGCGATGAAAAAATTATATGTACTGAGCGCGCTGGCCGCATGCGTGCAGCCGGCCCTGGCGGTCGACATCAAGGCCGGCGACTGGACCGTGTCGGTGGGCGGCATCGTGAACGCCTACTACACGGCCGTCGATTGCGAGGGCGGCGCGGTGGGCGGCCTGGCGCTCGGCGGCGAGGGCCTCGGCTGCGGCGGCAAGGACCGCCGCACCACGATCGGCAACGGCTTGCTGCCCAACGCGCTGATCGCCTCGGCCGCCACCAGCCAGGGCGGGTATGACGTCAAGGCGCTGGTCGGTATCTATGCCGCCACCGCCACCGACAGCGCGATCGCGCAAAACAGCAGCGTCGACGTGCGCCAGGCCTTCTTCACCGTCGGGAACGCGAGCATGGGCAGCGTCAAGCTCGGACGCGATTACGGCATCTTCGGCGCCAACGCCATCCTCAACGACATGACCCTGGTGGGCGCGGGCGCGCCGGTGCAGGCGACCCAGCGCGGACGCGTCGCGCTCGGCCACATCGGCGCCGGCTACAGCTATCTCGGCACCTATGGCCAGATTACCTACAGCACGCCGAAGATGCCCTCGGGCCTGGGCGTCGACCTCGGCGTCATGAGTCCGGTGGCCGATACGCCGGTGGTGGCCGGCTCCGCCTATTCGGCCGACTCGAGCCCGCAGCTGCAGGCGCAGTTGACGCTCACCATGGGAGGCCTGAAAGGCTGGATCGGCGCCAAGGGCCAGCGCTTCGAGCCGGTCGCGGCCACGACGCCGGACTTGTCGATGCGCGCGATCGAGGTGGGCGTGCTGTACCAGGACGGTCCGGCCGGCCTGCTGCTGAACGCCCAGCGCGGTACCGGCCTGGGCATCCTGTCGGACGCCGACCAGGGCCGCGTGCGCAGCACCCACTACCTCGCGCAAGGCACGTACAAGGTAACGGACAAGCTCAAGCTCGGCCTCAGCTACGGACGCAGCGTGAATGCCGACGACACGCTCGGGACCGGCGGCCTGAGATCGAACGCCAACCTGACCGCCGGCGCCTATTACGCCTTGAACAGCGCGGTCACGCTGGTGGCCGAAGCCGGCCAGACGCGCTCGCAAGGCTTCGACGGTGCGCGCGACAAGATGAATGGCATCGCCCTCGGCGGCATCATCTTCTTCTAACGCGGAGCTGGCGGTGCAGGAGCGCGGAATGTGGCCAATGCGGCAGGCAATGCGGATGATCCTGCTTCTGTGGGCGCTGGCGCTCGCTGCCGCGCCCGCGGCGGCGGGCGTCCTGACGCACGCCGATCTCGTACGCCGCTTCCCCGCGCCGCTGACCGTCGGCGAGCGCGCCGCCGATGTGCCGGCCTGGCCGCTCTTCAAGCAAAACGGCACCGCCACCGAACTGGTCGGCTATGTCTTCGAATCGGTCGACCTCGCGCCCATCCCCGGCTTCACGGGCGTGCCGGTCAACCTGCTCGTCGCCATCGATCCGCAAGGCGTGTTCCTCGATGTCGCCGTGCTCTCGCAGCACGAGCCCGTCTTCCTGGACGGCTTGGGCGAAGCGCCGCTGTTCGCCTTCGTCGCCCAGTACAAAGGCGCGTCGCTCGGCCAGAGCATCGAGGTCGGCGGGCCGGGCGGGCCGAACCGGGTGCGTCTCGACGGCGTGTCGAAGGCGACCGCGTCGGTGCGCATCATCAACCAGAGTGTGCTGTCGGCCGCCTTGCAGGTGGCGCGCGCCAAACTGGGCTTTGCCGCCGGACGCGACCCGAGCCGCATCGCCCGCATCCGCGCCGCGCCGGTCGAACCGATGGACCTGCGCGCCTTGCAGCAAGCCGGCCTGCTCGCGCACTTGCGGGTCTTGAACCGCGATGTCGAGGCCCTGTTCGCCGGCAGCGCGGGCGCCGGCCTGGACGCCGAAGCGCTGGCGCAGCCGGACGCGGTGTTCGTCGACCTGTACCTGGCCTGGGCCTCGGTCCCGGGCGCGGGACGCAACCTGCTCGACGCGCCCAGCTGGCGCCGTCTTGCCAATCGCCTCGATCCGGGCGACCACGCCTTCGTGACGCTGAGCGCAGGCCGCCAAGGCATCCTGAGCGAGGACTTCGTGCGCGGCAGCGTGCCGGGCGGGATCGCGCTGCGCCAGGACCGCCTGCCGATCGAGCTGCGCGACCTCGACCTCGAACTGGCGCTGGCGCCCGGCGCCCGGCTGCCGGTGACCGAGATCGTCGCCCTGCGCGTGATCGGCCAGGCCGGGCTCGATCCCGCCCAGCCGCTGGAGTTTTCCCTGCCCATCACGCGCAGCAAGGGCATCGTGTACCCGGAAAAAATCACGCGCGAGCTGCGCCTGCGCTACCAGCTGCCCGCGCGCTACTACATCGCGCCGGAACCGGCGGCGCCGGCCTGGCATGCCAGCTGGCGCCAGCGCCTGCCGCATCTGGCCGTGCTGGGCGCCGCGCTGGCCCTGCTCGGGGTGGCGCTGGCGTTCCCGACGCGCCTGGTGCGCAACGTCAAGCGCCTGGCCTGGCTGCGCCGCGGCTGGCTGCTGTTCACGGTCGTCTTCATCGGCTACGTGGCGCAGGCCCAGCTCTCGATCGTCAACATCACGGGCGTGCTGCAAGCCTTGCGCGCCGGGCGCAGCCTGGGCTTTCTGCTGTTCGATCCGATGTCGCTGGTCTTGATCGTCGTGGTGCTGGTCTCGCTGCTGGCCTGGGGCCGTGGCGCCTTTTGCGGCTGGCTCTGTCCTTACGGGGCGCTGCAGGAGCTGGCCGCCTACGCCGGCAAGCTCGTACGCCTGCCGCAGCTGCGCATCAAGCGCCGCCTCGACCTGGGGCTGAAACGCGTCAAGTACGGGGTGCTGGCGGCGATCGTCCTTGCCAGCCTGTTCGCGCCGTCCCTGGCCGACCGCCTGGTCGAGGTAGAGCCGTTCAAAACGGCGATCACGCTCGGCTTCGTGCGCGCCTGGCCGTTCGTCGCCTGGGCGGCAGGACTGCTGGCGCTGTCGATGGTGTCCTATAAATTCTTTTGCCGCTACCTGTGCCCGTTCGGCGCGGCGCTGGCGCTGCTGGGGAAGGTGCGCATGCTCGACTGGATCCCGCGCCGCGCCGAATGCGGCACGCCCTGCCAGACCTGCCGCCACCGCTGCGCCTATGGCGCCATCGACCCGGCCGGCAAGGTGCAGTACGACGAGTGTTTTCAATGCCTCGATTGCGTGGCGATCATCGAAAGCGATGCGCTATGCGCGCCGCGCATCCAGGAAAAAAAACGTGCGCGGTCGATTCCGATCGTGCCGGCGCTATGAAGGGAGAGCAGACAATGGAACGACGGCGATTCATGGCGGCCAGTCTCGGCACGATGCTGGGGGCGCCGGCAGCGGGGGCGTCCCACGCGCCCCTGCATCATGGCGCGGCGCTTGCGTTCGGTACGACGGTGGGCGTCAGCGTGCGCCATGCCGATGCCGGCCTGGCGCGCCTGGCCATTCGCGATGCCCTGGCCAGCGTACAGAGCGTCGACCGCCTGATGAGCATTTACGATCCGGCCAGCGAGGTGGCGCGCCTGAATCGCGATGGCGTGCTGGCGCGGCCCGATCCGCACCTGCTGGCGGTATTGCGCCATGCGCGCGCGCTGTCGCAATTGACCGCCGGCGCCTTCGACATCACCGTGCAGCCGCTGTGGCAGGCCGGCGCGCATGCGGCCAGCGCCGGCAGGCTCGCGTCGAGCCGCGAACGCGCGCAGGCGCGCGCGCTGGTTGGCTGGAACCTGGTCGACGCCTCGCCCGAACGCGTGGTGCTGCGCAAACCCGGCATGCGCATCACGCTCAACGGCCTGGCGCAGGGTTATGCCGCCGACCTGGCGCTGCGCGCGGTGCGGGCGCACGGCGTGGTCCACGCCCTGCTCGATACGGGCGAATTCGCCGCCACCGGCGATGCGGGCGCGCGTCCCTGGCAGCTCGGCGTGCCCGATCCGCGCGTGCCCGGGCGCCTTGCCGCGGCGGTGCGCCTCGACGGGCGCTGCATCGCCACCTCGGGCGACTATGAGGCCGTGTTCTCGCCCGACCGCCTGCACCACCACATCGTCGATCCGGCCACGGGCGACTCGCCTCTTGAGCTGGCCAGCGTCACCGTGGTCGCGCCGAGCGGCATCGAAGCGGACGGGCTGTCGACCGCCTTCATGGTGCTGGGCAGCCACAGCGCCCATGCGCTGGCCGCGCGCCTGCCCGGCGTCGACCTGCTCACGATCGACAAGCCGGGCCGGGTGCGGCGCTCGCCCGGTTTTCCCGAGCTGGCGTAAGTGGCGGGCCTACTTGAGATGGGGCAGCTTGCGGTAGATCGTATTGCGCGACACGCCCAGTGCGCGCGCGGTGGCCGAGACGTTGCCGCCGTGCGCCTCGAGCGATTTGAGAATGGCGCTCAATTCCATCTCTTCGAGGTTGGCGCCGTTGGCGATCATGCGTTCGGCGCTGGCCATGGACGCGACAGGCGCTGCCTGGTCGATATCGTCGAGGAAGTCGTCGGGCATGTGGCGCAGGCCGATTTCCTGCTCGTCGCCGGCCATGATGACGGCCGTGCGCAGCAGGTTGGTGAGCTGGCGGAAGTTGCCCGGCCATTTATGCTGGCGAAACAGGCGCAGCACTTCGTCCGACACCGTATAGCTGCCGCCATCGGACTCGAGGGACAGGATCTTGCGCACCACCGTGTCGAGATCGGTGCGGTCGCGCAGCGGCGGCAGTTTCACGACCAGCCCGTTGAGGCGGTAGTACAGGTCTTCGCGGAACAGCCCGCGCGCGATGCGCTCGCGCAGGTTGTGGTTGGTGGCGCAGATCAGTTCGACATTGACGGGGATTGACTTGCCGCTGCCGAGCGGCGTGACCATCCGCTCCTGCAGCACGCGCAGCAAGTGCGCCTGCAGGCTGACCGGCATGTCGCCGATCTCGTCGAGAAAAAGCGTGCCGCCGTTCGCCTGCAGGATCTTGCCGACCGCCCCCTTCTTGCGTGCGCCGGTAAAGGCGCCTTCTTCGTAGCCGAACAGTTCGGACTCGATCAGCGTTTCTGGAATCGAGGCGCAGTTCACGGCCACGAAGGGGCCTTGCGCGCGCGGCGAATCGTTGTGGATCGCCTGGGCCAGCAATTCCTTGCCGGTGCCGGTTTCGCCCATGACCAGGATCGGAATATCGCGTCCCAGCACCTTGTTCACCTTGGCGATCACCTGGGCCAGTTGCGGGTCGCCGGTGTCGAGGTAGCGCAGGCCGGACAGGCGGCGCGAACGTGCGGCGGGCGGTGCCGCGACCGGCGTCCTCGCTTCGACCGGGCTGGTCAGCGCATGCACGCCGCTGCCCAGGCGCAGCTGGGCGCGTGCGCGCACGCGCACGCCGTTGTGCATGCACAGGTCGAGCAGGCAGGGCGCGGCGGTGCGGTAGTGGTCGAACAGAGCCGCGACCGGCAAGCCGAACAGGGAACTGAAGGTATGCGACTGCAGCGCCGGGTAGGATAGGCCGAGCTGGAACAGGCCGTTGCGGTTCGCGGCCAGGAAACGTCCACCCGGACTGAAGGAAGCAATTCCTTCCATCAGGGTGCCGATGAATTCCGGCCGGGCGTGGAAGTGCAGCGTGATCGCATGCTCGAAAGTGGCCGAGAACAGCTGGTTCTCGATCATCAGTGCCGACATGCGCACCAGGGCCATGGTGTGCTTGTGATAGCTGCGCTGGTCACCGCTTACATCGAGCACGCCGACCACGCGCCCCTGGTGGTCGGTGATCGGCGCGGCCGAACAAGTCAGAAAGTGGTTTTCGGCGAGGAAGTGCTGGTCGGCGTGTACCAGGGACGGGGCCTTCTCGACGATGGCGGTGCCGATCGCATTCGTGCCGCGCCGCTCTTCCGACCAGGCCACGCCCGGCGTGAGCGCGACGCGGTTCGCTTTTTCGAGGAAGTCGGCATCGCCCAGCGAGTGGACGATGACGCCCTGCGCATCGGTCAGCAACACCATGTTATGGGTATTGACGATTTGCTGGTAGAGCGTCTCCATGGCCGGTACCGCATGGGTGTGCAGCATGCGGTTCTGCTCGACCAGCAGCGTCAGGTCGTTGCGGGCCAGCGGGCCGAAATCCGGGCGGGCGCCAGGACACAGGCCATAGCCTTCGGAGCGACGGTGCGAGGTTTCGATCAGGGCTGCCGTGTCGCCATTCCAGGCAGTACCGGACAGGGGCAAGCCAGGGCCGTCCAGCCGTGACGCAGAGTCTCGGTGCAACATTCCATGTCTCCTTTGTGGCCCTGGCCTGCGGCTCTCGCACTGGGAATTGATTGTCCTCTAATGTAGCACCTGTCTCTGAACTGAGCAAACAATAGGCAGTTGCGCTACAGCCGGGGGGGGGCGACAGGGGCGGCGCCGTGTTGTTGTCTGTTGTATTAGCAAGGCCGATGCCAGCGCAGCTGCATCAAAAAGGCCTTGCCGCCGGTGGGGCGCCTTGCTATGATTCGCCTCCTGCTTCGGCAGGCCCGCTGAAAACGGCACCGCAACAAGGTGTTGCGCGGACAGAGGAAGCCGCGCAAAGCGCGGTGCACGCAAGAAAAAGAGTTTGACGAAAATCGCGAAACACTGCATAATCTCATCTCTCTGCTGCTGACGAACACAACGATTCGCAGAACACGGCAAGGCAGTACCGAATACGGTTCTTTAACAATTAACAGTCGATAAGTGTGGGCGTTTGATGAAGGTGCCAGGAACTTCGGTTCCTGATTACTTAAATTATCAAATGTTCACGAAGAAGAAATACGTTGCTCAGCGATGAGTGACGGTCAGTATTTTGAGTGAGCGACCCCTTAGCAATGA
>NZ_JBHSMS010000067.1:25608-66561 GCF_042656795.1 Massilia jejuensis | reverse complement strand
GCGCCCGCCGCCCAACCCACCGCCACCCCTGCCCCATCGAATGCAAACGGTTAATCAAGCCGCATCCCCCGCACCGCTCGCGATCGGCACGCCGACCGTCAAGCGCCGCCTGCTCGCGATGGTCTACGAGGCCTTCCTCCTGATCGCGGTCGAGGCGCTTGCCGTCTTCATCTACATTTTCGTCACCGGCAACCGCCAGGACCCGGCCTATCGCGCGGGGCTGATGATCTTCCTGTTCCTGGTGACGGGCGCCTATTTCGTGCACGCCTGGAGCGGCAGCGGCTTCACGCTGGCCATGAAGACCTGGCGCATCAAGGTGGTGCAGGTCGGCCGCGCCCGGGTGCCGCTGAAAAACGCGACGATCCGCTACCTGCTGGCCTGGGGCTGGTTCGCGCCGGCGCTGGCGCTGGGCGCGCTGCTCGATTTCCACCGCGCGGCCCAGTGGGCAGCCGTGCTGCTGGCCGGGCTAGCGGCGTGGGGGGCGACGGCCTTGCTGGACAGGGACCGCCAGTTCCTGCACGACCGGATCGCGGGGACGCGCCTGATTGCGTTGCCGAAGGCGGGCAAGAAGAAGTAGGCGGCTGCGTTGCGGGCCGCACGCATCCGCCGGCCCGGCCGCACCGTCAAAAACGTTCGTACTCGGCCAGGTAGCGCCACTGCCCCGCCGGCAAGCCACTCATCGGGATCCGCCCCACCCGCAGGCGCTTGATGTCGGTGACGGTCAATCCCACCGCAGCGCACATGTGCTCGATCTGGCCGGGACGCATGCCCTTGGCGGCGAAGCGCAGCCGCCCTTCGCTCTGCCAGCTCACCTTTATCGGATCGACCGGCTTGCCGCTGAAGCGCAGGCCGTGGTTCAGCAGCGCCAGGCCGTCGGCGGCGATCCCGCCCGACACCTCGACCACGTATTCGTGTTCGACGCGCGCGCCGTCGTCCAGCAGCTTCCTGACGACACGAAAATCCTGGGTGTAGACCAGCAGGCCGCTGGCGTCGGTCTCGAGCGGCGTGCACAAGGTCAGGCGCGCCAGGTGGCGCTTGAGGAAACGCGGCTGGCCGTGGCCGCCGACAACCAGCGTCGCGGGCGTCAGGCAGCCCAGGGCGGATTCGCCGCGCGCGCCGACGCCGGCGTTGACGCCCGCTGGCTTGTGCAGCAGGATCGTGACCGGCGGCGCCTCGTCCATGCTCGCGCCCGGCAGCAGCGCCACGCCTTGCGCGGGCAGCACGCGCGCGGCCGGATCTTCGACCACGAGACCGTCGACCGTCACGCCGCCGTTGGCGATGTAGCGTTCCGCTTGCGCGCGCGAGCACGACGCCAGTTCGGCCACACGCTTGGCCAGGCGGATTGCATCGTCGCTCATTGCGCCGGCCAGTTCTTGAAGAAGGTCTTGAAGGCGCCGACGACCGTGTCGACGTCGCCGCGCGAAATGTCCAGGTGGGTCACCAGGCGCGTGCGCGGGCCGATCGAGGCGCGGATGCCCTGCCCGGCCAGCGCCGCGCGCAGCGGCTCGCAGGCGGCTTGCGGGATGTCGATCCAGAAGATGTTGGTCTGCGGCGTGCCGACGGTGAGCGCATCGATCCCGCCCAGGCCGCGCGCCAGCAGGGCCGCGTTCTCGTGGTCCTCGGCCAGGCGCCCCACGTTGTGTTCGAGCGCGTGATGCGCGGCCGCGGCCAGCACGCCGGCCTGGCGCATGCCGCCGCCCAGCATCTTGCGCCAGCGGATGCCCTGCTCGATGAAGGCTTTCGGACCGAGCAGCACCGAGCCGACCGGCGCGCCCAGGCCTTTCGACAGGCAGACCGACACCGTGTCGAAACCTTTTACGACGTCGCGCAGGCCGATGCCCTGCCTGACGGCGGCGTTGCAGACGCGCGCGCCGTCGAGGTGGGTGGCCAGGCCCTTCGCATGCGCCAGCGCCGTGGCGGCGGCGATGTAGTCCTGCCCCAGCACGCGCCCGCCGATCGTGTTTTCCAGCGCCAGCAGGCGGGTGCGGGCGAAGTGCATGTCGTCCGGCTTGATATAGGCTTCGATGTCGGCCAATGCAATGCTGCCATCGGGCTGGTTGGCGATCGGCTGCGGCTGGATCGAACCCAGCACCGCGGCGCCCCCGCCTTCGTATTTGTAGGTGTGCGCTTCCTGGCCGACCAGGTATTCGTCGCCGCGGCCGCAGTGGGTCATCAGCGCGATCAGGTTGGTCTGGGTGCCGCTGGGGGCGAACATGCCGGCTTCATGGCCGAACAGGTCGGCCGCGAAATCCTGCAGGCGGTTGACGGTCGGGTCGTCGGCATAGACGTCGTCGCCGACCTCGGCGGCGGCCATCGCGGCGCGCATCGCGGGCGAAGGTTGGGTGACGGTGTCGCTGCGCAGGTCGATCCAGTGTTGTTGTTCGTTCATTGTATTCAGTCGTCGGTTGAAACGGTTTCAGCCTGCTCCGCTTGCGCCGCATAGAAACGCCGGCCCATCTCTTCCAGGCCCAGCGTGGACAGCACTTCCTGCAGGCGCTCGCTCGGGCGCCGGCGCGGCAGGTTCTTGTAGGTGGCGACGATCAGTTCGTTCTTCATCGAATGCTCCCAGCCGACCAGTTCCGTCACCGTCACCTGGTAGCCGTGGGCTTCCAGCTGCAGGCAGCGCAGGACATTCGTTACCTGGCTCCCGAATTCGCGCGTATGGATCGGGTGGCGCCAGATCTCGGCGAGCGCGCCCTTGCCCAGGTCCTTGCCCTTGTTCTTGCGCAGCACGGACGCCACTTCGGCCTGGCAGCACGGCACCAGCACCATGTGCCTGGCCTTCTTCTTGAGCGCGAAGTCGATGGCGTCGTCGGTCGCCGTGTTACAGGCGTGCAGCGCGGTGACGATGTCGATCGTCGGCGGCAGCAGGCTCGACGTGGTCGACTCGGCGACCGACAGCGGCAGGAACGACATGTTCTTGAAGCCCAGGCGCGCCGCCAGCGCGGTCGATTTCGCGACCAGCTCGTCGCGTGTCTCGATGCCGTAGATGTGCGAGGCGTCCTCGCGTCCCTTGAAGAACAGGTCGTAGAGGATGAAGCCGAGATAGGACTTGCCGGCGCCATGGTCGACCAGCGAGACGGCGCCCTGCCCGGCGCGCACGCCGTCGAGCAGCGGTTCGATGAAGTTGACCAGGTGATAGACCTGCTTGAGCTTGCGGCGGCTGTCCTGGTTCAGCCTGGCGTCGCGCGTGAGGATGTGCAGTTCCTTGAGCAGCTCGATCGACTGGCCGGGGCGTACTTCGGGCGCAAGCTCCGGAGCCGTCTCCGGCTTCCGGTCAGCGCGCTTCATCGATCCACGCCGCCTGGATGGCTTCCAGCACGCGCTCGCCGCCGCGACTCCGGTCGTCGTCGAAGCCCTCGAGCGCGACGACCCAGTTGTGCAGGTCGACGAAGCGCACCGTCGTGGGGTCCACGTCCGGATACTTCTCGACCAGCGCTTCGGCGATGGCCGTCACTTCGGTCCACTTCATGGCAACTCCCGGTCAGTGGTTCTTTTCAGCCGCGTGGTTGATCGTGTACTTCGGGATCTCGACCACGAGGTCCGCGTCGGCCACGATCGCCTGGCACGACAGGCGCGAGTTCGGCTCCAGGCCCCATGCCTTGTCGAGCATGTCTTCTTCCTTCTCTTCCTGTTCGTTCAGGGACTCGAAGCCTTCGCGCACGATCACGTGGCAGGTGGTGCAGGCGCAGACGCGGTCGCAGGCGTGTTCGATCTCGATGTCGTTCTCGAGCATGACGTCGCAGACCGATTTGCCGGACGGCGCGTCGAGAACGGCGCCGTCGGGGCAGAACACCGGGTGGGGCAGGATGACGATTTGTGGCACGTTGTTACCTCTAGAATAATGTAGATCGTTCTGTCGCCGGGCGCGCGCGAGCCCACCCGGCCGACAGCTTCAGATGTCGTCCAGCGACTTGCCGGCCAGTGCCTGGCGCACGCTCTTGTCCATGCGGCGCGCGGCGAATTCATCGGTGCCGTGGGCGAGCGCCTGGACGGCGTCGTGCAGCGCGTTCTGGCGCACGCCCGGCTCGGCGGCGGTATCGTTCGAGCGCGCCAGCGCATCGGCCACGCCCTGCACCAGCGCCGCCAGCGCGGCCTGCTCGGCCTGGTCCAGCAAGCCGCTGTCGGCGTCGAGCGCCGACTGCGTCGCCAGCAAGATGCGCTCGGCCTCGACCTGCTCCTCGCGCAGCGCGCGCGTCTGCATGTCCACCTGCGCCGAGCTGTACGAATCCTGCAGCATGCGCGCCACCTCGTCGTCGCCCAGGCCGTACGACGGTTTTACCGTGATCGACGCTTCCACGCCCGAGCGCGTCTCGCGCGCGGCGACCGACAGCAGGCCGTCGGCGTCGACCTGGTAGGTGACGCGGATGCGCGCCGCGCCGGCGGCCATCGGCGGAATCCCGCGCAGCTCAAAGCGCGCCAGCGAACGGCAGTCCGACACCAGCTCGCGCTCGCCCTGCACCACGTGCACCGCCAGCGCGGTCTGGCCATCCTTGAAGGTCGTGAATTCCTGCGCGCGCGCGCACGGAATCGTCGAATTGCGCGGGATGATTTTTTCCACCAGGCCGCCCATCGTCTCGATGCCGAGCGAGAGCGGGGTCACGTCCAGCAGCAGCCATTCGTCGCCCGAGGCATGGTTTCCCGCCAACAGGTTGGCCTGGATGGCGGCGCCCAGCGCCACGACCTTGTCCGGGTCGATGTTCGCGTGCGGGATGGTGTGGAAAAACTCGGACACGGCGCGGCGCACGTGCGGCATGCGCGTGGCGCCGCCCACCATCACCACGCCGTCCACGTCTTCGACCGCCACGCTGGCGTCGCGCATGGCCTTGCGGATCGCGTTCATGGTTTTCGCGACCAGGTGTTTGGTGATCTCGGAAAACGTGGCGGCCGTGATCTTCACGTGCACCAGTTCGCCCGAATTCAACACCGCGTCGATCGTCGTTTCGTCGTTGGTCGACAGCAGTTCCTTGGCCTGGCGCGCCTTCACCATCAGCGTCGCCGTGTCTTCTTCGGACAGCGGGGCAAGCTTCGCCTGTTCGGTAATCCAGCAGAACAGGCGGTGGTCGAAGTCGTCGCCGCCCAGGGCCGAGTCGCCGCCGGTGGACAGGACCTCGAAGACGCCCTTCGAGAGCTTCAGGATCGAGATGTCGAAGGTGCCGCCGCCCAAATCGTAGACGGCATACACCCCTTCGGAGCCGTGATCGAGGCCGTACGCGATGGCGGCCGCGGTCGGCTCCGAAAGCAGGCGCAGCACGTTCAGGCCGGCCAGCTGGGCCGCGTCCTTGGTTGCCTGGCGCTGGGCGTCGTCGAAATAGGCGGGCACGGTGATGACGGCGCCGACCAGTTCGTCGCCCAGGGAATCCTCGGCCAGCTGGCGCAGGGTCGCCAGGATCTGGGCCGAGGTTTCGACCGGGCTTTTCACGCCGGCCACGGTGCGGATCTGCACCATGCCTTCGCCGTCGACGAAGTCGTAGGGCAGGTTTTCGGCGTGCGCGATGTCGGCCAAAGCCCGGCCCATGAAGCGCTTGACCGAGACGATCGTGTTCTTCGGGTCGGTGGTGCGGTGGGCCTGGGCCTTGTGGCCGATGTTGGCGTTGCCGTTGGCCAGGTAACGCACGACCGACGGCAGCAGCGCGCGGCCGTCCTCGTCGCTGAGCACTTCCGGGCTGCCGCTGCGCACGGTGGCGACCAGGGAATTGGTGGTACCCAGGTCGATGCCCACCGCCAGGCGGTGCTGGTGCGGCGCGGTCGACATGCCGGGTTCGGAAATCTGCAAAAGTGCCATGTTCGTGTTACCTGGTTGTTGTTTTGTGTGTGTGCTGCGGACCGACGCCGGCGCGGCGCGCGCACCCGGCGTGGCGGCATCTCGTGCGCCGGTCGAACGCGTGGGCGGCACCGCCGCCCACGCGTTCGACCCTGCCCCGGGCGTCCGTTCAGTGCTCGATCGCCTCGTACGCGTACTGTACCTCGTCCCCGAATTTGTCGAGGAACATCAGCGCGCGCACGCCCTGGGCGGCCGCCTCGAAGTCGCCGGCGTCGAGCTGCTTGCCGACCTCGGCCAGCATCGCCCGGCGCTCCATGCGCACCTGCTCGTCCAGGGCGCCGAGCGCGCCGGCATCCCTGGCCGCACGCGCATCGCCCAGCTCCTCGCGCCACGCCATCTGCTGCATCAGGAACGCCATCGGCATGGCCGTGTTCGATTCCGTCTGCAGGTCGACGCCATTGAGCTCGCACAGGTACCGGGCGCGCTTTTGCGGGTTCTTCAGCGTCTGGTAGGCTTCGTTGGCGCGCGTGGCCCATTGCATGGCGACGCGTTTTTCGGCGTCGAGCGCGTTGACGAACTTGTCCGGATGGACGCGGCCCTGGACGTCGCGGTAGGCCTTGTCGAGCGCATCCATGTCGACATCGAACCGGGCCGGCAGGCCGAACAGCGCGAAATGGTTCTGCATCCGGCTCAGATACGGAAGCTCTCGCCGCAACCGCAATTGTCCTTGACGTTGGGGTTGTTGAAGCGGAAGCCTTCGTTCAGTCCCTCGCGGGCGAAATCGAGTTCGGTGCCGTCGATGTAGGCCAGGCTTTTCGGGTCGACGAAGACCTTCACGCCATGCGACTCGAAGACGTTGTCCTCGGGCGCCGCCTCGTCGACGTATTCCAGCTTGTAGGCGAGACCCGAGCAGCCCGTAGTGCGCACGCCGAAACGCAGCCCGAGGCCCTTGCCGCGACGCTCGATGTAGCGGTTGATGTGCTTCGCCGCTTTTTCGGTCAGTGTGATTGCCATGCGTTCCTCTCCAGCTTGGGTCCAGCCATGTTATGCGGTTGCGTGCTTCGTCTTGTAGTCGGCGACGGCGGCCTTGATCGCGTCTTCGGCCAGGATCGAGCAGTGGATCTTCACCGGCGGCAGCGCCAGTTCCTCGGCGATCTGCGTGTTCTTGATGGCCAGCGCCTGGTCCAGCGTCTTGCCCTTGACCCACTCGGTCACCAGCGAGCTCGATGCGATGGCCGAACCGCAGCCATAGGTCTTGAACTTGGCGTCTTCGATCAGGCCCTGCTCGTTGACCTTGATCTGCAGCTTCATCACGTCGCCGCAGGCCGGGGCGCCGACCATGCCGGTGCCGATCGATTCGTCACCCTTGTCGAAAGCGCCGACGTTGCGCGGGTTTTCGTAGTGGTCGAGTACTTTGTCCGAATATGCCATGGTGTTGCTCCTTGAATGCTTGAAACGAAATTAGTGGGCTGCCCATTGGATCGAATTGAGGTCGATCCCTTCCTTGAACATGTCCCACAGCGGCGACAGTTCGCGCAGTTTGCCGACTTTCGACTTGAGCAGCTCGATCGTGAAATCGATGTCCTGCTCGGTCGTGAAGCGGCCGATCGTGAAGCGGATCGAGCTGTGCGCCAGCTCGTCGCTGCGGCCCAGGGCGCGCAGCACGTAGGACGGTTCCAGGCTGGCCGAGGTGCAGGCCGAGCCGGACGAGACGGCGATGTCCTTGATCGCCATGATCAGCGACTCGCCTTCGACGTAGTTGAACGACACGTTCAGGTTATGCGGCACGCGGTTGGTCATGTCGCCGTTGATGTAGGCTTCCTCGATCTCCATCAGGCCCTTGGCCAGGCGGTCGCGCAGCGCCGTGATGCGCACGATTTCGGTGTCCATTTCTTCCTTGGCGATGCGGAAGGCCTCGCCCATGCCGGCGATCTGGTGGGTCGGCAGCGTGCCCGAACGCAGGCCGCGCTCGTGGCCGCCGCCGTGCATCTGCGCTTCCAGGCGCACGCGCGGCTTGCGCCGCACGTACAGCGCGCCGATGCCCTTCGGACCGTAGGTCTTGTGCGCGGTGAAGGTCATCAGGTCGCACTTGGTCTTTTCCAGGTCGATATGGACCTTGCCGGTCGCCTGCGCGGCGTCGCAGTGGAAGATGATGCCCTTTGCGCGGCACAGTTCGCCGATCGCGTCGATCGGCTGGATCACGCCGATTTCGTTATTGACCAGCATGACCGAGACCAGGATCGTGTCCGGACGGATGGCCGCGGCCAGCTGCTCGACCGTGATCAGGCCATTGTCCTGCGGCTCGAGGTAGGTCGCTTCGAAACCGACGCGCTCGAGTTCGCGCACGGTGTCGAGCACGGCCTTGTGCTCGGTCTTCACCGTGATGATGTGCTTGCCCTTGCTCTTGTAGAACTGGGCCGCGCCCTTGAGCGCCAGGTTGTTCGATTCGGTCGCGCCCGAAGTCCAGATGATTTCGCGCGGATCGGCGCCGACCAGGGCGGCGACGTGGCCGCGCGCCTCTTCCACGGCAGCCTCGGCCGACCAGCCGTACATGTGGCTGCGCGACGCGGGATTGCCGAACTGCTCGCGCAGGAAGGGGATCATCTTGTCGGCCACGCGTGGGTCGACCGGCGTCGTGGCCGAGTAGTCCATGTAGATCGGGAAATGCGGGGCCGTCACGAAGCTCTGCTCGATTTTTTTGTCCAAAGGCGCGTTCATCAGTTCACTCCAGTTCTGCTTCAGTTTTGTTCAACGGTGGCGGCGGCGGTGCCGGAATTGCGGTGCACCACCACGACGTTTTGTTCTTTCTGCTTCTGCTGGTCGACCAGGTCTTGCAGCGAGACCGAGTCGAGATAGTCGACCATCTTGGCGTTAAGCGTGGTCCACAGCTCATGGGTCATGCAGCGCGTGCCGCTGGCGGCGTCCGATCCATGGCAGTTTTCCTTGCCGCCGCACTGGGTCGCGTCCAGCGGTTCGTCGACGGCGATGATGATGTCGGCCACCGTCACCTTCCCCGCCGGCCGTGCCAGGCTGTAGCCGCCACCCGGTCCACGGATCGATTCGACGATCGCGTGGCGGCGCAGCTTGCCGAACAGCTGCTCCAGGTAGGACAGCGAGATGGCCTGGCGCTGGCTGATGCCCGACAGCGTGACGGGACCGTTGCCTTGACGCATGGCAAGATCGATCATCGCAGTAACAGCAAAACGGCCTTTGGTGGTCAGGCGCATCGCAACCCCGGTAATGTTAAAATATTGCCCTTGTTCATTTACACAAGTCTTCGGTGGTGCTGCGGAAGACCTGATTAGTTGAACGATTTAGTCAAGTATAGCAAATTTGACGCGGCTTGTCCTGGCGTGGCCAAAACCGCCGGGGCGGTAACGGGAGCGGTAGCGGGAGCGGTGCGGGTGCGATGGCGGGGGCGCCGGCGGGAGGAAGGCGGCGCGTTTCAGCGCGCCCGCAGCAATGCCATCGGCCCGAACAGGCGCTGCATCCCCTGGTGCCCGATGAAGCTGAGGTTATACGGATGCGGGGCGAGCGCCTGGGGCAGGCGCGCCGCCTCCGGCAAGCTGCGCAACTGCTCCGCGATCTTCCCCCACAACACCAGCGTCGGCGGCGCCGGCCGCTCGGCCAGCACCCCCAGCACCGTGTGCAGGAAGGGCAGCCAGGCCCGCGCATCGACGGCCGGCGCCACGTGCCTGCGAAAGACGAGGGCCGCGTTGAGCAACAGGAAACCCTGGGCCGTCAGGTTATCCTGCAACTGCGATAGCGTCTGGATCGCCCCGTTGCCACGGGCGGCCGCCGCCACCGGCGCCAGCGCCGCCGCGCCGGTGTCCTCCACGCGCAGCTGCCCGTCGGCCACCAGCAGCATCTTCATGAAATTGCGCAGCGAAGTGGCCCGGTTGACGGGTTTCGACAGCCCGGCCTCGCTCCACAAGGCGCCGACGGCGCCATCCATGAAGCAGACCCCGGTCGCGCTGTCGGCGCGCGGATACGGCCCCTCCCCTACCAGCACGTAACGCACCCGCTCCAGTGGCTGGGCAAAGGCGGCGAACAGGCGCCCCCGGGTCGGCAGGTAGTCGTCCACCGCCAGGGCCGGCAGGTAGCCCGGTTTGGCGGCGGCGACGGCCTCGAGGCCGCGCAGCAGGTGGGGCCGCCAGGACGCGTCGGCGAGGTCGAGGGCGGCGAGGATGGGGGCGGGAATCGGGGAGGCGAGAATCGGGGAGGCGGGAATCGGGGAGACGGACATGGTCGGTGGTGGCGAAACGGGGCTCGACGCGGCCCCATGAACGGGAAACGGCGCACGCGCCGGGCGTGCGCCGTCGTTCTCGACGCCGCTTATTCGGCGTCGGGCTGCTTCGACGGATGCGCGGCAGCGAAGGCCGGCAGGTCGACGCACAGCGCATCGATGCGCGCGATGTTCGAATAGACCGCGAGGTCGATGTCGAAGCGCCGGGCGTTGTACACCTGCGGTACCAGGAAGCAGTCGGCGATCGTGGGCGAGCTGTCGTGGCAGAAAGGGCCGGCCGCCGGGTCGCGCGCCAGGTGCGCTTCCAGTCCGGCCAGGCCTTCGCTGATCCAGCGACGGATCCAGGTGTTTTTCTGGTCCTCGCTCAGGCCGAGCTCGCGCACCAGGTAGCGCAGCACGCGCAGGTTGTTGAGCGGGTGGATGTCGCAGGCGACGATCTGGGCCAGCTCGCGCACGCGCGCGCGGCCCGGGGCGTCGTGCGGCAGCAGCGGCACGGCCGGATAGCGCTCGTCCAGATACTCGATGATCGCCATCGACTGGGTCAGCGTGATGCGCTCGTCCTGGAAGGCTGGCACCAGGCCGCTCGGGTTAATCTGGCGAAATTCTTCCCGGCGCTGCTGGCCACCCTCCTTGAGCAGGTGCACGGGCACCGTGTCGTAGGACAGGCCCTTGAGGTTCAGGGCGATGCGCACGCGGTAGGCCGCGGAGCTGCGGAAATACGTATAGAGCTTCATGCTTTCCTCCCGTGATAATGCGCGACTTCGTGATCGATGGCGCCGAAGATGCTGGCGCCCTGCGCGTCGAGCATCTCGATGCGCACGCTGTCGCCGAAGCGCAGGAACGGCGTCCTCGGGGCGCCGTGCTCGATGGTTTCATACATGCGCAGCTCGGCCAGGCAGCAGTAGCCGACCCCGCCGTTGGCGATCGACGAGCCGTGCAGGTTGCCCTGCTTGTTCGACACCGTGCCAGAACCGATGATACTGCCGGCGCCAAGTTCGCGCGTCCTGGCGGCATGCGCGATGAGCTGGGCGAAGCTGAAGGTCATGTCCTCGCCGGCGTTCGGCTTGCCGAAGGCTTCGTCGTTGATCGTCACCAGCAGCGGCAGGTGCAGTTTGCTGTCCTTCCAGGCCGCGCCCAGTTCGTCCGGCGTGACGGCCACCGGCGAGAAGGCGCTGGCCGGTTTCGATTGATAGAAGCCGAAGCCCTTGGCCAGCTCACCCGGAATCAGGTTGCGCAGCGAGACATCGTTGACCAGCATGACGAGGCGGATCGCCCTGGCCGCCGCCTCGGCGCCTATGCCCATCGGCACGTCGCCCGTGACGACCGCCACTTCCGCTTCCAGGTCCACGCCCCAGTCCTCGGAAAGCACCGCGATCGGATCGCACGGGCCGATGAAGCAATCGCCGCCGCCCTGGTACATCAGCGGGTCGGTATAGAACGAGGCCGGCACTTCGGCATTGCGCGCCTTGCGCACCAGCTCGACGTGGTTGATGTAGGCCGAACCGTCGGCCCACTGGTAGGCGCGCGGCAGCGGCGAATGGCATTCCATCTCGAGGAAGGATTCGGCCTTGCCGGCGCTGCCGTCGTTGAGTTTGTCGTAGACGGCCTGCAGCCGCGGGGCCAGCGCATCCCAGTCGTCGAGCGCCTGCTGCAGGGTGCGTGCGACGGCCGGCACAGCCTGGCAGGTCACCAGGTCGCGGCTGACGACGACCAGGGTGCCGTCGCGGCCACCGATCTTGAGTGTGGCGAGTTTCATGGTCGAGTTCCTCGTTGCAAAGTTGCCGCCATTACAAATCAAATCGGACTATCATACAAACAATATTTTTCGTCCGATTTATCAGACTATCTTATGAATCCAACCCTGCGCCAGATGCGCGCCTTCGTGGCGCTTGCCAGGACCGGCAACTTCACGTCTGCCGCGGCGACCATGCACGTCACCCAATCGGCCCTGTCGGGCCTGATCAAGGAGCTCGAACAGACGCTCGGCGCCCGTGTCGTCGACCGTTCCACGCGGCGCATCGCCCTGACCGAGATCGGACGCGAGCTCTACCCGCTATTTAGCCAGATGATCGATGACCTCGACGGTGCGCTGGCGAACGTGGCGGACCATACGCAGCTGCGAAAAGGCGTGGTGCGCATCGCCGCGCCACAACTGATGTGCTGCACCCTGGTGCCCGAAGCGGTCGCCGCCTACCGCGCCGGCTTTCCCGACATCGATGTCCGGATTGCCGACAGCGCCGTCGAGAGCGTGACCGCGCGGGTGCTCTCGGGCGAATCGGACATCGGCATCGGCCCCGAACGCGAGGCCGTGCCGCAGCTGGACGCACGCGAACTGTTCGAGATGCCTTTCTCGCTGGTCTTCCCGCGGGGCCATCCGCTCGAGGAGAGCGGGCGCGTCACCTGGCAGGACGTCGGGCGCTACCCGTTCATCGCGCTGCAGGGACAATTTACCCAACGGCTGCTGGCCGACATGGACGCGCTGCTGCGCGAGGCCTCCCTGAAACCGGCCAACGAAGTGAGCTTCATGACCACGGCCCTGGCGATGGTCAGCGCCGGGCTCGGGATCACGGTCTGCCTGCCGTATGCCGAGCCGCTGGTGCAGCTGTACAAGCTGCACATGCGCCCGCTCGAGGAGCCGCGCCTCACGCGCCGCTTCTTCGTCTATACGCGCGCCGGCCGTTCGCTGTCGCCGGCGGCCGACAGTTTCATCGATTTCCTGTTTCCGTACGTGGACGCCAAGCGCGGCGTGGCGCGGACAACCGGCCCGAGCCTGCAGTAACGGCCGCGCCGCGCTAGAATCCGGGCATCGTTTCCGGCGGAGTTCCCCGATGTCCCACAACACCATGGCGATCAACCAGCGCATGGATCGATTCGACGGCTGCGACACGGTCTGGCTGTTCGGCTACGGTTCGCTCATCTTCAAGGCCGATTTTCCTTACATCGAACGGCGCGCTGCCGCGATTTCGGGCTGGGCGCGCCGCTTCTGGCAAGGCTCGCACGACCACCGCGGCACCGAAACGGCGCCCGGGCGCGTGGTGACGCTGGTGCCGCACGAAGGCGCCGTCTGCCACGGCATGGCCTATCTCGTCACGCCCGAAGAGTTCGCGCACCTCGACCACCGCGAGAAGAACGGCTACCTGCGCCTGGCGGTCGAGATCGCCTTCGACGGCGGCGGCGGCGCGAACGGCCTGGTCTATATCGCGACCCACGAGAATGCCGCCTTCCTGGGTCCGGCCAGCGAGCGCGAGATCGCGCGGCAGATCGCCGCCGCGCGCGGGCCGAGCGGACCCAACAGCGAGTACCTGCTGGAACTGGCGCACGCCTTGCGGGCGCTGGGCCGGGAGGATGCGCACGTGTTCGAGATCGAGCGCCAGCTGGCGCAGCTGGCCGACGGCTGAGCGCTTTGGCGGACACGGCAGGCCAGGCTTGCCATGACGGCCGCTGCGCGCGGGATTAAAATGCGGCTTGCCTCCCTTTGTCTCGACCATTTGCGTCGATCATCTGGCTCCATCCTTTATTCCGATAAGAAGCGTCCCATGGAAACCAACGACCAGCGTTACCTCGTGCAACAGAACAAGATTGCCGACGGCGACAAGAAGCCACCCGTGTTTGCCAAGGTCATGCGCAGCAAGGAAGGCAAGTTCGAAGGCGTTTCCTTCATCAAGAACAAGGAAAAAGCCACGGTCATGACCGTGGCCCAGGCCCAGGAAGTGATCGACTGGGCAGCCAGCAGGAAGGCCAACGCAAAAGAATATACGACCAGGGTCATCTGCCTGGGACAGTAAGCCTTCGGCGGCGGGCCGGCGCCGCGCCCTGGCCCCGCAGCGCCGAAAGTCCGCGTCCGCGACGATGGGACAAGGCAGGCTCATGTAAAATGCAGCGCTGGTCAACATGCATGCCGTCCCGCCCCCTCAACCGTCGATTGCCATCATGTCCACTGTCAGCAAGCCCGTGAACCTGGCCGGTTCCGCCCTCACCCGCTCCTGTCACGCCTGCGCCTTTTTCCATACCAAGGAAGAAGAGTACCAGGTGTTGCTGCCCTTCATCATGGAAGGATTCGAACGGGGAGACCGCGCCTTTCACATCGTCGGTCCGGGGCACCGCGCCGAGCACCTGGCGCGGCTGGCGCGGGAAGGGGTCGACACCGGCGCGGCCGAAGCGCAGGGCACGCTCGAAGTGTTGAACTGGCGCGAAACCTATCTCAAGGATGGCCGCTTCGACCAGGACCTGATGATCGAGACCTTGCTCAAGATGATCGATCCGGACAATGCACCGCCGGGAAAAATGTCGCGCAATATCGCCAACATGGAGTGGGCGCTCGAAGACCGCTCGGGCATGCACGACGTCGTCGAGTACGAGGCGCGCCTGAACCAGGCATTGCCCGCGCAGCATGACCCGGTCGTCTGCACCTACGACCTGTCGCAGTTCGACGCCAGCGTCGTCATCGACATCATGCGCACCCATCCGATGGTCATCATCGGCGGCATCCTGCAGGAAAATCCGTTTTTCGTGCCGTCCGGGCAGATGCTGGAGGAATTGCAGGCGCGCAGGGACGCCGGAATGGGCCGCGCCGGTGCCGGCGCCGCAGCCTGAGACCGCGTCGGCCTATGCACCTCCCGGAAGACGCCGTGTCGGAACTGGACAGCCTGCGCCGCACCACGCGCGATCTCGTCGCGATCACGACGCTGCCGGCGGTGTGGAGCAAGCTCGCTCCGCAGGGCGTGATCGCGAGCCTGGCAAAGGTCTTGTCGAACATGCTCGACCTCGAATTCGCCTGCGTCCGCCTGCATGAAGACGCCGCCGGCGAGGCGATCGACGCCATGCACAGCAGCCGGCCCGGCGCGCAGGAACGCTTCCTGCCGCTGGCGCAAGCGGCCCTGGCAAACGCCGCGGCACGGGGCGATAGCGCCGAGCCCATCCTGCTGGCCCACCCGATCGACGGGCAAATGCTGCGCGTGAGCGTGGTCCGCTTCGGTATCGCGGGCGATATCGGCACGCTGGTCGTCGGCGCGGCGCGGTCCGATTTTCCCTCCGAGCACGAGCGCCTGCTGCTCGGCGTCAGCGCCAACCAGGCGACGGTCGTGCTGCAACGCCACCTGGCCGAGCGCGCGCTCCTGCGCAGCGAAGCGCGCTTCCTCGACCTGGCCGATACCGCCCCGGCCATCCTCTGGGTAACCGAGCCCGATGGCAATTGCTCCTTCCTGTCGCGCGGCTGGCATGTCTTCACCGGCCAGGACAAGGAAGCAGGCCTGGGCTTAGGCTGGACCGCCGCGATCCACCCGGACGACCGCGACGCGGCACGCGAGGCCTTTATCGACGCCAATGCGCGCCGGGTCGCCTTCAGCCTCGAACACCGGCTCCTGCACGCCGACGGCAGCTACCGCTGGGTCATCGACGCCGGCCGCCCGCGGCTTTCCGCCGCCGGCGACTTCCTCGGCTTCGTCGGCAATGTCCTCGACATCAGCGATCGAAAGCGGGCCGAGCAGACGCTGCAGGAGACGCGGGAAACGCTCTCCGCCGTGTTCGAGGCCTTGCCGGTCGGCGTGGCGGTGGTCGACCAGTCCGGCGAGGTTGTGCTTTCCAACAAGGAAATGCAGCAATACCTGCCCACCGAGGGCCTGCCCCCGCTGCACGCGCCCGCCCGGTACGAGCGCTGGCGCTCCTTCCATGCGGACGGGCGCCCCCGTGTGCGCGCCGAGTTCGCCGATGCGCGCGCCCTGCGCGGCGAACGGGTCGTGCCCGGCATCGAGGCGCTCTACAGGAAGGACGACGGCAGCGAAATCTGGACCCAGGTGGCCGCGGTGCCGCTCAAGGGCAGCGACGAGTCGCCGAACGGCCTGGTGTCGATCGTCACGAACATCGATGCTTTCAAGCGCACCGAAGCGGCGCTGCGCCTGGCCGAAGCGAACCAGCGCTCGCTGTTCGACGAGGTGGCCAAATCGAACAAGAACCTGAGCGAATTCCTGGCCGTCCTGGCGCACGAGCTGCGCAATCCCCTGGCCCCGATCCTGACCGGCCTGGAAATCATGCGCATGCGCGCCGACAGCCATGACACCGTCAGCAACGTGCGCGGCATCATCGAGCGCCAGGTCAAGCAGCTGTCACACCTGATCAACGACCTGCTCGACATTGCGCGCGTCACCAACGGCAAGGTCGACATCAAGAAAAAAGCGAGCGACTTGAACCTCATCGTCGCCAATGCCGTCGAGACCAGCCTGCCCCTGATCGAGAAAAGCCACCACAGGTTCAGCCTGGCACTGCCCGATGGGCCGCTGCCGGTCAGCGCCGATCCGACACGCATTGCCCAGGTGATCGGCAACTTGCTGACCAACGCGGCCAAATACACGCCGCAGGGCGGCAACATCCGGCTCGTGGTCGAGCGCGATGGCGGCGAGGCCGTCGTGTCGGTGCATGACGACGGCATCGGCATTCCCGCCGAATCGCTGGACATGGTGTTCGACATGTTCAGCCAGGTCGGACGCAACATGCAGCACGCGCAAGGCGGCCTGGGGATCGGGCTGTCGCTGGTGCGCCAGCTGGTCGCCCTGCACGGCGGCACGGTGGCGGCGATCAGCGCCGGCGCGGACCGGGGCAGCACCTTCGTCGTGCGGCTGCCGCTCGACCTGGGCGCTGCGCCGGCCAGCGCGCAGGCCGTGGCGGCCCGCCCCGGCGCCGCGCCGGCCAAGGTCTTGCGCATCCTCGTCACGGACGACAATGTCGATGCCGCGACGACCCTGGCGGCCCTGCTCGAGATGCACGGCCACGAGCTGCGCATCGCCCACGATGGGGCGCAGGCGCTGCAGATAGCGGCCCAATTCCGGCCCGAGGTCGTCTTCCTCGACATCGGCATGCCGGGCATGACCGGCTACGAAGCCGCGCGTCGGCTGCGGGGCATGCCGGAGCTCGAGCGCAGCATCATCGTCGCCGTCTCGGGCTGGGGTGCCAAGGAAGACCTGAGCCGGTCGAGGGAGGCCGGCTTCGACATGCATTTCACGAAACCGGTCGCCCCCCAGCACCTGAGCGATTTCCTCGATTCCCTGCAGCGGCAGTGAGGTAAAGGCGCGCCTGTGCGCCGCTCAAAACAGATCGAGCTGCCCCGCCCTGGTGCCGCCCGCCTTGCCCGGCGCCGCAGGCACCACCAGCGCAGGCCGGAACTGGAGCGCGTCGAGCCGCGCCAAGCGGTTGCCGGGCTGGCCGAGGCCAAGGCGCTCGACTTTCTTTACCTAGTGTCGCCCCGGCCTTCTTCGTATTTGCTCGACAAGGCCTCTCCCCACGTGCTTTATGGGTGCATGAACGGCTGATGAGGATTCCAAGACGGTGCATTCCATGCACTTGTTTGGTGCGGTTCGCCCATAGCGCTAGTTATTTGCTGATAAATCAAGCTGTTAGCGTCGAACATCGAGCGGTCCGGATCTTGCTTGGAGACACACTCTTGTCTCAGTCTCGCACTTATTTAGAAAGTCTTTCAATGGATGCACTCAAAAATGGCGCCGATACCCTGTTCATTCTCCTGGGCGGGATCCTGATTCTGGCGATGCACGCCGGGTTCGCTTTCCTCGAGCTCGGTACGGTCCGCAAGAAAAACCAAGTCAATGCGCTCGTAAAGATCCTGGTCGATTTTGCGGTCTCGACTATTGCCTATTTTTTCATCGGTTACACCATCGCCTATGGCGTTAATTTCTTCTCCGATGCGGCCACGCTCAGCTCACGCAATGGGTACGAGCTGGTGAAGTTTTTTTTCCTCCTGACCTTCGCGGCTGCGATCCCTGCGATCATCTCCGGCGGCATCGCCGAACGCGCGAAATTCCACCCGCAACTGGTGGCGACCGCGTTACTGGTCGGTTTTGTTTACCCATTTTTCGAGGGGATCGTCTGGAACCACAACTTCGGCATCCAGGCATGGCTCAAGGCGAGCTTGGGCGCCGAATTTCATGATTTCGCCGGCTCGGTGGTGGTCCACGCGGTCGGCGGCTGGGTGGCCCTGCCGGCGGTGATGCTGCTCGGCGCGCGCCGGGGCCGCTATTCGAATAGCGGTGCAATTGCCGCCCACCCGCCGTCAAGCATTCCCTTCCTGGCGCTTGGTTCCTGGGTACTGGTGGTCGGCTGGTTCGGCTTTAATGTGATGAGCGCGCAGACCCTGGACAAGATCAACGGTCTGGTCGCGCTCAATTCGTTGATGGCGATGGTAGGCGGCACGCTAGCCGGCGTCGTCGCGGGCAAGAACGACCCCGGCTTTGCCTATAACGGACCGCTCGCCGGCCTGGTCGCCATTTGTGCCGGGTCGGACCTGATGCACCCCTTCGGCGCGCTGCTTACCGGTGTCATCGCTGGCGGCGTTTTTGTCTGGATGTTCACGCTTACACAAAACAAGTGGAAGATCGACGACGTGCTGGGTGTGTGGCCCTTGCACGGCGTATGCGGCGCGTGGGGCGGCATCGCGGCCGGCATTTTCGGCCAGCACGCGTTAGGCGGACTGGGCGGAGTTTCCTTTTTCGCGCAGTTGCTCGGCACGCTGCTGGGCATCACGATTGCAGTCGCGGCCGGATGGACCATCTATATCATACTGAAGAAGACCGTCGGCATCCGCCTCGATGCCGAGGAGGAGTACAACGGCGCCGACCTGTCGATTCACAAGATCAGCGCCACAGCGGAACGGGAGACGAGCTGGTGACAGGGACATAGCTGGCGTGCGAGGATCATCCTTCCACGCGCTGTCAATCCTATGGCTGCGCCGCATCGCTACCAGGCTATTTGCTCGCTGCGGCGGAGTAGCCGGTCTGCTTCGCGCGGCAACGGGCGAACATGATCCGCAAGGGCCAGTTCGCAATCGACGGCGCCGATGCAATGTCGTTGACCGACCAATTTTCTGCGCTGGTATGCAACTTCAGCCCCGTGACCCCGGCCTTGCCGATGAAAGTTACCGGAATCTGCTAAACCTGAAGTCAGTTCAGAATTTTTCTACCAACCCTCGAATGCTTATTGCAGTTACAGATTGGACGCACGTCTTCTTGCGTGCTAGGTTGAATTGTCATGCATGTAAACTACGACACCTTATTCAGAGCAGGCGATGAGGTTTTTCATCCGCAAAGATCGTACGATCTTATCTGTGCCAAAAGCAAGGGTTACCTTCTTGCCTGCCGCTCTCACAAGTAGCGTTTGCCAATGCGCGCGTTTCTCACGAGGGCTGTCCACAGGTTTGATCAATGAGCCAAACTCAAGCAGGATCAAGCCGGGAGGACGATGGACTGCACGAAGACGCACAACCTTGCTGGGCCTGTGCGCGCTGCTTTCATCCTGTTCCGGTGACCAGGCGCCCGAGACGTCTGCGACTGCTGCGCGTAGCGCTCAGGCCGATCTAGCCAGGTCAGCCAGCGTCCAGGATCGGCGCCATGCGCTGTTAGAAACCAGGGTGGTGAACAATCCGGTACCGCTCGGTCAAGCCGGTGAGGGTCCGAACGACCGAGCGGCACTGGCCCGCTCCGCACCGGTCGGCATCGCAGTCGATACGGCCGGCAATTTGTACATCATGCAGCGCGACAAATCGGTCCGAGAGATTACCCCACAGGGCAGGGTCAGCCTGCATGCGAGCGGCGCCGCCAGGGGAGCGACCCGGCCGGCTGACTCGCTCATCGTGGCCACGGACGAAGCCGGCAACATTCATGTAGTCGACAAGGAAAATTGTTCCATTCGCCGAATTACGCCGACAGGTACGGTCACGACCACGACGCTGCCAACATCACCGGTTGGCGCAGCTTGCTCTGCCATGCAGGCGCCCACTGGCGCGGTACGAAACGCAGCGCCGCTCGGAAGATAAATACGCCGTTGCTCGGTTCGACAGGCAGCGGGCGCGGCACCACGGCCACCCTGGCCACCGCGTGCGGGGGCGCACAGCAATGCCAAAGGAGGTCACGATGAGGACGTTCCGATACCTTGCCTTGCTGCTGTTCCTGACGCTTGGGCCGCTGGCGGGCCTTGCCCTTGCGGCGCCGCCAGCCCCAGGCTTGCTGACGCCGGCAGCCGGTGCCAGCGTGCAAATACCCTTCTCGATCTCTTGGAGCGCAGTTAGCGATCCTTCCGGCATCGTGGCCTACAACTGGCAGGTCAGCAATTCGCCCAGCTTCTCCCCAGTGCTGAAGATCGATTCGACCAGCGGCCAGACCGTGGGCACCATCAGCGGGCTGGCCGCAGGCACCTATTACTGGCGCGTGCAGGCGGTGAACAGTGCTTTCGAGCAGGGGGCATGGTCGGCCGCCCGCAGCTTCACGGTGACCGGCGCCGGCAGCGCCTCTCCCGGCACGCCGGTGCTTGACCAGCCCGTAGGTTATTCCACTTTCCATCCGTGGGAAAACATGCGCTTTACCTGGAGCGCGGCGCCAGGCGCGGCCAGCTATGTGTTCGAAGCCTCGACTGATCCGAATTTCCCTGTGGGCTCGATCAAGTTCGACAATATTCCCAAGACCAGCCATGGTTTCGCCATCGGCAACCCGGAAGGGAAGTATTTCGCGCGGGTCTACTCGGTAAATGCCGATGGCATCGCCGGCATGCCATCGAACGTGATCGAGTTTTCTGTTTTCTACAGCAATCCGGTACCGCCGCCGCCGGCGCCGCAGGAGCCGGCCAACGACGCTGCGCTAACGCTGCCGGTCACCCTCACATGGGCCCACACCATTAACCCGCAGCCATCCGGCTACGAAGTACAAGTCTCCTCGAGTCCCGGATTCTCCACCAACGAAGCGCCGTTGGCGGTGCAGCTGACCGAGCCTGTCGTGAAGCTGACGTCGCTGTCGGCAGGAACGAAATATTGGCGGGTGCGCTCGCACCAGGGCATGGCTTCGCCTGAGGCGACGGCGGTCACGGCCTGGTCCGAAGTGCGCAGCTTCACCATCAGCTCGGCGCCGCCGGTGCCGGTATCGATCACGCCGGTGCGCATCCCGCTGTACAGCGGCGACGACACCTTGGTCGAAGTCCAGCTCAGCGGCGCTGTTCCGCCCGGGGGCGCAAGCGTCGCCCTGAGCAGTTCCAATCCAGCGGCCGCACCGGTGCCTGCGTCGATCCAGATCCAGGGCACGCACGCCCGGGCCCAGTTCCAGATGCTTGCTGGCCAGACGACGGCCCCGACCCCAATCACCCTGACGGCCACCTTCAATGGCCGATCCGCGTCCACCGAATTCACCTTGATGCCACCCGTGCTCAAGACGCTGTCGATAACGCCTCCCATCGTCAGCGGCGGCGTGGCTGGCGGCGGCATGGTGACGCTCAACGGCCGCGCTCCCGAGGGCGGTGCTGAGGTCCGCCTTGCAAGCGACGCGCCGGCGGCAATGCCGCCGGCTAGCGTGACGATCCCGGCAGGCAGCTATTCGGCGCCGTTCTCGATGCCGACTGCGGACGTCGGCGCGAACACAACTGCCACGATTAGCGCCGCTTGGAACAACCTCACGCTGGAGTCGCCGGTGACGGTGACGCCAGCGCCGCAACCGCTTTCGCTGTCGTTGTTCCCGGCCACCATCGTCGGCGGTGAAGGGTCATCCGACGCCACCGTGACCATCGAAAAGGCGGCAAGCTTCGATCAGTCGCTGAAGGTCTCGAGTAATAACCCGACAGTGCTGCCTTTCCTGTCCCCGGTTGTCACTATCCCGGCAGGCAATACACGCGGCTTCTTCAACATCCGGCCGCAAGGGGTAGCGCAAGCCACCGTCGTCACGCTCGCCGTCACCGGGGGCGGAATCAGCCGAAGCGCCGCGCTGACAGTCAATCCCGTCGGCACGCCTGCGCCCGGGCCGACGCTGTCCGCCTTCACTGTCAGTCCATCGAGCGTCCCCGGAGGCACGCCGGCCACTGGTACTGTCACGCTGCCGAGCGCGGCGCCCTCTGGGGGCGCCAGCGTCAGCCTGGGCAGCAATCTGCCGGGCGCAGCGAGTGTACCGCCCACCGTGACGGTGCCGGCCGGCGCCACCAGCGCCAGCTTCACCATCACCACCTTCCCGTCCGCCACCACGACCGTCCAGCTGTCGGCGAAATCAGGAGACACGGTCCTGTTCCAGGCGCTTGGGGTCGGCCCGGCCGCCCCGGGGGCGGCGCTGTCGGCGGTGGCGCTCAATCCGTCCAGCGTGCTTGGCGGCGGCTCGTCGACCGGCACCGTGACATTGAGCGCCGCGGCCCCCAGCGGCGGTGCAAGCGTCGCGCTCAGCGACAATGCATCCGCGGTGACGGTTCCCGCCAGCGTGATGGTGCCGAGCGGCAGCACCAGCGCCAGCTTCACGGTCACGACCATCAACGTGAGCAGCGTAACGACCGCAAGCGTCAGCGCCGCCTACGGCGGCACGACGCGTTCGGCATCGCTGACGGTCAATCCGCCGACGACGACCCTGGCAGCGCCCTCCCTCATCAGCCCGGCCAACGATGCCCAGCCGGCCCAGCCCGTGACGCTCGACTGGGCTGACGTCAGCGGCGCAACGTCCTACCGCATCCAGATCGACGATGCGAGCACCTTCTCCGCGCCCTTCGTAACGGACCAGCTGGTGACGCAATCGCAGTTCACTGCCGGCACCCTGCCCAGCACCCGCCACTGGTGGCGCGTGCAGGCGCTCAATGCAAACGGCAGCGCCGGCGCTTGGTCCGCGACGCGGCGCTTTACGCCGCAGAGCGCGCCGGCGGCGGCGGCGCTGTCGACCATTGCGCTTAGCCCGTCGAGCGTGGTCGGCGGCAATACGGTACAGGGAACGGCGACCCTCTCGGCCGCTGCGCCGAATGGTGGCGCAGTCGTGACGCTGACCAGCAGCCATGCGGCGGCGGTGGTGCCAGCCAGCGTCAATGTGGCAGCAGGCAGCGTCAGCGCGAACTTTCAGGTTGCCACGTCCAGCGTCGCATCCTCGACGACGGCCACTATCGGCGGCGGCTATGCCGGCGTAAATCGCGGCGCTACGCTGACCATTGCGCCGGCGGCCGTGGCACCATCCCTGTCGGCGCTGTCCATAAGCCCGACAAGCGTGCAGGGGGGCACGCAGGCGCAGGGAATGGTGTCGCTGTCATCGCCGGCGCCTGTGGGGGGCTTCAGTGTGGCGCTGGCCAGCAGTACGGCGGCGGCGTCGGTGCCAGCCAGCGTGCTGGTTGCCCAAGGAGCAAGCAGCGCGACCTTCGCCATTGGCACCGGCACCGTGAGCGCTGCCACAACGGCCAGCATCACGGGCAGCGCGGCAGGGGTGACGCGCAGCGCCACGCTGCAGATCTCGCCACAGGTCCAGGTGCAGACGATCGCCCTGACGGTGAGCGCCAGCGGGCGCAGCGGCGAACGGATCACATCGAGCCCAGCTGGCATCAGCGTACTGGTGGGAAGCAGTGCCTCAGCTTCGTTCCCCGCCGGTACCTCGATTACGCTAAGCGTCTCGAACGGGCGCGACGCAGTCTGGTCTGGCGCCTGCTCCAGCAGCGGCAACAGGAGCAGGAGCTGCACGTTTAACGCCAGTACCAACGCTACGGTTAGCGCCAGCGTGCAGTAATCGCGATCTTCAGAGCGACAGAGCTATTGCCGAATGGCGGCTCCGGTATACATGACGGATGAGGGGCGCGCTAGCCCGTCCGTTTGTCGGTGGAGTTGCGCAGCGAGGGCGCTTTTGACGCCGTTGACCCGCGAGGGTCCACCATTCCAGCTCCCCCCTCGCTTCCTTCCTGCTGTTCTCGACTTCTCCTCCGGTATGGAGGAGGCGTCCATTTCATTCTCTGCACAACCCGGGCCGATTCAGTGTTCCCGGTCTGCCGTCCGGTGGCGAAGTTCCATGAGGGCACCTTATGCTGTACGTTTGCACAGTACGGCACGCCGGCCTGCGTTTCAACTCAAGCGCCGCGCGGGTGCGCGGCGCGCGCAGGCACATAATCGGCCTGTTGTTGCACGAAACCCTCGAACGCGTCCAACAGAGGCGCGACACCGGCGGCGCTGCCGCCGACCTGCCCCAGCGCGTGGGCGCCCGCTTCCAGGCTCGACAGCTGGTGCGGCGCGTGCGCCTTGCGGATGCGGTAGTGCGAGGCCGGCATGCTGACCAGGGCCAGGCGCGGCAGGCGCTGCAAGGCCGGGTTCAGGTGCAGCATCTTGCGGCTCTTGCGCCAGGTGGCGTCGAGCACGACGATCAGCAGCCGGCCGGGCGGCGCCAGGCTGTCCGGCCGCACCGTGGCCACGCCGGGCGTTTCCGGATAGAGCAGCACCGGCGTGCGTCCGCCGGCATGCAGGAGGGCGTCGAGCGCGGCAGGCTCGAAGGTTTCGCCGATGGCGAGCGTGCTGCCCGCGACGCACAGGTGCAGCAGGCGCGCGCTGTTCTTGGCGTTCGCCGTTTCCAGCGGGTGCTGCAGGATCAGCAGGCCCGCCTCCGCGCGCACCGGGCGCACCCAGCGGCAGATGCAGGCCGGCTGCGCGCGCAGGCAGGCCGCGCACATGGCGCGGCGGGAAGATGGTCCAGGCGTCATCGATCGCGCGCAAAAGGCGCCGATTATATCAGCCGGCATTAGCCCGGCGTCAGCCCGGCGCCTGGCGAAGCGGCGCCAGCGCGCCGCTCCAGGCCACCACCTGGTCGAGCATGGCATCGACCGATTTGGCATGATGCGCGGCCGGCTTGAAGGTGACGTAGTTTTCGAAGTCGGTAAACAGCGACAGCATGACCTGGGCGCGCACGTCGGCCACCATCAGCTCGCCCATCACCAGGCGCAGGCTTTCGATGGCGCGCGCCCCGCCGGCGCTGCCGTAGCCGACAAAGCCGGCCGCCTTGTTGTTCCATTCCGCATACAGGAAATCGATGGCGTTCTTCAGCGCGCCCGAGGTGCCGTGGTTGTACTCGGGCGTGACGAAGACGAAGCCGTCGAACTGGGCGATCCTGGCCGCCCAGGCGAGCGTATGCGGCTTCGAGTACCGGCCCATCGAGGGCGGCACCGGCTCGTCGAGCAGCGGCAGATTGAAATCCTGGATGTCGACCAGCTCGAAACTTGCGTCCGAGCGCTTGCTTGCCGTTTCCATCACCCAGGTCGCCACGTCGAGCGCCTTGCGCCCCGGACGGGTGCTGCCGACGATGACCGCTACCTTGACCATGTTCGCCTCCTCGCATGCGTGAATGAACCAGCCTGGCGACCATTCTAGAGGGGACGCGCGCAGAGCCGCGCCGCGTTGAAGCACGGCCATTCCCGTCCAGCGGAAGCGCCCGCCGGACGCAGCGCCCGGGCGATCCGGCAGGCCGCGACCGGCCGTACCTTTTGCCATGTCGACAGCTGGAAAAACGGCAAGCTTGCCCCTGTCGCCACGCCTCGTTGTGGACGCGCCGCCACGTTCCCCGTGTTTGTTATTGATGTGGATAAGCATCTTTACCACACGTGAAAATTTAGGTCTGGAATTGCCAAAACGGATATTGCCCCTGCTTGCTGAGGTGCCTAGAATAAATTCATTCCTTTAAGCAATTCTGTCGTACCGGCAGGCATCCCAGAGTCGCCCATGTTTAAAGTCCGCCCCTCCGCCCGCAAGATTACTACCGCCCTGCTCGCCAGCCTGGCCATGCTCCCCGGCATTGCCATCGAACAGGAACTGGAACTCGACTACCGGATGAACGAGCAGGTCGTGCAGGTACCGGCCGGGGAAGACGAGCGGGCCATGCTCGAGACGACCGTGTTCCGCCCGAACGGTCCGGGTCCCTTCCCGCTGCTGGTGATCAATCATGGCAAGGACCCGGGACGCCCGAGCGCCCAGGCGCGCGACCGCTTCTATCACATGGCCAGCGCCTTCGTGAAACGCGGCTACGCGGTGCTGGTGCCGATGCGCCAGGGCTTCGCCAATTCGACCGGACGCTACCGCGATCGCGGCTGCGACATGACGGCCAACGGCTACCTGCAGGCCGAGGACATCCACGCGACACTCGCGTATGCCCGCGCCCAGCCGTGGATCGACGCCAGCCGCATCGTGGTGGCCGGCCAGTCCTACGGCGGGCTGGCGACGATGGCGCTCGGCACCCGCGCGCTGCCGGGCGTACGCGGCCTGATCAATTTCGCCGGCGGCTTGCGCGACGACAGCGACCGCTGTGCCTGGCGCTCGGCGCTGGTGTCGGCCTTTGCCGAATACGGTGCCAACAGCAAGCTGCCGAGCCTGTGGATGTATGGCGAGAACGATTCGCTGTTCGGCCCGGACCTGGCGAACCGCCTGCACGCCGCCTATTCCCAGGCCGGCGGCAAGGCACGCCTGGTCGAATTCCCTTCGTTCAAGCGCGACGCCCACGGCATGCTGGCCAGCCGCGACGGCGAACAGGTCTGGCTTGCCGACACGGTGCGTTTCCTGAAGGGCGTCGGCATGCCGACCGAGGTGCTGCACAAGGTGCCGCCGCCGCCGACCCCGCCGCGCACCGAATTCGCCAGGCTGGACGACATCGAGGCCGTGCCCTTCCTTTCGGAAAACGGACGCCGCGCCTATGCCGACTACCTGACCAAGATGACGCCGCGCGCATTTGCCGTCTCGCCGAGCGGCGCCTGGACCTGGGCCGAGGAAGGCGAAGCGCCGGAAGCGCGGGCGCTGGCCACCTGCTCGGCGAAAAGCAGCAAACCCTGCAAGCTGTATTCGATCGACGACTACATCGTCTGGGACGGCAGCCGCGTCGACGCCGCCGAGAAGGCCAGCATGACCGCCGCGATCGCCGCTCCGGCCGATCCGAACGCGCCGGGCGCGGTGGGCAGTACCGTGCCCGCGGCCACGGCGGCCCCGGCCGCGCGGTAATCCGTTTCGTCAAGCCGGCGGCGCACTGCCGCGATGCGCCGCCGGCACCGTCGAAGCCCGGGCTCGACCTGGCGCAAACCCGTTTCCCGCCCGTGCTCCGACAATGGGCCGTCATCCTTTCGGAGTGTTTTATGCCGCATGCGATCCGGATCCTGTGTTGTGCGCTGGCCTTGCTGCTGACGCAGTGGGCCGGCCCTGTGCGCGCCGCCAACGACGACCCCATCGTCCTGGTCCATGGCTTCCTCGGCTTCGGCCCCGACCGGTTCACGCGCAGCGGTTTCCTTTACTGGGGCGGCAAGGGCAATATCGCCGAGCACCTGCGCCGGCACAAGGGACCGCGCACGGTCTTCACCGCCGTCGTCGGGGCGATCGGCAGCAACCGCGCGCGCGCGGCCGAACTCTACGCCCAGCTCAAGGGCGGCTGCGTCGATGACGGCGCGCGCCATGCGGCCGCCGACCGCTCGCCGAAGGCCGTCAAGTGCTGGGCCGCCGACCCGCGCGACAATCCCGAGGGCTATCCGCCGGCCCTGTATCCGGCCTGGGACGCAGCGCACCCGCTGCACATGATCGGCCACAGCCAGGGCGGCACCACGATCCGGGCGCTGGTCGAGCTGCTCGAACATGGCGATGCCCAGGCCGGCGACGGCGAACTGTACCGGGGCGGCAAGCTGGGCTGGATCCGCAGCGTCACCACCATTTCGACGCCACACGACGGCACGACCTTGCGCGACGCCGTGCTCGACATCCTGCCCGCGCTGAACGCGCCGCTGCGCGACTGGCTGCTGGCGGACCTCGCCAACTGGGAGCTGGCGCCCGACGGCGCGCGCCACTTCAACGCCTGGGCGCGCACTTCGCCGCGCGTCTATTACTTTTCGGTCGGTACCCAGGCAACCGAAGCCGGGGCTGCCTGCTGCAACGACACCGACCGCCGCATCGCACCGTTCCAGGACCGCTCCTACCACTACCCGCGCGAGGACATGTTCTCTTACTACAAGACCTACGCCGGGGAATGGATCGTGCCTTCCCTGTTCCAGCGCGGGATGGGCGGTTACACCCAGGAGGCGCCGGGACGGGTGCGCATCGACAGCCGCTGGTTCGCCAACGACGGCGTCGTCAACACGGTCAGCATGCGCGCGCCGGCCGGGCACCCGGTACGGGATTTCGACGGCGTTGCGGTGCGGGGGAGCTGGAATTTCCTGGGAACGTATCGGCGCTACGACCATTTCGATATTCTGAACTGGCCGAACCAGGGGCCGTCGGCGAACCGAATCTACGAGCGCGTGAGCGATATCCTGTTCGGGCTGTGAGACGTGCCCGCCGCGGGTCAGCGCAGCTGCGCGTCCCACGCCTGCAACTGCGCCACGGTCGCGGTCGCGCCGCCGCACACGATCACGAGCACGTTCGAGAAAGCGGCGAGCGGACCGTCCTGCCGGTAGGCCAGCGCGAGCGCGGCCCCGCAGGCCGGCTCGACGACGACGCGGTGGTCGTCCATGAAGCGCAGGCAGGCGGCGACCGCCTCGCCGTCGCCGACGACGAACGGGGTGACCGGATGCGTGCGCGCCAGCCCGAATGCGTGCTCCGACACTTTCCTCGCGCCGAGCGAGGTGGCGATGCTGGCAATGGCGGGCAGCTCGATCCGTTCGCCGGCCGCCAGCGACTGCGCATAGGAATCGGCGCCCACGGTTTCGACGGCGAACACGGGCACCGCGTTCCAGCCCTGGCGCCGCAGGCCGGCCACCACGCCGCTGAGCAGGCCGCCGCCGCCGACGGCCAGCACCACCGCGTCCGGCCGCACGCCCGCCTGCGCGACTTCGTCGATCATGCCGGCGTGGCCTTCCCACAGCAGCGGATCGTCGAACGGGTGGACGAAGGCATCCTGCGCGCCGAGCACGCCGTGCGCATGCGCGTTCGCTTCCTGGAATGACAGGCCGTGGACGCGCACCTCGGCGCCTTCGCGCGCCAGCAGGGAACGCGCCCGCGCGCTGGTCGTTTCCGGCACCACGACCAGGGTCGGCAGGCCCAGCCGCCTGCCCGCGTAGGCGGCCGCCAGCCCGGCATTGCCGCCGGACGAGGCGACGATGCGCCGCGCGCCGCGGGCCGCGTGGACTTCGCACGCATGGCCGATGCCGCGCAGCTTGAACGAGCCGCTCGGCTGCAGCGCTTCCATCTTGAGCCAGACGCGCGCGCCCGGCCGGGCGGGAAACGCGGTCGAAGCAAGCAGCGGCGTGACGATATGCAGGCCCATGGCGGTTGCTCAGCCCACCGTGCGCAGGGCGCGCGCCAGGTCCGACAGGCGATAGGGCTTGTTGACCAGGGCGAACTCCCGCAACCTGGCGTCCTCGCGTACCAGGGCCGGCAGCGGATAGCCCGACGCCAGGATGATCTTGACGTCCGGATAACGCTGGCGCGTATAGGCCGCCAGTTCGATGCCGTTCATCCCGTGCGGCATGATGAGGTCGGTGAACAGGATGCCGACCTCGCGGCTGTCGAGCAGGGCCTGGGCTTCGCGGCCGCTCGAGGCGGTGACGACTTCGTAGCCCATGCCGATGTACAGCGCCGCGGCCGCGTCCATCAGGTCCGGTTCGTCCTCGACGATCAGGACCAGCTCACTGCCTTCCTGGTCCTGGAGCGCGCCTTCCTGGCCCGGCGCGGCCGGCAGCAGAATGGAAATGGCCGTGCCTGCGCCGGGCGCGGTGTCGATCACGACCTCGCCGCCCGACTGCTTGATGAAGCCGTAGACCTGGGACAGGCCCAGGCCCGTTCCCTTGCCCACTTCCTTGGTCGTGTAGAACGGTTCGAACGCGCGCGCCGCCGTGTCGGGCGTCATGCCGGTGCCGGTGTCGGTCACGCCGACCCGCACGTAGGGTCCCGGCGCCAGGCCGCGCACCGCATGTCCGTCCAGGTCGACGTTGGCGGTCTCGATCTGCAGGCGCCCGCCCTCGGGCATGGCGTCGCGCGCGTTGACGACCAGGTTCAGGATGGCCGACTCGAAGCGCGCGCTGTCGATGACGGTGCTGCGCACCTGCGGGTCGAGCCGGACCTGGAAATCGATGGCGGGGTTGACCGCGCGCCGCAGCACCGATTCGAAACCGCCGATCAGGTGGTTCACGTTGCGCGTTTCCGGCTGCAGCGGTTGCTGTCGGGCAAAGGCCAGCAGTTGCTGGGTCAGCGTGGCGCCGCGCTCGACCGCCCGCCGCATGCTCTCGAAGGTCCGGGCATCGGCGCCGCCGCCGCGTCCCAGGGTCAGCACTTCGAGGCCGCTGGCCAGCACCGACAGCAGGTTGTTGAAGTCGTGCGCGATGCCGCCCGTGAGCTGGCCGATCGATTCCATCTTCTGGGACTGGAACAGGGCCGCGTTCGCTTCGGCCAGCGCGGCGTCGGCCTTCTTTTTTTCGGTCAGGTCGCGCGTGATCTTGGCAAAGCCGATCAGCTCGCCCATGTCGTCGCGGATGCCGTCGATCACGACATGCGCCCAGAAGCGGCTGCCGTCCTTGCACACGCGCCAACCCTCGGCCTCGTGGCGGCCCAGGCGCGCGGCGTTCTCGAGTGCGCGTTGCGGCCGCCTGTCGGCCCGGTCTTCGTCGGTGTAGAAGCGCGAGAAATGCTGGCCCACGATCTCGTCCTGCCGGTAGCCGTTGATGCGCTCGGCGCCGACGTTCCAGTTGGTGACCTCGCCCAGCGGCGAGAGCATGTAGATGGCGTAGTCGGTCACACCCTCCACCAGCAGGCGAAAGCGTTCCTCGCTGGCGCGCAGCGCCTGCTCGGCCTGGCGTTTCTCGGTGATGTCGCGCGTGATCTTGGCATAGCCGAGCAGCGTGCGCTGTTCGTCGTAGATCGGGTCGATCACGACGCTGGCCCAGAAGCGCGTGCCGTCCTGGCGCAGGCGCCATCCCTCGGCTTCGTACTTGCCCTCGGCCAGGGCCGTGGCCAGGGCGCGCGCCGGCAGCTTGTCGGCACGGTCCTCGGGCGTATAAAAGCGCGAAAAATGCTGGCCCAGGATTTCCGGGGCTATATAGCCCTTGAAGCGCTGGGCGCCGGCATTCCAGCTGCTGACCAGGCCGTCGCAGTCGAGCATGTAGATCGCGTAGTCGCTGATGCCGGAGATCAGGTACTGGAAACGCTTCTCGTCGGTCAGTTTCTTCTCGGCGGCCAGTTGCTGGTTCATGGGCGGCGTGGCTCGGCGGTGGCGGAAAAATCCATCATAAACCGAAAGCGGCATGATCGGCCATGCTGAAGGGATCGAGCGGCGCATTCACTTACTTTGCATACATTCGTTTCCCGGGCGCCGCAAAGGCGCGATCTTTCGTATAGTGGCGGCTCGCCGTGAAAAGATCCGTGCGCCCCCGTGCCGGACCATGTCTTTCAGGCTAGAATACCGTTTTTGCAACCCAGCCGTGCATGCGCCCGTGCCCCATGACGTCACCCCCATCCTCACCGCTCGACTTGTCCGGCTGTGACCGAGAACCGATCCGCACCCCTGGCAGCATCCAGCCGCATGGCTTCCTGCTGACGCTGTCGGCAGCAGGGGAGATCCTGCAGGCCAGCGCCAACCTGGCGCACTGGATCGGCCTGGACGCCGCGGCCGCCATCGGCCGCCCGCTGGCCGACGTGATCGGTCCGGACGGCGCCGGACGGCTGGCAAGCGCGCTGGCCGATGGCAAGCTGGGCCAGCGGCCTTTCTACCTGGGCACCATCACGGTCAGGAACGAGCGCCACTTCGACGTCCTCGGCCACGCCTGGGACGGCTTGATCATCCTCGAATTCGAAGCCATCGAGCGTACCAAGGCGCTGGACTTCCGCAATCTCTATCCGCTGCTGGGCGACTTCCTGTTGAAGGTCAACGAGAACGAATCGGTCGAGTCCCTGTCCCGGCTGGCGGCGCACCAGATACGCATGGTGACCGGGTTCGGCCGCGTGATGGTCTACCAGTTCGACCGCGACGGCCACGGCCACGTGATGGCCGAATCGAAGGAAGACGCCTACCACTCGTACATGGGCCAGCGCTTCCCGGCCTCGGACATCCCGGCCCAGGCGCGCGAGCTGTACGCGCTGTCGCGCATCCGCCTGATCCAGGACGCCAACTACGCCCCGTCGCCGCTGGTGCCGCCGGTCAATCCCGTCACCGGCGAGCGCAACGACCTGTCCTTCGCCGCCCTGCGCAGCGTCTCGCCGGTGCACCTGCAATACATGCGCAACATGGGCACGCTGGCCTCGATGTCGGTGTCGCTGATGGTCAAGGGCAAGCTCTGGGGCCTGATCTCCTGCCATAACGAAGCGCCCTGCCCGCTGCCCTTCGAGAAGCGCACCGCGTGCGAACAGCTCGGCCAGGTGCTGGCGCTGTGCATCGAGTCGCGCGAGGACGCCAGCGAGCTGCAATTCCGCCTGGAGGTGCGGCGCATGATGGTGGCGATGCTCGGCAACCTTACCAAGGGCGCCGACGTCATCGAGAACATGAGCGCCGTCCTTCCCGAACTGCTGCGCTTTGCGCGCGCGGGCGGGGTGGCGGTGGTGGCCGACGGGCGCGTGCTCACGTTCGGCGACACGCCCGATGTCGCCGCGATCCAGGACCTGGTGGCCTGGATCGACCTGCAGGGCCACGGCCGCGAGATCTGGTCCACCGACCAGCTCTCGGCCGCGTATCCGGGCGGCGCCGCGCTCAGGCGCAATGCCAGCGGCGTCTTGGCCATGTCGATCTCGGGCCTGCACAAGGATTATCTGCTCTGGTTCCGTCCGGAAGTGGTGCATACAATCGAGTGGGCCGGCAACCCGCACGAGAAGGAACGCGGCGCGCCCGATGCCGCGCTGCCGGCCCAGCTCACGCCGCGCACCAGCTTTGCCACCTGGCGCGAGGAAATCCACGGCGTGAGCCTGCCCTGGCACGTCGCCGAGATCGAACTGACCGGGGAGTTCCGCAGCGCCTTGCTCGGCATCGCGCTAGAGCGGGCCGAAGAAATGGCCGGCCTGGCCGAGGAACTCGGCCGCGCGAACAAGGAACTCGAAGCGTTCTCCTATTCCGTCTCGCACGACCTGCGCGCGCCGCTGCGCCATATCGTCGGCTTTTCCGACCTGCTGCTCGAGGCCATCGGTAGCGAGGACGCCGGCATGCGCCAGCGCTTCCTCAGCAATATCAAGGAATCGGCGCGCCTGGCGGGCAAGCTGGTCGACGACCTGCTGAGCTTCTCGCAGATGGGCCGCGCCGCGCTGCGCCCGGTCGAGATCGACATGGCGCACCTGTTCGCTTCGTGCATCGACAAGCTCTCGCTCGAGACGGCCGGGCGGACCATCGAATGGGACATCGCTCCGCTGCCGCGCATCACGGCCGACCCGACCTTCCTGCACCTGGCGGTCCAGAACCTGCTCTCGAACGCGGTCAAGTTCACCAGGCAGCGCGATCCCGCCCTCATCCGCATCTGGTCGGAACGGGTTGACCAGGAAACGGTGTTCCACATCGCCGACAACGGCGCCGGCTTCAATATGGAATATGTGCACAAGCTGTTCGGCGTCTTCCAGCGCCTGCACCGGATGGAAGATTTCCAGGGCACGGGCATCGGCCTGGCCAACGTGCGCCGCATCGTCGAGCGCCATGGCGGACGGGTCTGGGCCGAATCGGTCCAGAGCCAAGGCGCCACCTTCTCTTTCAGCATCCCGCGCACGCTGGCACCCACATCGCAATCGCGACATTAATTACCCATGCTAAAACCCATTTTGCTGGTCGAAGACAATCCGAACGACCTTGAACTCACCCTCGTCGCGCTGGCCCGCAGCCAGCTCGCCAACGAAGTCGTCGTCGTGCGCGACGGCGCCGAAGCGCTCGACTACCTCCTGCGCCGTGGCGAATTTGCCGAACGTGTCGAAGGCAATCCGGCCGTCGCCCTGCTGGACCTGAAATTGCCGAAGGTCGACGGCCTGGAAGTGCTGGCGGTGATCCGCAAGACGGACAAGCTCAAGAGCATGCCGGTCGTGATGCTGACCTCGTCGAAGGAAGAGCAGGATCTGATCCGCAGCTACGAGCTGGGCGTGAATGCCTACGTCGTCAAGCCGGTCGATTTCAAGGAATTCGTGCGCGCGATCGCCGACCTGGGGATTTTCTGGGCAGTGCTCAACGAACCGCCGCCGGGGTCGTTCCGCTACGTCCCGCCGGCCTGAAGGCCGCCGCGTTTCACTGGGCGCCTGCGTCCGACGTCGCCGCGCGCCGGGTATCGGCGGCGGCGCCGCCATTCCTTCCCGGGCGCAGCAAATGACGGATGCGCGCGCTCAGCGCGTCCGGATGGTAGGGCTTCTGCAGCAGGTGCACCGAAGCACTGACCTTGCCTTCGTGCGCCAGAACCCCTTCCGCATAGCCTGATGTGTACAAGATCTGCGCGTGCGGCAGGTGCGTGCGCACCGCTTCGCCCAGTTGCAGGCTGCTCACCGGCCCCGGCATGATCACGTCGGTAAACACCAGGTCGATGTGGCGCCCGCTTTCGACGACGGCGATCGCCCCGGCCGCGTCGCTCGCTTCGAGCACCTGGTAGCCGAGCGCGGACAGGATGGCGCAGGTCGAGCTGCGCACGTCTTCCTCGTCTTCCACCACCAGGATCGTTTCCAGGCCGCCGTAGAGCGGCACGTCGACCTGCGGCTCCGGCTGCGCCGCTTCGACCTCGCTGCGCGGCAGGAAGATATGCACGCTGGTGCCGCATCCCACTTCGCTCGAGAGAACGATTTCGCCGCCCGACTGCTTCACGAAGCCATAGGCCATCGACAGGCCCAGTCCCGTACCCTGCCCGACCGGCTTGGTCGTGAAGAAGGGTTCGAAGGCGCGCTGCAGCACCTCCGGCGGCATGCCCTTGCCGGTATCGGACACCTCGATGACCACGTATTCGCCCGGCTCGACGCCGGCCGGCAGCGTCGCGTCCCCAGGCGGCGACCTGCCCCCGGCATTCGCGGCGCGGATCACGAGCGTGCCGTCGCCGCTCATGGCGTCGCGCGCGTTGATGGCCAGGTTCAGCAGGACATTGTTGAGCTGGTTCGGGTCGGCCACCGTGCTCCACAGCGACGGATCGATGTCGGTGATCACGCGCGCATTCGGTCCCAGCACGCGGCGCATCATGTCGTCCATGTCGCGCAGCAGGTGGCCGGGATTGAGCACGACCGCCTGCAGCGGCTGGCGCCGGGCAAAGGCGAGCAGGTGCGAGGACAGCTTGGCGCCGCGCTCGACGCCGGCCAGCGCCATCTCGACGCGGGAGCGCGCCGCCTCGTTCAGGCCGCCGACCAGTTTCAGCAATTGCAGGTTGCCGCCAATAATTTGCAGCACGTTGTTGAAATCATGGGCCACGCCGCCGGTCAGCTGGCCGATGGCTTCCATCTTCTGCGCCTGGTGCAGCGCCGACTCGCTGGCGGCCAGTTGCTGCTGGCTCACGCGCAGCGAAGCAAAGGCGGCGTCGCGCTCGCGCCGGGCAATGCAGGCGGCATTGTGGTACTGCACCCGCGCGACGAGCTCGCGCGGATCGGGCCATTTCACCATGTAGTCGTTGACCCCGGCGGCAAAGGCTTGCGCCTTGATTTCCGGATCGTCTTCAGACGACAGCATGATGACGGGAACGTGTTCGGTGGCGGGATTGGCGCGCAGTCGGCGCGTGAACCCGAAACCGTCGAGGTCGGGCATGCGCAGGTCGACCAGCACCACGGTGACATCGAGCTCGCGCACCAGGTCGACAGCGCGCATCGGGCTCGGCTCGTAGCGCAGCACATGCTTGACGCATCCTTTCAAGCCATGCTGGATGATTTGCTGTGCGAAGGGTTCGTCATCGATCAGAAGGATCGAACATTTACTGGTATCGTCTTCGATCATTGCTCTAGAGACCCGATTGCCGACAACGCCCAGGGTCGAGTTGCTTTATGTGAAGAGTTGATTCTACATCAATGTGACGATCACGTTCGTCAAATTCACTATTGTGCTTGACCCCAGGGGTTTCGCCACCACCTGTACATCCCATGACTCTGTTTGCTGGACGGTAAATACGTGCCCGACTCAACATGCCCCTTGTGCGACCGCGAACTGGGTACCGTCAACGTCGACCGCCACCACCTGGTGCCGAAGACCTTCAAAGGCAAGGAACAGTTCCCCATCCATAGGATTTGCCACCGCAAGATCCATTCGACCTTCACCGAGCGCGAACTTTTGCGCACCTACCACACCTGGGAAGCGCTGCGCGGGCACGCCGAGATCCGCGCCTTCATCGACTGGGTAGCGAAGAAGCCGCCGGATTTTTATACGCGCACCCGTACCTCCAACGGCAAGAAGCACAGGAAATGAGAAATTCGTTTTAAAATTGACAATATTGCGTAACCCCGCGGTAACTCCGCAGTAACTCCGCGGTAACTCCGCGGTAACTCCGCGGTAACTCCGCGGTAACCTTATTTCATGCTGGGCGAGGCTGTCCGAGGGATGCCCATGGATTATCCGGAATATCTGCAACATGACGCCACCGCCCTCGCCGCCCGGGTGGCGTGCGGCGACACCACGCCCGAGGAACTGCTCGGCCTGGCGCTGGCCCGCAATGCCGCCGTCCACGGTCGCGTCAATGCCGTCTGCCGCCTGCTCGAGGCGCAGGCGCGGGAGCAGCTTGCCGGTCCGCTTGGCGGTCCGCTGGCCGGCGTCCCCTTCCTGATCAAGGATATCGTGCAAGACTATGCGGGCGTGCCGACCAGCTTCGGCAGCCGTGCGATGCACGCTTACGTGCCGCGCGAACATGCCGCCGTCGTGCGGCGCTACCTGGAGGCCGGCCTCGTCATCTTCGGCAAGAGCAACCTGCCCGAGTTCGCGCTGAAGGCGGTCACCGATTCGGCTCTCCACGGACGGGCCAGCAATCCCTGGAATCTCGGCCATACGCCGGGCGGCTCGAGCGGCGGCGCGGCGGCGGCGGTCGCGGCCGGCATCGTGCCCATGGCGGCCGGCAACGACGGCGGCGGTTCGATCCGGATTCCCGCCGCCTGCTGCGGCCTGTTCGGGCTGCGGCCCTCGCGCGGACGGGTCTCGTCGGGACCGGCGATGGGCGAGATCTGGTTCGGCGCCTCGACCGAAGGCGTCCTGTCGCGCAGCGTGCGCGATTCGGCGCTGGCCCTCGATATCCTGGCCGGACATGAGCCGGGCGACCCGTTCGATATCGCCACGCCCTGCGCCCCTTACCGCGAGCTGGCGCGGCGCGATCCGGGCAGGCTGCGCATCGGCTTTTCCACCGCCTCGCCGATCGGCACCGACGTGCATCCGGAAGCGGTGGCGGCCGTGCGCGGGACGGTCGCGCTGCTGCACGCACTCGGCCACGACGTCGAGGAAGCCGCGCCCGAGATCGACGGCGCGGCCCTGGCCGCGAGTTTCCTGCACGTGTATTTCGGCCAGGTGCCGGCCATGGTGGCGCGCGCCAGGGCGCTCGGCGCACGCGCGGGCGAGGTCGAACTGATGACCCGCCTGCTGCTGACGCTCGGCGCCGGCGTGCCGGCCGGGCAGCTCACCACGCAGCTGTACAAATGGAACGATTTCTCGCGCGCGCTGGCGCGCTTCCACGCGCGCTACGACATGCAGCTCACGCCGACGCTGGCCCATCCCCCCATCCGCCATGGCCAGGGCGACCCGCCGCGCGGCGAGCAGTTCGTGCTCGACCTGCTGCAGCGTAGCGGCGTGCTCGGCATCCTGGCGCGCCTGGGTCTACTGGACAGCACCGTCGACCGGATCGCGCGCGACAGCCTGCGCTATGTGCCGTTTACGCAGCTGGCCAACCTGACCGGCACGCCGGCCATGTCGGTGCCCCTGCATTGGACGGCGGCGGGCTTGCCGCTGGGGGTGCAGTTCGTGGGGAGGTTCGGCAGCGAGGACAGGCTGCTGCAGCTGGCGCACCAGCTGGAAGAGGCGGCGCCGTGGTTCGACCGGCTCGCGCCGCTGGCCCGTGAGGGGGCCGGCGTGAAGGGGGAAGCGGCCGCGCTCCCGTAGGGTGGGCGCGCGAGTCCGCCCTGCCGCCCCCGGGTCAGCCGATCAGGCCGGCGATCGCATCGCCAACCTCGACGGTTGTCGCCTTGCCGCCCAAATCGCCCGTGCGCGGCCCGCTGCGCAACACTTCCTCGATCGCCGCGACGATCGCATCGTGCGCCTCGCGGCATCCGCGCGGCGCATCCGGCGCGTCGCCCAGGAAGCCGAGCATCATCGCCCCCGACCAGATCATCGCGATCGGATTGGCGATCCCCTTGCCCGCGATATCCGGCGCCGACCCGTGCACCGGCTCGAACAGCGATGGGAAGGTGCGGTCCGGATTCAGGTTGCCCGACGGCGCCAGCCCGATCGTGCCGGTGCAGGCCGGTCCCAGGTCCGACAGGATGTCGCCGAACAGATTCGAAGCGACCACCACGTCGAAGCGCTGCGGCTGCAACACGAAGCGTGCCGTCAGGATGTCGATGTGCTGCTTGTCGACCGTGATCTCGGGATAGTCGGCGCCAACGGCGTCGGCGCGCCCGTCCCACCAGGGCATGCTGATCGCGATCCCGTTCGACTTGGTCGCCACCGTCAGGTGCTTGCGCGCGCGTGCGCGCGCCAGTTCGAAGGCGTACTTCAGCACGCGGTCGGCGCCATGGCGGCTGAAGACCGATTCCTGGATCACCACTTCGCGCTCGGTGCCGGCGAACATGATGCCGCCCAGGTTCGTGTATTCGCCCTCGGTGTTTTCACGCACCACGTAGAAATCGATGTCGCCCGGCTTGCGGTTGGCCAGCGGGCAGGGCACGCCTTCGAACAGGCGCACCGGACGCAGGTTGATGTACTGGTCGAACTCGCGCCGGAATTTCAGCAGCGAACCCCAGAGCGAAATGTGGTCGGGCACCGTGGCGGGCCAGCCGACCGCGCCGAAATAGATCGCGTCCATGCCCGAGAGCTGGGCTTTCCAGTCGGGCGGCATCATGTCGCCGGTCTTCAGGTAATAATCGCAGCTGGCCCACTCGAAGTGGACGAACTCGATATCGATATCGAAGCGCCTGGCGGCGGCAGCGAGGACTTTCAAGCCTTCCGGCAGGACTTCCTTGCCGATGCCGTCGCCGGCGATCGCGGCAATCTTGAAACTACGGGTCATGTGAGCACCTGTGATGGGAAACGCTGATCGTAGCAGTCTTTGGCGGCGTTTGCAGGCGCCGCATGGGCACGGCCCGCCTGCGCCGCGACCGGAAAACGCAAAAAGGCCGCGTCACCGACGCGGCCTTTTCCTCTGTTCTGGCTCCCCGACCTGGACTCGAACCAGGGACCTGCGGATTAACAGTCCGTCGCTCTACCAACTGAGCTATCAGGGAATTGAGGCAACATTATAGCGGGCCGATCGCGGTTTGGCGAGTCCCAGGCGAAATATTCAATCTTGCACCCGATCCGCCCGGCTTTGCTATAGTTCGCACCACCCTGCCGCACGGCGCACATTCCTGATTATGACCATGACAGCTCCCCGCATTTTCGGCACTCCTCTCTCTCCTTCGGCCACGCGCGTGATGCTGCTCGGCTCTGGCGAACTCGGCAAGGAAGTCATCATTTCCCTGCAGCGCCTCGGCGTCGAGGTGATCGCCGTCGACCGCTACCCGGACGCGCCCGGCCACCAGGTCGCGCACCGCGCCCACGTGATCGACATGACCGATGGCGCCGCCCTGGCCGCCCTGATCGAGCGCGAAAAGCCCGACCTCGTGATTCCTGAAATCGAGGCGATCGCCACCGATACCCTGGCCGAACTCGAAGCGGCCGGCACCATCACCTGCATTCCGACCGCGCGCGCCACGCAGCTGACGATGAACCGCGAAGGCATCCGCCGCCTGGCCGCGGAAGAACTGGGGCTGGCCACATCGCCCTACCGCTTCGCCGGCAGCCTGGCCGAACTCGAAGAGGCCTGTGCCTTCGTCGGCTTCCCCTGCGTGGTGAAACCGGTGATGTCGTCATCGGGCAAGGGCCAGTCGAAGCTCGACAGCGCGGCGGACGTGAAGGCCGCCTGGGACCATGCGGCGGCCGGCGGACGGGTCGATGCCGGGCGCGTGATCGCCGAAGGCTTCATCGATTTCGACTACGAGATCACGCTGCTGACGGTGCGCTCGCGCGGGCTCGACGGCACGCCGCGGACGGATTTTTGCGAGCCGGTCGGCCACCTGCAGGTGCAGGGCGATTACGTCGAATCCTGGCAGCCGCACCCGATGGCGCCGCTGGCCCTGGAGCGTGCGCGCGTCATCGCGGAACGGGTCACGGGCAACCTCGGCGGCTTCGGCGTGTTCGGCGTCGAACTGTTCGTCAAGGGCGACATGGTCTGGTTCTCGGAAGTGAGCCCGCGCCCGCACGACACCGGCATGGTGACGATGGCGACCCAGGTGCAGAGCGAATTCGAGCTGCACGCCAAGGCCGTGCTCGGCTTGCCCGTGAACACGGCGCTGCGCGCGCCCGGCGCCTCGGCGGTGATCTATGGCGGAATGGACGCCAGGGGCATCGCCTTCGAGGGCGTGGCCGAGGCGCTGCAGGTGCCGGACACCGATATTCGCCTGTTCGGCAAGCCCGAATCGTTTGCGCGCCGGCGCATGGGCGTGGCGCTGGCGACGGCGGGCGACATCGGAACGGCGCGCGAGCGGGCGCGCACCGCTGCTGCCCGCGTCAAGCCGATCGCCGGCTGACCGCGCGTCGCGGCGGCGCATGCATGCCGGCGCGCAAACGCGCGCCGCGCCCGCGCGCGACGGTGGAACATGCAATCGGACGCGTCGCCATCGCCGGCGAACGCGGCCGCGCGCCCGCCGGCAGCGCCCACGCCTGCCTGCGGGCGCCTGCCCTTTTCCAGCGGCAAGCGCCGTCGGGCGCCTGCCGCCGTTTCCGGACAACGTGCGCGGAGGACCATCATGACCATATCGAAACTCGAGAAAGCAGCATGGGGACCCTACTTCGATCATGTCTCGAAGACCCTGGTCGGCAAGCAGGCTGAAATTGAAGTGGCATCGCTGGCGATCGGCGCACAGCTCGAAGCGCAGTGGCTGCCGTTCCTGGGCATCGTGTACGACCACAAGAACGACCTGGTCGAAGTCCTGCTCGAAGGGCTGGATCACCTGATCCGCCAGCCGGCCGAGATCTTCATCGACGAGGGGCCGGCCGGCCTCGTGAGTTTGAAGATCGACCGCGCCGACGGCATCCAGGAAATCGTCAGGCTGCGCGACCCGCTGATGCTGCCGGCGCCGGGCGCCAGG
>NZ_JBHSMS010000067.1:0-25527 GCF_042656795.1 Massilia jejuensis | reverse complement strand
GAACCAGGGACCTGCGGATTAACAGTCCGTCGCTCTACCAACTGAGCTATCAGGGAATTGAGCTTGGCATTATAGCTGCTCAGCAGGTTTGCGCAAGGGCTGCACGACAGTTAATCGCTCGCTCCGCCGCGGCGCTACGGACCAAAAAAAGAGCGCCGATCGCTCGACGCTCTTTTTCGTATTCTGGCTCCCCGACCTGGACTCGAACCAGGGACCTGCGGATTAACAGTCCGTCGCTCTACCAACTGAGCTATCAGGGAATTGTCTTGCTCTTTGCCGCAGAACAAAAGTTCAGCAGCGAAGAGCCAGGATTTTAGAGGACTTTGGCGATGGCGTCAACGACGCGATCGATGTTCTTCGAATTCAGGGCGGCCACGCAGATACGGCCGGTATCGACCGCGTAGATCGATTCCTCGCGCAGCTTGCCGACCTGCTCCTTCGTCAAGCCCGAATACGAGAACATGCCGACCTGTTCGCGCACGAAGCCGAAGTCGCGCTGCGGCGCCGCCTTGGCCAGTTTCGCGACCAGGTCCTCGCGCATCTGCTTGATGCGCACGCGCATGCCGGCCAGCTCTTCTTCCCACAGCCCGCGCAGTTCCGGCGTGGCCAGCACGGTGGCGACGACCTTGCCGCCATGCTGCGGCGGGTTCGAATAATTGGTGCGCACGACGCGTTTGAGTTGCGACAGCAGGCGCGCCGCCTCTTCCGCGCTCGACGCGACCACCGACAAGGCGCCGACGCGCTCGCCGTACAGCGAGAACGATTTCGAGAACGAATTCGACACCAGCAGCGGGCCGCCGGCATCGACGAAGCGGCGCACAACGGCGCCATCTTCCGCGATGCCCGCGCCGAAGCCCTGATAGGCCATGTCGAGGAAGGGAATCAAGCCGCCCTGCTGCACCGCGTCGATCACCTGGCCCCACTGGTCCTGGGTCAGGTCGGCGCCGGTTGGGTTATGGCAGCAGGCGTGCAGCACGACGATCGAGCCTGGCGCCATCTTGCGCAGCGAGGCCAGCATGCCCTCGAAATTCACGCCGTGCGTGGCCTCGTCGTAGTAGGTGTAGTTGTTGACGGTGAAACCGGCGCTCTCGAACAGGGCGCGGTGGTTTTCCCAGCTCGGGTCGCTGATGAAGACGTGCGAATCCGGCGAAAAACGCTTCAGGAAATCGGCGCCGATTTTCAGGGCGCCGGTGCCGCCGATGGCCTGTACGGTAACCGCGCGCTTGTCTTGAATTACCGCGCTGTCGGCCCCAAATACAAGCTCTTGCACGGCCTTGTCGTACGCAGCCAGGCCTTCGATCGGGAGGTAGGTACGCGGCGACAGCTGTTCCATTAACTTCGCTTCCGCCTTCTGCACGCATTGCAGCAAGGGCACCTTGCCGTTGTCATCGTAATAGACGCCAACCCCCAGGTTGATCTTGGCCGGGTTGGTATCGGCGTTGAATGCTTCGGTGATGCCCAGGATCGGGTCGCGCGGGGCCATGTCGATGGCGCTGAAGAGGCTGGCGGAGGCGGTAGAAGTCATCGTGATAAACTGAGTTGTCGGTGGATTCGGTGCAAATGTATAGACAGCGGCACTGCTGCAACTGCTGTGTTGCAGTGCCGCAAACGGACTCCCATTCTAGCAAAGGTCTGAAAGTATGGCTGATTTATCCATCGCAAATACCCCGGAACCGACGGTCGTCACCTTCCCGGATTCCCCGTTCAAGCTGCACCAGCCCTTTCCGCCGGCCGGCGACCAGCCCACCGCGATCGCCGGCCTGGTCGAGGGCATCGAGGACGGCCTGATGTACCAGACGCTGCTGGGCGTGACCGGTTCGGGCAAGACCTACACGATGGCGAACGTGATCGCCCAGGCCGGCCGTCCGGCGATCGTGTTCGCGCCGAACAAGACCCTGGCGGCCCAGCTGTATTCGGAGTTCCGCGAATTCTTCCCGCAAAACGCGGTCGAGTATTTCGTGTCCTACTACGATTACTACCAGCCGGAAGCCTATGTGCCGCAGCGCGACCTGTTCATCGAAAAGGATTCGTCGATCAACGAGCACATCGAGCAGATGCGCCTGTCGTGCACCAAGTCGCTGATGGAGCGGCGCGACGTCGTCATCGTCGCCACGGTCTCGGCCATCTACGGTATCGGCAATCCGAACGAATACCACAAGATGATCCTGACGCTGCGCCACAAGGACAAGGTCGCGCAGCGCGACATCATCGCGCGCCTGATCCAGATGCAGTATTCGCGCAACGAGATGGATTTCGGCCGCGGCACCTTCCGCGTGCGTGGCGACACGATCGACATCTTCCCGGCCGAGCACGCCGAGCTGGCGATCCGCGTCGAGATGTTCGACGACGAAATCGAGTCCCTGCAACTGTTCGACCCGCTGACCGGCCGCGTGCGCCAGAAGATCCCGCGTTTCACCGTCTATCCGGGTTCGCATTACGTCACGCCGCGCAGCACCGTGCTGCGCGCGGTCGAGTCGATCAAGGCCGAGCTGAAGGACCGGCTGGAAGAGTTCCGCCAGCAAAATAAACTGATCGAGGAGCAGCGCCTCGAACAGCGCACCCGCTTCGATCTGGAGATGATGGCCGAGATCGGCTTTACCAAGGGCATCGAGAATTATTCGCGCCACCTGTCGGGCGCCATGCCGGGCGAACCGCCGCCGACCCTGGTCGACTACCTGCCGAAGGACGCCCTGATGTTCATGGACGAGTCGCACGTGCTCGTCGGCCAGCTCTCGGCCATGTACAACGGCGACCGTTCGCGCAAGACCAACCTGGTCGACTACGGTTTCCGCCTGCCGTCGGCGCTGGACAACCGGCCCTTGAAATTCGAGGAATTCGAGGGCAAGATGCGCCAGACGATTTTCGTCTCGGCCACGCCGGCCGAATACGAGAATACGCACGCCGACAACGTGGTCGAGCAGGTGGTGCGCCCGACCGGCCTGGTCGACCCGGTCATCATCGTGCGCCCCGCCCTGTCGCAGGTGGACGACGTGATGAGCGAGATCAATGACCGCGTCAAGAAGAACGAGCGCGTCCTGATCACGACCCTGACCAAGCGCATGGCCGAGCAGCTGACCGAGTATCTATCCGACCACGGCATCAAGGTGCGCTACCTGCACAGCGATATCGAAACGGTCGAGCGTGTCGAGATCCTGCGCGACCTGCGCCTGGGCACCTTCGACGTCCTGATCGGCATCAACCTGCTGCGCGAAGGCCTTGACTTGCCGGAAGTGTCGCTGGTGGCCGTGCTCGACGCCGACAAGGAAGGTTTCCTGCGTTCCGAACGTTCGCTGATCCAGACCATCGGCCGCGCGGCGCGCAACCTGAACGGCGTGGCGATCCTGTACGCCGACCAGGTGACCGATTCGATGCGCCGCGCCATCGACGAAACCGAACGCCGCCGCGCCAAGCAGATCGCCTTCAACGAGGCCAACGGCATCACCCCGGTGGGCGTGCAGAAGAAGATCAAGGAACTCATCGACGGCGTCTACAGCAACGCCGCCCAGAAGGCGATGCTGGAAGGCGCGCAGGGACTGGCCGAGGCGGAGGCGACGGCGAAGGTCGAGTCGATGAGCGAGAAGCAGATCGGCAAGGAAATCAAGCGCCTCGAGAAGCTGATGGTGGACCACGCCAGGAACCTCGAATTCGAGAAGGCGGCCCAGGTGCGCGACCAGTTGCACGTGCTCAAGCAGCAGGCATTCGGGGCGCCGGGGGCGGACAATGTGGTGTCGATGCTGGGGAAGTAAACGAAACGGCGCCGGTGGCGCCGTTTTTCTGTGGCCGCGCGGAAGCGTACAGGCCGATTCCGCGCGGCCAGATCCGCCAACCCGCGCCCTCATCGGTTGCGTTACCGCTTGAACATCCTCGGATCAAACCTGAACGTCCGCGCAACGCTCAGCTTCACCTTGTCATAGGCATGGTGCGCCGGATTGATCACGAAATTGACACCCTCGCCCACGATCACCGACGGCACGCGCATGTACAGGTGTTCGCGACGCTTCAGGAATGCCGTGCCGAACACGGCGGCGCTGCCGACGTCGTCGAGGCTGTCCCAGCCCTCCGGCAAGTCCTCGCGCCGCAGGTCCAGCCCGAACGAAGGATCGTCCGGCAAGTCGATCGCGACCAGCACCAGCGGTTCCTCCTCGACCTCTTCCGTGTGGACGAATTTTTCCAGCACGGCCAGCTCCACCGTCATGGCTGCGTACAGTGCCGGCACGCCTTCGTTGTGCCAGTGGCCGCCGCTCTTGCGGGCGCCTTCGCAGCTGCGGTCGAGGGCGGCTTTTTCGATGGCGATTCTCCAGGCTTTCATTCGTCCGCATGCCCGATAAGGTCAGGACGAGAGGATACAACGAGGCCGCACCCCGGCCGCGCACGGGTCCTGCCGGAAATAAAAACGGCCCGCAGGCCGTCTCTGGCGCGTGCGATGACGGCCACGCTTACTTCACGTCGAGCAGCTCGACGTCGAACATCAGCGTCGCGCCTGGCGGAATCGGACCGGCCCCGCGCGCGCCGTAGCCCAGCTCCGGCGGAATGATCAGGGTACGCTTGCCGCCGACCTTCATGCCGGCCACGCCCAGGTCCCAGCCCTTGATGACGCCGCCCATGCCCAGCGGGAAGGTGAACGCTTCGCCGCCGACCGAGCTGTCGAACTGCTTGCCGCGCTGCCTGGGCGCTTTCGGTTCGAACAGCCAGCCCGTGTAATGCACCTTGACCGTATTTCCGGCGGCGGCCTGCTTGCCTTTGCCGACAACGGTGTCGACGGTTTGCAGCTGCTGGGCGCGCGCGGCAGGGGCTGCCGGGGCAGCCGGGGCGGCGCTGGCAATGCCTGCCGCCAATGGCAGGGACAATGCGAGGGCGAGGCCAAGGGCCGGGATTGCGTATTTCATGGGGTGTCCTTTATTCGAATTTGTCGCCGGTGCACTGGCCGTGCGGAAGTATTGCCGAATCAGGCAGTTCGCACAAGGCGCAACTCAGCCGCCGGCCCGGCGCGCGTGGGCCAGGATCGCGCCGACCTGGTCGAGGTCGGCCGGCTTGACGAGGTGATGGTCGAAGCCCGCTTCTTCGGCCAGGCGGCGGTCTTCGCGCTGGCCGTAGCCGGTCAGCGCCACCAGGGTCGCGCCTGCGAGTTCCGGCATCGCGCGCAGCTTGCGCGCCAGCGCGTAGCCGTCGGTATCGGGCAGGCCGATGTCGAGCAGCATCACCTGCGGCCGCGCCAGGCGCGCACGCTGCAGGGCGCCGCGTCCGTCGTATTCGACCGAGACGGCGTGGCCCTGCACTTCCAGCAGCGTGGCCAGCATCTGGGCCGCATCCTGGTTATCGTCGACCACCATCACGCGCAGCGGCTCGGTGCGCGCGACCGTCACCCCACCCTCGTCGCCGTCGGGCAGCTGCGCCGGCGACTCCAGGCGCGGCAGGCAGATCTCGAATTCGCTGCCGCGTCCCGTCGCCGCGCTGCGGGCGTCGACCGTGCCGCCGTGCAGCGCGACCAGGCTTTTCACCAGGGCCAGGCCGATGCCCAGCCCGCCTTGCGAGCGGTCCGGGGTGCGCTCGGCCTGGGTGAAGAGGTCGAAAATGTAGGGCAATACGTCGGGCTCGATGCCGATCCCGTTGTCGCCAACGGTCACCACCACCCACCCGTTCGCGGCCGTCACGCGCAGCAGGAGCTGGCCGCCCGCCGGCGTGTACTTGGCGGCGTTATTCAGGATGTTCGACAGCACCTGCACCAGGCGGGTGCGGTCGCCCAGCACGTGCACCGGCTCGCCCGACAATTGCATCGTCAGCGAATGGCGCTTCGATTCGATCAATGGACGCACCTGTTCCAGCGCGCCGGCCACGACCGCATTGAAGTCGAGCTCTTCCTTTTCCAGCGTCACCAGGCCGCGCGTGACGCGCGAAACGTCCAGCAGGTCGTTCACGAGGTCGGTCATGTGTTCGGCCTGGCGCGCGATGATCTCGCTGGCGTTGCGCACTCCCTTGGGGTCGAGGGTGCCGAGTTTCAGGAGCTGGGCCGCGGTCGTGATCGGCGCCAGCGGGTTCCTCAGTTCGTGCGCGAGCATGGCCAGGAACTGGTCCTTCTGGCGGTTCGCGGCGCGCAGCTCGTCCTCGACCTGCTTGCGCACGGTGACGTCGCTGCCTTCGACGAAGATGCCGGCCACCGCGCCGGCCGCGTCGCGGATCGGCTGGTAGATAAAGTCCAGATAGCGGCGCTCGAGCGGGCCGCCGGGCTCGCGTGCCACGTCGAGCGGGACCGCGTGCCCGACATACGGCGTGCCGGTGGTATAGACCTGGTCGAGCAGCTCGAAGAAGCCTTGCCCTTCGACTTCGGGCATGGCTTCGCGCACACTTTTGCCGACCAGGTCACTGCGCCCGACCAGCTCGATATAACTTTTGTTTGTAATTTCAAACAAATGTCGGGGTCCTCGCAGGACGGCGATGATGCCGGGCGCCTGCTCGAACAAGGTGACGAGGCGCTTGTTTTCCTCGTCACGGTAGCGCTCGGCCAGCACCTGCTGGGTCACCTCGACGCAGGCGCAGTAGACGCCGGCTACCTCTCCTGTATCGTCGCGCACCGGCGAATACGAGAACGTGAACCAGGTCTGCTCGTCGTAGCCGTGGCGGTGCATCAACAGTGGCAGCTTTTCCATGAAAGTCGCTTCGCCGCCGAGCGCGCGTTCGACCAGGGGGTGGATGTCGCTCCAGATCTCGGACCAGATTTCCTGGAAAGGCGCGCCCATCGAGGCCGGATGCTTGTCGCCAAGGATGCGGGCATACGCATCGTTGTACAGGAAGGCCAGGTCCTTGCCCCAGGCGCAGAACATCGGGAATTTCGAGCCCAGCATCAGCGAGACGACCGTGCGCAGCGCCTGCGGCCAGCCTGAAGGGTCGCCCAGCGGCGAGCGCGTCCAGTCGCGCGAACGCATCAGCTCGCCGACCGCGTCCCCGCCGCTCAGGAAACGTCGCGAGCGGGAATTGTCGTCCTGAGCAGGCGCTTCGTTCATATCAGAGGGTCTTCACGAATTCACGGATGCCGCCGAGCAGCATTTCGACCGACATCGCCGTCAGGATCAGGCCCATCAGGCGCTCGAATGCCGTCATCACTTGCGGGCCCAGCTTCTGCTGCAGGCGCTCGGCACTCAGGAACACGGCCAGCCAGACCACGGCGACCGCCGCCAGCGCCGCCACATGCACCAGCGTCTCCGACAGGGTGCTTGCGCTGAACAGCAGCACCGTCGCCAGTGCCGACGGACCGGCCAGCGCGGGAATGGCGAGCGGCACGATGAAGGGTTCGCCATGCTCGCTTTTTCCCAGCACGCCGTCCGGATGCGGGAAGATCATGCGGATCGCGATGATCAGCAGGATCACGGCGCCGCCGATGCGCAGCGCGATCGGGCTCAGGTGCAAGGCAGCCAGGAAGTGCTGGCCAAAGAACATGAAGACCAAGAGTAGCAGGAAGGCGATCGCGCACTCGCGCACGACGATGCGGGGACGGCGCTCGCGCGGCGTGTCCTTCAGGGCGGCGGCGAACAGGGGAACGTTGCCGAAGGGGTCAGTGACGAGGATGAGCAGGATGAAAGTCTGGAAAAAACTTTGGGTCATGTTTTCTTATTGTTCTAGGGTTCCGGCACGCGGGCTATCGCGAGAATCTTAACCGATCCGCACCACTGCCGGTCGCACGATGGTTCTTGGAAATCGAAAAGGCCAGAGCACCGGGACGCTCTGGCCTTTTGCATGCAGCGGCGGGGGGGCCGGCGGTGCGGTTAGATCTTCTCGAACTTCTTCATCCACGCCGCCAGCTGGTGCGGGCGCAGGCCGTCGTAATCCTCGAACGGCTGGTGGATCCACGGGTTGTGCGGCAGGTCGTCCAGGTAGTAGTCCGGACGCAGCGACGAAGTGCCCTTCACCCAGATGACGGCCGAGCGTACTTCGGCGACTTCCGGGAAGTTTTCGCTCAAGTGCTGGCTGACCTTCCGCAGGGTCACGCCGGAATCGGCCAGGTCGTCGACCAGCAGCACGCGGCCGGCCAGCGGGCCCTTGGTCATCGTCATGTACTTGGCGATGTCGAGGTCGCCCTGCTTGGTGCCGGCTTCCTCGCGGTAGGAGCTGGTCGACAGGATCGCCAGCGGCACGTCGAAGATGCGCGAGAACACGTCGCCCGGACGCACGCCGCCCCTGGCCAGGCACAGCACCTGGTCGAATTTCCAGCCCGATTCGTAGACCTTGAGCGCCAGGCGCTCGATCAGGCGATGGTATTCGTCCCAGGATACCCAGAGATCCTTGTCGGTGCTAGGAGGAGTCGTCATGTCAGTCATTCCTGTTATTGTTCTGGGCAGTCATCAAGCGGCAAACGGGTGGCGCAGGACGATGGTCTCTTCGCGGTCCGGGCCGGTCGATACCATGTCGATCGGGATGCCGACCAGTTCTTCGATGCGCTGGATGTAGGCGCGGGCATTGGCCGGCAGTTCTTCCATCGACTTGGCGCCGACGGTGGTTTCGGTCCAACCCGGCATTTCCTCGTAGACCGGCTCGCACAGGGCCGCTTCTTCGGCGCCGACCGGGAAGATGTCGACATCGCGGCCGTCGATCCGGTAGCCGGTGCAGAGTTTCAGGGTCTCGATGCCGTCGAGCACGTCGAGCTTGGTCAGGCACATGCCCGAGACGCCGTTGATCTGCACCGAACGGCGCAGCAGCGCGGCGTCGAACCAGCCGCAGCGGCGGGCACGGCCCGTCACGGTGCCGAATTCGTGGCCGACGCGCGAGAGGTGCTCGCCGACGCCCGCATCGGTCGGCAGTTCGGCCGGGAACGGGCCGGAACCGACGCGCGTGGTATAGGCCTTGGTGATGCCCATGATGTAGTGCAGCATGCCGGGACCGACGCCGGCGCCGGCGGCGGCGTTGCCCGCCACGCAGTTCGACGAGGTGACGAACGGATAGGTGCCGTGGTCGACGTCGAGCAGCGAACCCTGCGCGCCTTCGAACAGCAGGCTGCCGCCGGCCTTGTGGGCGGCGTACAGGGCGGACGAGACGTCGCCCACCATCGGGCGCAGGCGCGGCACCAGGGCCATCGCGTCATCGAAGGTCTTCTGGAAGTCGATCGCTTCGCCGCCCAGGTAGTTCACCAGCACGAAGTTGTGGTACTCCAGGTTTTCCTTGAGCTTTTCGGCGAAGCGCTCTTCGTTGAGCATGTCGGCGATGCGGATGGCGCGGCGCGCGACCTTGTCTTCGTAGGCCGGGCCGATGCCCTTGCCGGTGGTGCCGATCTTGTTGACGCCGCGCTTGGCTTCACGGGCCTGGTCGATGGCGACGTGATAAGGCAGGATGACCGGGCACGCCTCGGAAATCTTCAGGCGCGACACCACTTCCACGCCGGCCGCCGCCAGCTTGTCGATCTCGCGCATCACGTCCGGTACCGAGACGACGACGCCGTTGCCGATATAGCAGGCCACGCCTTCGCGCATGATGCCCGACGGGATCAGTTGCAGCGCCGTTTTCTGGCCCTTGATGACCAGCGTGTGGCCGGCATTGTGGCCGCCCTGGAAACGGACGACGCCCGCTGCGTGATCGGTCAACCAGTCGACGATCTTACCCTTGCCTTCATCGCCCCACTGGGTGCCGATGACAACGACGTTCTTTGCCACGTTTGTATTTGACATCACTTAACCTAGGTTTTTGAGAATCCAATTTGCATCTTCGAGGACGAGCACGCGGTCGCACTCGAACTCGTCCTGAACATTATCGTGACCCGGCATCGACTGGATCACGACTTCGCCGGCCTTGCGCAGCTCGGCGATTTTTTCGCGCAGCTCGGGCGCGTTGCCCCACGGGGCGCGGATCGAATGCTTGCGTTCGGCCGTCGGCAGCAGGCGCGCCAGTTCGCGCAGGTCGAGCGAAAAGCCGGTGGCCGGACGCGCGCGCCCGAAAGCTTCACCCACGTGGTCGTAGCGCCCGCCGCGCGCCACCGCGTTCGGCAGGCCCGGCACGTACAGCGCGAACATGGCGCCGCTTTCGTATTGGTAGCCGCGCAGGTCGGCCAGGTCGATCGCGACGTCGGCGCGGCCGATGGCGCCGGCGGCCAGCGCGGCCAGTTCCGACAGCGCGCGCGTGATGCCCGGCAGCGCCGGCAGCACCTCGCGGGCGCGGCCCAGCACCTCGACGTCGCCGTACAAATTCGGCAGCGCCAGCAGCGCGGCGCGCGTGACAGCGTCGTAGCCGCGCGTGAGTTCGTCGATGCCGGGCGTGTCTTTCGCGCGCAGCAATGCGTAGAGCTGGACTTCGTCGCGGCGCGCGGCCTCGCACTGCTCCAGCAGCGCGCGCAGCACGCCGACGTGGGCCAGGTCGAGGCGCACCTCGATAAACCCGGCCAGGGCGACCGATGCGAGCGCCAGCTCCTGGATCTCGGCATCCGCTTCCAGCCCGGCGTGGCCGTAGATCTCGGCCCCGATCTGGAGCGGCTCGCGCGTGGCATGCAGGCCCGACGGACGGGTATGCAGCACGCTGCCGGCGTAGCACAGGCGGGTGATCGAATCGCGGTTGAGCAGGTGGGCGTCGATGCGCGCGACCTGGGTCGTCATGTCGGCGCGCAGGCCGAGCAGGCGTCCGGATAGCTGGTCGACCAGCTTGAAGGTACGCAGGTCGGTATCTTGCCCGGCACCGGCCAGCAGCGACTCGACGTATTCGAGCAGCGGCGGCATGACCAGCTCGTAGCCGTACAGGCGGAAGGTATCGAGCATCTGGCGGCGCAGGTCTTCGATCTTGCGCGCTTCCGACGGCAATACGTCGGCGATATTCTCAGGCAAAAGCCAGTTCGGCATGGGCAACAGCTATAGGAATTGTTAGGAATGATGCAACATGGCGCGCTTGTGCAGCACGAAGTCAGCGCCGAATCGGCAATTTTACCCGAAAATGGGTCGCATAGGGTAGGCGCCCCTGCCCATGCGGAAACATGCGCCCCGTTGCCGGGGCCGGCGAGGCATGTCTGCCTGTCGTTCGGCGCGGGTGCGCGGCGTTCGAGGGCGGGCCTGAAAAGAAGAACGCCGCGGTTCACGCGGCGTTCTTGCATCCGATAAGCGCCTTACTTTTTCACTTACTTACTGCCCGGAGTCTTGAAATACTTGAAGAACTCCGAATTCGAGTCGATCACCATCACGTCGCCGTGCGCCTTGAAGCTGGCGCGGTAGGCCTCGAGCGAGCGATAGAACTTGTAGAACTCCGGATTCTTGCCGAACGACTCGGCATAGATCGCCGAGGCTTTGGCATCGCCCTCGCCCTTGATCTTCTCGGCTTCGCGGAAGGCCTCGGCCAGGATCACGGTGCGCTGGCGGTCGGCGTCGGCGCGGATCTTTTCGCTTTCGGCCGAACCGGTCGAACGCAGTTCGTTCGCCACGCGTACCCGCTCGGCGCGCATGCGGTCGTAGACCGAGGCGTTGATCTGCTCGATGTAGTCGACCCGTTTCAGGCGCACGTCGACGATGCCGACGCCGATCTGCTTGGCTTCGGCGACGACCTTGTTGCGCACCGCTTCCATCACGGCGCCGCGCTCGCCGGAAATCACTTCGCGCACGGTGCGCTTGGTGATCTCGTCGTTCAGGGCCGCCTTGATGATCTGCGACATGCGGTTGGTGGCGGCGCGCTCGTCGCCGCTGAAGCTGACGTAGTACAGGCGCGGCTCGACGATGCGCCACTTGACGAAGGCGTCGACCAGGATGTTCTTCTTCTCGGCCGTGATGAAGCGGTCGGCGTCGGGCGTGTCCAGGGTCAGGATGCGCTTGTCGAGATAGATGATGTTCTGGAATGGCGGCGGCAGCTTGAAATGCAGGCCCGGCTCCGAAATCACCTCGCGCACCTCACCGAGTGCGAAGACGATGGCGAAGCGGCGCTGGTCGACGACGAAGACGGTCGACGACAGCAGCATCAGGGCAATGAAGCCCGCCACGAAAATGGTTACGAGGCGGTTCATCAGCGGCTCTCCCGGTCACGTGAGGTGTCGCGCGCGCGGCTGTCGCGCTGGCGTACTTGTTCGATCGATTGCATCACTTCCTGCGTAGGGGTGCCGGCCGTGTCCTGCGCGCCCTGCGGGACCTGGACCGGACCGGAACGGGCGCTGCCGACGGCGGCGTCGTTCGCCGCCACCTGGGCGATGAGCTTGTCGAGCGGCAGGTACAGCAGGTTGCTGCCCGACTTGGCGTCGACCATGACCTTGCTGGTGCTGCTGAAGATCTGCTGCATCGTGTCGATGTACATGCGGTCGCGCGTCACGCCCGGGGCCTTGGCGTACTCGGTGACGACCTGGTTGAAACGCGAGGCGTTACCGGTGGCGTTCTCGACGACCATCGAGCGGTAGGCTTCGGCATCCTGCAACAGGCGGAAGGCGGCGCCGCGCGCACGCGGGATCACGTCGTTGGCATAGGCCTCGCCTTCGTTGCGGGCACGGGCGCGGTCCTGGCCGGCCTTCACGGCGTCGTCGAAAGCGCTTTGCACCTGTTCCGGCGGCTGCACGTTCTGCATCGTGACGTTGGTGATGAGCACGCCCATCGCGTAGCGGTCGACGATCTTCTGCATCATCTGCAGGATGTCGATGGCGACCTTTTCGCGGCCTTCGTAGAGGACGAAGTCCATCTTGTTGCGGCCGACCACTTCGCGCACCGCCGTCTCGGCAACCTGGCGCACGGTGGTGTCCTGGTCGCGGTTGTTGAAGACCCAGGCCACCGGGTCCTTCAGCGTGTACTGGACGGCGAACTGGATGTCGATGATGTTTTCGTCGTCGGTGAGCATCAGCGCTTCTGCCGCCTGCTTGTTGCGCACGTTGTCGCGGTAGCCGACTTCGGCCGTGCGCACTTGCGACACGTTGACGGTTTCGTGCGACTGGATCGGCGCCGGCCAGCGCCAGTTGAAGCCGGCCCCGGTGGTGTGGGAAAGGCGTCCGAACGTGGTGACCACGCCGACCTGCCCTTCCTGCACGATGAAGGCGCCGCTGGCGAGCCAGATGAGCAGGACGATGAAGCCGATGACCGATGCCGTGATGCCCGCGCCGCGGCCTTCGCCGCGGTAGGGACCGCCGGCATCGCCGCCATTGTTGCCGCGGTTGCCGAACAGCCGGTTCACGCGCGCGTTGAAGTCGCGCCACATCTGGTCGAGGTCGGGCGGACCCTCGCCCGGACGGCGGCCTTCCTGGGCTTTATGGTCGCTTTCGGGATTCTTGCCCCAGCGTGGATCGTTCAGCGACAACTTGACGCCGAACCGTTTTAGGAATGTAGAAACTGAGGAAACAAGCATAGGCTTCAGTGTGGCCCGACATGGGTGGAGGTTGGAATACTTTCGCCGGCTTCATCCAGAAGATAATCCAGCGCTGCATCGTCCTGCTCTTCGTTTTCAGGGCTCGAGCCTGGGAGCGCACTGGCTCCGGAAGCGGCTGCCTCGACAATGGCCTCGCGCAGCAGATCGAGGCCGGCGCCGCTCCTGGCGCTGATAAAAACGCGGCTGATTCTATCATGTTCATCACGTTCGACCCCAGGCTGGAGGTCGGCCGCGTCAATCTTGTTCCACACCAGGATTTGCGGAATGTGGTCGGCGCCGATTTCGCGCAAGACCTCGTTGACCTGCTCGATCTGTTCCATGCGCGTCGGCGAGGAACCGTCGACGACATGCAGCAGCACATCGGCATGGATCGTTTCTTCGAGCGTGGCGCGGAAAGCGGCGACCAGCTGGTGCGGCAGCTCGCGCACGAAACCGACGGTGTCGGAGATGACGACGCTGCCCGTGCCCTCGCCCAGGTAGAGGCGGCGGCTGGTGGTGTCGAGCGTGGCGAAGAGCTGGTTGGCGACGTAGACGCCGGCCTTGGTGAGCGTGTTGAACAGGGTCGACTTGCCGGCATTGGTATAGCCGACCAGCGACACCGAAAAGGTATTGTTGCGTCCGCGCGCGCGGCGCTGGGTTTCATGCTGCTTGCGCAGCTTGGTCAGGCGCGCGCGCAGGGCCTTGACGCGCTCGCCGATCAGGCGGCGGTCGGTCTCGAGCTGGGTTTCGCCCGGACCACGCAGGCCGATACCGCCCTTCTGGCGTTCGAGGTGGGTCCAGCCGCGGATCAGGCGCGTGGCCAGGTGTTGCAGCTGAGCCAACTCCACCTGCAGCTTGCCCTCATGGCTCTGGGCGCGCTGGGCGAAGATGTCGAGGATCAGGCTGGTGCGGTCGATGATGCGCAATTCCATGCGCCGCTCGAGGTTGCGCTGCTGCGCCGGCGACAGGGCGTGGTTGAAGATGACGAGTTCAGCGCCGAGGGCCTTGGCGGCGATGCCGATTTCGTCGACCTTGCCGCTGCCGACGAAAAAGGCGGAATCGGGTGCGCTGCGCTTTGCCGTGATCGTATCGATCGGCTGGGCACCGGCGGAGCTGGCCAGCAAGGCCAGCTCTTCGAGACTGGCCGTGAAGTCGACCGCGCCGAAATCGACGCCGACGAGGACGGCGCGCGTGTTGTTGGTGCCGGGGGCGTCAGCCATCGGCCTTACTCAGCTTCGGTTTCGAGGTTGAGATTGACGGCGCGGGCGGGGACAACGGTCGAAATGGCATGCTTGTATACCATCTGGGTCACTGTGTTACGCAGCAGGACGACATACTGGTCGAACGACTCGATATGGCCCTGCAGCTTGATCCCGTTGACAAGATAGATCGACACCGGGACGTGCTCTTTGCGCAAGGCATTGAGGAATGGGTCTTGTAACAGTTGCCCTTTGTTGCTCATAACAGCTCCGTAATGTTGTTGTAGTTTAAAAGTTGGAGGCGTTAGCCCCCATTTCAAGTGCACGGGGCAAGATTCAGCTTTGCGAACGATGGCCTGTGGTTACTGTAACCTGTTTTGTGCGTTCTTGTCGTACTGCTATGCTTAAGAAACAGTTAAACCGGCCCCGTTCGCCTGATGACGGGGGTGTTAATTCTGGTCGCGGGCGAATGGATTCTTGCCGCTGCGCAGTTCGATCCGCAACGGCGTACCGACCAGGTTGAAGGTCTCGCGGAAGTGCTTTTCCAGGTAGCGCTTGTAGGGCTCGGTAACGCCGTCGAGTGCGTTGCCGTGGATGACGATGATCGGCGGATTCTGGCCGCCCTGGTGCGCATAGCGCATCTTCGGACGCGAAGTGCCCTTGCGCTTGGGCTCCTGCTTCTCGACCGCTTCCTGCAGCGCGCGCGTCAGGCGCGGCGTCGACAGGTTGGCGGTCGCCGCCGCGTAGGCCGTGTCCACGGAGGCCATCAACTGCTTGATGCCGGTACCCTTGAGCGCGGAGATGAAGCGCGTCTCGGCGAACCCGAGGAAGTCGAGCTTGCGGTCCATGTCGTTCTTGATCTCGTCGCGGCGGTCGCTCGTCAGGCCATCCCACTTGTTGACGGCGACGACCAGGGCGCGGCCGGATTCGAGGATGAAGCCGGCGATGTGGGCGTCCTGCTCGGAGATATCCTGCTGGGCGTCGAGCATCAGCACGACGACGTTCGCCTCCGTCACCGATTGCAAGGTCTTGACGACCGAGAACTTCTCGATCGCTTCGAACACCTTGCCGCGGCGCCGGATACCGGCCGTGTCGATCAGCGTGTATTGCTTGCCGTCGCGCTCGAACGGCACTTCGATCGAATCGCGCGTGGTGCCCGGCATGTCGAAGGCGATCACGCGCTGCTCGCCCACCAGCGTGTTGATGAGCGTGGACTTGCCGACGTTCGGACGGCCGACGATGGCGATCTTGACGCCGCGGTCCTGCTGCTCGAGTTCTTCCTCGGCGTCAGGGCGGGTGGCGAAGGCCTGGTCCAGCGCCTCGGTGACGAGGTCGCTGACGCCGTCGCCGTGGGCGGCCGAGATAACGTAGGGGTCGCCCATGCCCAGTTCATAGAACTCGGCGGTGACGGAGGTGTACTTCATGCCTTCCGACTTGTTCACGACCAGCATGACCTGGCGGCCGGACTTGCGCAGGAAGTCGGTGATCGTCTTGTCGTGCGGGGTCAGGCCCTGGCGGCCGTCGACGATGAAGATGACGACGTCGGCTTCGGCGACGGCCTGCTTCGTCTGCAGCGCCATCTCGTGCATGATGCCTTCCTTGGCGACCGGCTCGAAACCGCCCGTGTCGATCACCAGGAACGGCCGCTCGCCGATACGCCCTTCGCCGTAGTGGCGGTCGCGCGTCAGGCCAGGGAGGTCGGCCACCAGCGCGTCGCGCGAACGGGTCAGGCGGTTGAATAGGGTCGACTTCCCGACGTTCGGGCGACCAACGAGTGCGATTACCGGCTTCATGTTGTTATTCTATTCGACCGCGATGGCGGTCACAGTTCCATTGTGTGTTTGAAAAATCAGGTTCGATCCGGCAACCAGAGGCGTGCCGCCGATGGCGCTGCCATCGGTTGCGGCGCGCGCGAGGAAGCTGCCGTCCTCGCGCGACAGGAAATGGACATAGCCTTCGTAGTCGCCGACGGCGACCGCGCGGCCGTACGAGACCGGTGTCGACAGGCTGCGGAAAGCCAGCTTGTCGTTCTTCCAGGCGCTGGCGCCGCCGTCGCGGTTGAAGGCATGCAGGGCGCCCTTGTCGTCGGCGGCGAACACGAAGCGCTGGTCGACGGCCACGCCGACGGTCGAGGACAGGTCGCGCGTCCAGCGCGGCGAGCCGCTGGCCACGTCGTAGCAGGCGACGCGGCCCTGGTAGGCCACGGCGCAGACGTCCGATTCGAACAGGACCGGCGCGCCGCCGATGTCGGTCATGCGCTCGAGTTCGGTAGCGCCGCGCGCGGTGCCGACTTCGACTTCCCAGCGCGGGGCGCCGGTGGCGAGCAGGAAGGCGCCGAGCTTGCCGGCCGGCTGGGCGACGATCACGTCCTTGTCGTACACGACCATGCCCGGCGCGCTGCGCAGCGTCAGTGCCGGCGCGGTGCGCTGCACGGTCCAGCGCTTCTGGCCGGTGGTGGCGTCGATGCCGACGATGCGGTTGTCGATGCTGCGCGCCACGACGACGCCCTGCCCCACGGCCGGGCTCGACAAGATCTCGCTCGACAGCTGGTGCCGCCAGAGCGCCTTGCCGTCCATGTCGAAGGCCAACAGCTCGCCATCGGCGCCGCCGACGACGATCACGTTGCCGTCGGTGCCGACACCGGCGGTCAGGCCGGTCGGGGCCTTGATGCGCCACAGCTGGCGGCCGTCGGCCGCTTCGACGCGCGCGATGCTGCCGTCGGCGCCGGCGACGACCACGGTATTGCCGGCCAGTGCAGGCGAGAATTGATAGCCGCGGGCCTTGCCGACATCAAGCTTCCAGGCGGTCCGCACGGCCATCGTGCCCTTCAGTTCGACGAGCTTGGCCGGCTCGGCGCCCTTCGATTTCGATCCGAACGGATTGAGCGAGCTCAAGGTCGAGCAGCCCGTCATCAGGGCCAGGACACCGACACCTACCAGCTTACGGGTAATACGCATTTTTCTTTTACCTTGTTCCGAGTCTTTGGAGGAGGCGCAGCGCTCGCCGGCCACGGCGGCGTGCGGGCGCTGTCGCCTCGAATGCAATCGATCAGCTTGTCAGCGCGTCAGTTCGCCGGCTCAAGCGGCAGCGGCGGCCTTCGGCGCGGCGGGCGCGGTGCCGCCGATGGCTTCGAGCTTGATGCGCACCAGCTGGTTGCCCGGATGTTTCGGACCCATGGCAGCCAGCGCGGCGAGATAGGCGGCGCGCGCATCGGCAATCTTGTTTTGCGCGACCAGCACGTCGCCCTTGCGGTCGGCCACTTCGGCGCCGAACTGCGGCAGGAAGCTGCCGTTCAGGATCTTCATCGCGCCGTCGAAATTCTTTTCGTCCAGCAGCACGCCCGCCAGGCGCAGCTGGGCCACCGACTTGTATTCCTCGTTGCCGTTGTCGATCACCCATTGCAACTGGGTTTTCGCGGTTTTCAGGTCGTTCGCTTCGAAAGCCGTCTTGGCCGCGGCCAGCGCGCTCATCTGTGCATAGGCGGTGCGCTTGAACTTGGCCTGGATGTCCGAGGCGATGCGCTGCGACTTGGCATTGTCCTTGGCGGTGACGGCGTCGGTCAGCTCGTCATACAGGGCCGAGGCTTCGACCGATTGCTTGGCCTGGTGCGTTTTCCAGAAGTTGTAGGCGGCAAAGGAGCCGAGGGCGAGGATCAGCACCCAGGTGATCAGGTTGCCGTACTTGGACCAGAAAGCCTTGAAAGTCGCAATCTGTTCTTGTTCTTCGAGGTCGTATGCCATGTCGTTCGTCTAGTGATGAAGGTGGATCGGTCGGTCGTTCGGTCGTACGGATGCGCGCCGGCTCAGGGGTGGTAGTGCACGTGCTCGTGATCGTGGTCGTGGTCGTGCGCGCCCACGATCAGGTCGACGATGTGGTCGACGACGGCGTCGAAGGCCACGCTGGCCTGCTGTTCGCCGGCGCCGCCGCGCAGCGGCTTGACGGCCGCCACGTTGCTGGCCACTTCGTCCTCGCCGAGGATGACGGCGAACGCCGCGCCGCTGGCGTCGGCCTTCTTCATCTGGCTCTTGAAGCTGCCCGCGCCAGTTGGCGTTGCGCAATGTAGCACAACATCGAGACCTGCATCGCGCAGGCGCTCGGCCAGGATGAAGGCTTGCACTTGGGCTTCCTCGCCCTGGTGCACCATGTAGACGTCGCACTGGCTCGGCTCGGCCGGCTCGCCCAGGCCCTTCATCAGCTCGATGATGCGTTCGATGCCCATCGCGAAACCGACGCCCGGGGTGGCCTTGCCGCCGAACTGTTCGATCAGCGGATCGTAGCGCCCGCCGGCGCAGATCGTGCCTTGCGAGCCGAGCTCGTCGGTGACCCATTCGAACACGGTGCGGTTGTAATAGTCGAGGCCGCGCACCAGGCGCGGGTTCACCGTGAACTGGACGTTGTTACGGTCGAGCAGGCGGCGCACGCCGTCGAAGTGGGCCAGCGATTCCTCGCCCAGGTAGGCCAGCAGTTGCGGTGCGCCGTTCACCATCTCCTGCATGGCAGGATTCTTGGTGTCGAGGATGCGCAGCGGATTGCTGTGCAGGCGGCGCTTGGCCTCGGCGTCGAGGATCCCGGCGTGCGACTCGAAATAAGCGATCAGGTCGGCGCGGTGGCGCAGGCGCTCTTCGGCGTTACCGATCGAGTTCAGCTCGAGGCGCACGTTCCGGATGCCCAGGTCGTCCCACAGGCGGCGGCACAGCATGATCAATTCGGCGTCGATGTCCGGGCCGGCGAAGCCGACCGCCTCGGCGCCGAACTGGAAGAACTGGCGGTAGCGGCCGCGCTGCGGACGCTCGTGGCGGAACATCGGGCCCTTGTACCAGAGACGCTTGGGACCGTCGTAGACCATGTTGTGCTCGAGCACGGCGCGCACGACGCCGGCCGTGCCTTCCGGACGCAGGGTCAACTGGTCGCCGTTCATCGAATCGGTGAACGAATACATTTCCTTCTCGACGATGTCGGTGACGGCGCCGATCGCCCGCGCGAACAGGCTGGTATCCTCGACGATGGGGGTGACGATCTTCTGGTAGCCGTAGCTTTTCAGGATCGTTTCGGCGGTATTCTCGAACAGTTCCCACAGCGGCGCGTCGAGCGGGAGGATGTCGTTCATGCCTTTGACGGCAACGATTTTTTCTGGTTTGGACATGGTATGTATTCTGTGGTTCGGCTGGGTGGACGGGTTCGCCGCCCCCAAGCTCAATTCGCGATGTCGGCGGTCTTGCTGTAATTCTTCTTCACGTAATCCAGTACGATCGTCTGGAACTCATCCACGATGCGCTCGCCGCGCAGGGTCGCGAACTTCTGCCCGTCGACGAACACCGGCGCCGCCGGCGATTCGCCCGTGCCCGGCAAGCTGATGCCGATGTTGGCATGCTTCGATTCGCCCGGCCCGTTGACGATACACCCCATCACGGCCACGTTCATCGCTTCCACGCCCGGATACAGTTTCTTCCATTCCGGCATCGAATCGCGCAGGAAGGTCTGGATGTTGTCGGCCAGTTCCTGGAACACGGTCGAGGTGGTGCGGCCGCAGCCGGGGCAGGCGATGACCATCGGCGTGAACTTGCGCAGGCCCATGGTCTGCAGGATTTCCTGCGACACGATCACTTCCCTGGTGCGGTCGCCGCCCGGTTCGGGCGTGAGCGACACCCGGATCGTGTCGCCGATGCCTTCCTGGAGCAGCACCGACAAGGCGGCGGTCGAGGCGACGATGCCCTTGCTGCCCATGCCGGCTTCGGTCAGGCCCAGGTGCAGCGGATAGTCGCAGCGGCGGGCGAGCTCGCGGTAGACCGCGATCAGGTCCTGCACCGCCGAGACCTTGCACGAGAGAATGATCTTGTCACGCGCGAGACCGACTTCTTCGGCGCGCACGGCGTTCTCGATGGCCGAGGTGATCAGCGCTTCGTACATCACGGCCTGGGCGCTGTGCGGATTCGCGCGCGCGGCGTTCTCGTCCATGATGCGCGCCAGCAGGTTCTGGTCGAGGCTGCCCCAGTTGACGCCGATGCGCACCGGCTTGTCGTACTGGATCGCCACTTCGATCATCTGGGCGAACTGGGTGTCGCGCTTGGCGCCCTGCCCCACGTTGCCCGGATTGATGCGGTATTTCGACAAGGCCTTGGCGCACTCGGGAAAATCGCGCAGCAGGATGTGGCCGTTGTAATGGAAGTCGCCCACCAGCGGCACGTCCACTTCCATGCGATCGAGCTGTTCGCGGATCGCCGGCACGGCGGCGGCCGCTTCCGGATTGTTCACGGTAAGGCGCACCATCTCGGAACCGGCGCGCGCCAGTTCCTTGATCTGGATGGCGGTGCCGATCACGTCGGCGGTGTCGGTATTGGTCATCGACTGCACCACGATCGGCGCGTCGCCGCCGATCCAGACCTGGCGCGCGCCGTGCTGGACCAGCACGCGGCGGCTGGCGCGGCGCGCCATCGGTCCCGAAGGAATTGGCAGGTTCGTAGGAATCATTCTGTGCTCGTTGTCGTTGTGGCCGGGGCCATCGGTGGCGGCGCCGGCGCTGCGTTATTTCAGGGTGACGCGCGAAATCGTCTTGCCCGGCACCGGCGGCAGCGCGAGGGCGGCGCCGCGCAGCGTGGCCGAGACGCCGGCCGGGTTGCCGACCACCAGGGTGGCCGTGCCCGGCACGTCGACGGTCTCGGTACTGCCGGCGCGCACCAGGCGCGAAATGAGCGCCTTGCCGCCTTGCGGACGCACTTCGATCCACGAATCCTCGCGCACGTCCAGCACCAGGGTATTGGCGCCGGCCGGGGTGGCGACCGGCGTTGCCGCCGGCGCCGTGGCCAAGGCCGCAGCCGTCGTCGCTGCGCCGGGAACGGACGGCGTCGTCGCGGCCGGGGCAGCCGGCGTGGCCGCCGCGCCCGTCGCCGCCGTTCCTCCCGTACCCGTACCCGTACCCGTACCGGTGCCGGCATCGGCCGGGGCCGGCACGGAGATCAGCGGCACGGTCGGGTTGTGCACGGTGTCGGCGGCCGTTCCGGCGGCCGCGCCCGCCGTCCCGACCGGCGTGCTGCCGAGGACGGCGTCGGCGGTGGCCGGGGTATCGCCGCCAGGCATCGAGACCAGGCCGAAATGCCAGGCCGCGGCGCCGGCGGCGGCCACGGCCACCACGCCCGCGATCCACGCCAGCGGCAGGCTCGCGCGCTTGCCATGGGTCGGATAGCGCGAGTGCGAGAACGAGGTCGGACGGTCGCGCCGCACGGCGCCGCCGGCATCGGCCGGGACCGGATTGTCGGCCGGCGCCATCGCCACCAGCGGGGCCGGATCGAGCCGCAGGATCTTGGCGTAGGCGCGGATGAAGCCGCGCGTCACGGCCGGACTCGGCAGGGCCGCATAGTCGCCCGCCTCGATCGCCACCACCTGGCGCACGGCCAGTTTCAGCTGCTCGGCCACCTGCTCGACAGTCCAGCCGAGCGCCTGGCGCTGGGCCGCCAGGGTCGCGCCCGGCTGGCTGTGGTGCTGGTTCGAAGTGGCGCCTTGCTCTGTGCGCTCTGAAGTCATTGTCGTCTCACTCATCAAAAGCCCCGCGCTCGTACGCCAGGTATTCGGGCGAGCCGGGGAAGCGCCGCCGCAACTGCGCCACCAGGCTGGCCTCCATCGAGCGATCGCCCAGTTTGCGCTGCACCCGCATGGCGAGCCACAACGCATCGGCGGACAGGTTGTCGAGCTTCGACACTTCTGTCAGGCGGTTAATGAAAAAACCGGCGCGCTGGTAATCGCGCCGCTCGAAGTAGACCCGCGCCAGGCCGCTGGAAACGGCCGGCAGTTCAGGGTTGTAGCGCAGTGCGTCGAGCAGGTAGCGCTCGGCCGCATCGGTGTTCCCGGTCTTCATGCTGCACACGCCCGCGTTCACGAGCGCGCTCACCGGCGTCTTGTAGGACGGGTTCTTGAGCGCGGCGTCGAACTGGCGCATGGCCTCGGCCGGACGATTCGCCGACTGGCACAGGAAGGCGCCGTAGTTGTTGGCCAAATCCGGATTGCCCGGCGCCAGGCGCAGCGCCTGCCGGTAATTGTCGTCGGCCAGCGGTACCTGCCCCATCGCCGTGTAGATCAGCGCGCGCATGCCGTAGGCGTCGGCATACCCAGGGTCGGCCGCGATGGCCTGCTTGACTTCGTCGAGGGCGATGTCGTGCTTGCCCTGCTGGTAGTAGCCGACCGCCAGCTGCAGGCGGATGTTGGCGCGCTTTTCCAGCGCCGTCTGGTCGGACGCGGTTTTCAGTTCGGCATTGCCGCTGCCGCCCGTGGCGCAGGCCGCCAGCAAGCCCAGCGCGCAGACGGCGCACCAGCTCGCGACATGCCTGCCTGCCCCGGCCCGGCTCAAGAAGGAATCTCCACGATGCGCCCGAAATCGGCGCCGAATTTGTTCTGGTACTGCGCCATCTTTTCCATGCGCTGGGCGACCCTGGTGCGGTCCTGCACCTCGCCGGCCAGCTGGCCGCAGGCGGCGTCGATGTCGTCGCCGCGCGTCTTGCGCACGGTGGTCACCAGGCCGCCGTCCATCAGCACCTGGGCGAAAGCCTTGATGCGGGGATCTTTCGAACGGAACAAACCCGATTCCGGGAAGGGATTGAACGGGATCAGGTTGAACTTGCAGTTCAGGCCGACAACCGGGTCGTTGACCAGTGCGATCAGCTCGCGCGCATGCGCGTCGCTGTCGTTGAAGCCGTCGAGCATGCAGTATTCGAAGGTGATGAAGTCGCGCGGCGCGAATGCGAGATAGCGCTTGCAGGCGGCCATCAATTCGCGCAGCGGGTATTTCTTGTTCAGCGGCACCAGGATATCGCGCAGCGCATCGTTCGAGGCGTGCAGCGAGACGGCCAGCGCGACCGGCACGTCCTGGGACAGCTTGTCGATGTTCGGCACCACGCCCGAGGTCGACAGGGTCACGCGGCGGCGCGACAGGCCGTAGGCGTTATCGTCGAGCATCAGCTTGAGGGCGGTGACGGTCGGCTCGTAGTTCAGCAGCGGCTCGCCCATGCCCATCATCACGACGTTCGTGATCTGGCGCTCGCCCTTCGGGCCAGGTTCGATGCCCTTGGTGCGGCGCAGCTCGAACTCGGCCATCCACAGCTGGCCGATGATCTCGGCCACCGTCAGGTTGCGGTTGAAACCCTGCTTGCCGGTCGAGCAGAAACGGCAGTTGACGGCGCAGCCCGCCTGCGTGGAGATGCACAGCGTGCCGCGGTTTTCTTCCGGGATGAACACGGTTTCGACCGCATTGCCGTTGCCGACGTCGACCAGCCACTTGCGGGTGCCGTCGAGCGAAGTGTTGTCGCTGATGATGCCCGGCGCCGTGACGGTGGCGCGGGTCTTGAGTTTTTCGCGCAGCGACTTGGCCAGGTCGGTCATGTCGTCGAAATTGCTGGCGCCGAACTGGTGGATCCAGCGCTGCAGCTGCTTGGCGCGAAACGGCTTCTCACCCAACTCGGCGCAGTAGGCGACGAGTTGCGCGGGATCGAAGTCCAGCAAGTTGGTGAGAGTCGTCATGATTTCCACATATCTGAAAAGTGATGCAAACCCCGCTCGCCAGGCCCGAGGCATCGGGCGAGCGGTTCTTGATGCGGGAAGCCGATTACTTCAGTTCTGGGAAGAAGAACGCGATTTCCACTTGTGCGGCTTCGACGGCATCCGAACCGTGCACGGCGTTGGCATCGATCGAATCGGCGAAATCGGCGCGGATCGTGCCTTTCTCGGCTTTCTTCGGATCGGTCGCGCCCATCAGGTCGCGGTGCTTGAGGACGGCGTTCTCGCCTTCCAGGGCCTGGATCATGACAGGACCGGACACCATGAAGTCGACCAGGTCCTTGAAGAAACCGCGCTCTTTGTGGGCAGCGTAGAATCCTTCAGCCTGCTCGCGCGACAGCTGGGTCATGCGGGCTGCGACGATCTTCAAGCCGGCGCCTTCGAAGCGGCTGTAGATTTGGCCGATCACGTTTTTTGCAACTGCGTCTGGTTTGATGATCGACAGGGTGCGTTCGATTGCCATGTAAAAACTCCAATAAAAAGAAAGGTTTGAATCGAGAAGAAGGAACTCAATCAACCTTTGATTTTACCATACCTCGCCCCATATAACCGATATTGCAGCGGCAGCCACGGAAGTGGTAGAGTGGCGGCCGAAAACCGCCTTGTCGAATGGCGCTGCCGTACCGGCACTGTCCTGGCACTGCCTTATGGCGCGCTTAAGACCGTGTTTCCCGGCGCGGCCCCATGGTATGCTTGAGTGGTATTACTATTTATCCAACTGGAGGCATCATGAATCCCATCTTGCAAAAGCAACCCGCTTACGACGTGGCCATCGGCCAGGTCTCGCGCAACAAAGTCCTGCGCAATACCTTCTGGCTGCTTGCGCTGTCGATGATCCCGACCGTGCTCGGCGCTTTCGTCGGCGTGTCGATGAACGTCGCCTTGCCTGGCGGCTTCATGGGCTTCATCCTCTTCATGGCGATTGCCTTCGGCTTCATGTACGCGATCGAGAAGACCAAGGAATCGGCAGTCGGCGTGTTCGTGCTGCTCGGCTTTACCTTCTTCATGGGCCTGATGCTGACCCCGCTGCTGCGCCACACGCTCGGCTACAGCAATGGCGGCTCGCTGATCATGACCGCGTTCGGCGGCACCGCCGTCGTCTTCGCCGTGATGGCCAGCATCGCCACCACGACCAAGCGCAACCTGTCCGGCATGGGCAGCTGGCTGACGGCCGGCGCCGTCGTCATCCTGCTGGCGATCGTGGCCAACATCTTCCTGCAGCTGCCGGTGCTGACGATCGTGATCTCGGTGCTGATGATCGGCGTGTTCTCGGCCTTCATCCTGTACGACGTCAACCGCGTCGTCAATGGCGGCGAGACCAACTACATCACCGCCACGCTGGCGATCTACCTGGACGTGTTCAACGTCTTTACCGCCCTGCTGCGTCTGCTGGGCATCGTGGGTGGCGACGACTGATTCGTCGTTGCCTGAATGAAAAAGCCGACTCGCGGGTCTAATGCCGTTCAGTTAAGACTGAACGGCATTTTTCTTTTGGGGTGTTGTAAACGTTAGCAGGGGC